>CAJAQO010000119.1 GCA_903944085.1 uncultured Verrucomicrobia subdivision 3 bacterium
AGAACGGTCCCCGGTTGTTGCTGGCTGGCCAAGGCATACTCCAGCGCGCCCGTCAGCGCGAACACTGAACACGTGCCCCGGTTGCCTTGCGTGCGCAGCGGCAAGCCCCATTTCTGAAACGCCGGACGAAGATCAATCGCCGAAGCCAGTTGGTTGCTGGCACCCGCCACTTGATTCGCCACCGGTGCGGTCAGCGGCAAATCCAGCCACGCCAGGCCGACGTCACGGTTCATGTGGCTCTTGATTCCCGGCGGCATTTGCTCGGCGGCGTTGCCATCGTAAAAAATCGCCAGCCGCCGGCCGACTTTCACCACCGAGGGCAGGCCAATGATGTGACGCGACCAAATACAATTTCGGCTATCGAGCACAACCGCCTTGTTTTGCGGATTCCAATGGTCGAGATCCGTGGTCCAGTAAACCCAGATGGCGTCCGTATATTCAAGGCCGTCGCGCAGGCCGACATGGTTCGTGAACAGCCACCAGACGCCGCTTTTCAGCTCGTGATAAAGCGACGTGTTCTCCACCTGCTCCGCCGCGGGCACGATGGGTTGCGCATCAAGCTGCCACGGCCCGTCCAAGTTCCTGGTTCGCGCGATGCCCAGTGTGCGCAAGGTAGGACTGGCGGTTGAGGCGCTGAAGAACATTCGAAAACCATCCGGTTGCGCGATGACTTGGCCGGGGCTGGCCGTGGCGGAATAATAGGTGCCGGGCTGCGTGCGAAACGGAATTACATCCCGCTGCTTCGTCCACGGCCCCGCCGGCGAAGTCGCCCGCGCCTTGAGCGTGAGATATGGGAAGGCCGGAACGTCATCCGGCGCGGGCGAGGTGTGCGGCGTGCCGAGATAAAACAGGTGCCAGCTCCGGCCTTGCTGGAAAGTCGCGCCATAAGATGCGGAAGCTGAATCGTCGGTTCCCGCTTCGCCCAGCGGCAGCACCGGACCTTGTTTGCTCCAATGAACGAGATCCTTGCTCGTGGCCAAGCAGGCCAGCCAGCCATTCGTGCCGGCACCGTCGTAATGCATGTAATAGTTGCCGCCCGTCGCCCAGACCCAAACATCGCGGGCACCGAGATAGTCGCATTGGCCGGGACCATCGCCGTGCCGCAACACCGGGCCATAATCCTGCGCTGCGAGCCGATACTTGGCCGCCGGCCGACCGTCAGGATAAGTGACGGCATCGGCAGCCGTCACCACCGAGGCCGCCTTCGACGGCTCAAAAACCAGAGCGACAAACATTGCGCCCAACACGAAAACGCGCTGGCGAAGCGGCTGGCAGGATGAATTCATAAACACGCGCCGCCATCTTCAAGCTTTAGCCCGGTTCATTTCAATAATTTTTCAGCCAATTCGATACCGCGAAGATCCCCGCAAACCGCAAAGAACCGGATTTGCGCCCGAAACTCTGCGGCGAGGCTCGTTCGCGTGGGTATTGCTATGGCGGGGCCGAGGATTTGGCAGCGTGGTGGAAGAATCATGCCCGCTCCCCTGCCCGCCTGCGCCCGTGAGCTGCGGACGACGCGTGCGCATCTGCGGATTTGGGTTCCACTTTTCCAGATTTGGGGTCGGTATCCGCAGATACCGCTGGCAAATGTCTAAAATTAGACAGCAAATCTTCAGATTCTCGTGCCAAATCTGCATCCAGCCGATGAGCGAGGGGTGAGAAGGAGCCGCGCGTGCCGCGTCTTTGGCAATCGCCGCATCTTCCCATACTAACACAAGGAACGTCGTGGAAGTCGTCCCTACCAAAACCGTTGATGGCGTCGGCCAAGCTGCCCGATGAGCGATTGAATCCCTCCCCGCCACATTGATGCCGGCCACCGCCGCGCTTCTCCAATCTGCGGCATGGCGAAAAAGATTTCCGGCGCGAAAGCTTCCGCACCTTCCGGTGGCCCAATGGCTGGTGGGGCGAGCGTCCTCGCGAGCCGCTCAAACCCAAGGCTCACGACGGCTCGTGGGGACGCTCGCCCCACCGTTTTTTGAAATAAGGACAGCAACCTGCGGGCATGATCCTTGCGGTGGCGGCTTTATTTGATAAAACTAGAGCCAACATTGTCTGGCTCCATGAATGTCCATCACCTCGAACTGTTTTATTACGTCGCCAAGCACGGCGGCATCATGCCGGCGGTGCGGAATATTCCCTACGGCATCCAGCAGCCGGCGGTGAGCGCGCAGGTGGCGCAGCTCGAAGAATTCCTGGGCGTGACGCTGTTTCAACGGCGGCCGTTCGCGCTGACGGCGGAAGGCGAAAAGCTGTTTGCCTTCGCGCAACCGTTTTTCGCCAATCTCGACAAGGTGGCGGATGAACTGCAAGGCGGTCAGGCCCGGCTGTTCCGGCTGGGTGCTTCAACCATTGTGTTGCGCGATCATCTGCCGCAATTGTTGACCGGGGTTAGGAAAAAATTTCCCGGTGTGAAGGTGTCGTTGCGCGAAGGATATGCCGCCCGGCTGGGCGAACTGCTGGCCAAAGATGAAGTGGACATGGTCATCACGCTCGTTGACCGCCAGCCGCCGCCGGGATTTCAGTCGCAGGTGCTGTTGGAACTGCCGATGATTTTGCTGGTGCCCAAAACGAGCAAACTCAAAGCGGTGGAGGAATTGTGGGCGCGCGACAAGATCGGCGAGCCGCTGATTTGCCTGCCGGCGCAGGAGGTGCTGACCAAAATTTTCCAGGCCAAACTGGCGGAACTTGGCGTGGAATGGTTTCCGACGATTGAAGCCAGTTCCACTGATTTGATTGAGACTTATGTGGCAAACGGGCTGGGCGTGGGGCTTTCGGTGGCGGTGCCGAAAAAGGAATTGCCGGAAAATATCAAGGCGCTGCCGCTGAAAAATTTTCCGCCGGCGCTTATCGGCGCATTATGGCGTGGCAAAAACACGCCGCTGCTGGATGCTTTTCTGGACATGGCAAGACAGCGGGCGCGGGAAATGACTTGAGCCGCGATCCATTTCAAGACAAGAACGGCTTGAGTTCGGACAGAAAACGGGGCGGAGATGACTTTGCGCCCAGCCCGGCGGCTTGGCGCGACAACTGCTTGTATGCATCGGACAGGAAAATGTTGCCGAGTGCAAAAATTGCAGCTTGGCTTGCGAGACAAACATCGTTATATAAAATCATGGCTTTGCCATTGCCATTTCTCAACAGCATCTCCAGGAAAAAGCGTGCCCAGATGATCGCCGTTGATCTGGGCAGCCGCACCACCAAGGCGGTGCTATTTGAACGTCGCGGCGAAATTCTCGCGCTGACTCGGTATGCGCTGTTGGATGCGCCAATCTTCGATAAAAAAATTTCCCCGGAACTGCTGGGCGACCACCTGAAATCGGTGGCCGAAGCGCTGGGCAGCACGACCAAATTCATCAGCGTGGCGGTCGGGCTGGAAGATGCCATGGTGCGCCAGATCGAACTGCCGCAGATTCCATTGGATGAAATGCGGCAGATTCTCAAGGTCAACCACAAGAATTATCTCCAGCAAGACCTGCCGAACCACGTTTTCGACTGCTATATCATCCCGCCGCGCACGCTGTCGCCCAATGAAAAAAGTGCGGCGGGCGGCGCGCCCAAATTGAAAGTCCTGGCGGCGGCGGCCAAGCAGCAATTGGTCGCGGATTTCCTGCGGGCAACCCAGTTGGCGGGTTTGTCGGCGGAATGCATGTTGCCTGGTCTGATCGGCCCGATCAACACGTTCGAGCAGGCGTTGCCGGAGGTTTTCGCGAAAGAAACGCTGGCTCTGGTGGACATCGGTTTCAAACATACCGTCGTTTGCATTTTGGATCGCGGCGAACTGGCCTTGACCCGCGTGGTGAACATCGGCGGCGACAAACTGACGGCGGGGCTGGCCGAATCCATGGGCATCAGCTATGCGGAGGCCGAAGGCATCAAAGTGGGCATGGCCCCGGAAGTGGAATCGGCTTTGCAGATGCAGGTGATTCCGCTGGGCCGCGAAATCCGGGCGTCGCTGGATTTTTTCGAACATCAGCAGGACCGTCCGGTGCAGCAAGTTTACATGAGCGGCGCGTCGGCGCGGTCGGAAATGATATTGCAAATGCTCCATTCGGAATTGCTGCTGGAGTGCAAGACCTGGAACCCGACCGGGTTTTTGCAACTGGCGCTGCCGGGGCAGCAGGCGGTGGAGATTGACCATATCGGATCGCAACTGACGGTGGCCATCGGTGCCGCGCTGGCGGCTTTTTAAGAATATGCCCATACGAATCAATTTGTTGGCCGAGGCGCTGGCGGAAGAAGATTTGCGCCGGCGCGACCCAGTCAAACGCGCGATTTTCATCGGCGCATTTCTGGTGGCGCTCTCGCTGGTATGGTTCAGTTCGACCTGGCTGGAATTCATGATCGAAAAAAGCGGGTTGAGCCAGGTCGAGACCGATATTCAGTCGCACACCAACGCCTACGCGCAGGTGCTGGCCAACCAGAAGAAATTCACGGAAACGCAGAACCGGATGGATGCGCTGGAGCAATTGAGCGCGGCCCGGTTTTTGCAGGGCAGCTTGCTGAATGCGCTACAGCAAACCTATGTGCCCAACGTGCAGTTGAGCCGTTTGCGGATAGATCAGAGTTACTCGGCCACGCCGGGAGTGGCGGCCAAGACCAATAGTTTCGGCGTGCTCCCCGGCCGGCCGCCGGCCGTCACCGAACACATCGTGATGACGATGGACGCAAAAGATTTCAGCCCGACGGGTGATCAGCATAATCATTTCAAAGATGCGCTGCTCAAGCAGGATTTCTTCAAACCCAAAATTGACGCGACGACGGGCATCCGGGTGACCGGCCTTTCCCCGTTGCAAACGCCGGTGGACAGCAAACCGTATGTCATGTTCACCTTGGAATGCCGCTTCCTCGACAAGACGCCATGAAACGCCTGCCGCCCGCCAAACGGAACCAGTTGATTGTGGTGCTGCTCGCCACCGCCGGCCTGATTGGTTTGGTTTATTTTCTGTTGATCAGCCCGCAGAACGAAAAGAATCGTGGACTGGGAGCCAGCATCGGTTCGGAAACCATCCGGCTCCAGCAAATCAAAAACACCATCAAGCAGATGGATGCCACGACCAGCGCGCTCGCCGATTTGACGCAGCAGCTGAACCACGCCGAGGAGGATGTGGCGTCGGGTGATCTTTATGCGTGGACTTACGATACGATGCGGCGCTATAAAGCCACTTATCATGTTGACATTCCCACGATCGGCCAGCCGGGCGTGAGCGACTGCGATTTGATCGGCAATTTTCCTTACAAGCAACTGCGCTTTGCGCTCACCGGCACGGCCTATTATCACGACTTGGGCAAATTCGTCGCGGATTTTGAAAACAAGTTTCCGCATTGCCGCGTGCTCAACCTCTCCGCCGATCCGATTGCCACCAGCGCAAACGGCGGCGAGAAGCTCAATTTCCACCTGGAAATTGTGGCGCTGGTCAAACCCAACAATTGAAGCCTGTGAACGCATTGTTTAAAAAACTGTTGCTGTTGTCGCTGGTCGCCACGGGCGGACCGGCGGTGTTGGGCGAGCCGCCGAAGACGGTGCCCGCCAAGCCAGTGCCGGCGAAATCGGTGTTTGTGCAGCCGGTCAGTGTGCGCGAAGGCCGCGATCCGTTTTTTCCGGAATCCCCGCGGCCGTATGAATCGGCTGTGGCGGCGAACCACGCAGTGGAATTAAGCGCGTTCAGCATCAAAGGCATTTCCATCGTGCGCGGCCACGCGATGGCGATCATTAACAACCATACTTTTGCCGTTGGCGACGAAGGCGACGTGATCACCCCGACCGGCCGGGTGCATCTGCGTTGCACTGAAATCCGGCCCGGCACCGTGGTGATCGAGGTCAACGGCACCCGACGGGAATTGACCATCGGTGCCAAATAAAAACCCATTACCAGCCAACCACCGACCGCACCATTGAATTTGAGCAGCAGCATCAAAACCACATCAGCCATGAAAAAAATCGCCTATAACATCCTGCTCGCCGGCTTGGCCAGCGTGTTGATCGCCCGTGCGCAGACCAACGCCACCGCGCCCGGCCAGCCCGTGGACAATACCAACACGGCGGCCACCGCCCTGTCCACGACGAATCCGGTGGCCGCGACCGTGACCGTGGTGGCGGACACCAATGTGACTACCACCGTGACCACCACCGTCACCAGCAACAGCGTGTTCGCCGCCGTCAGCGCCACCAATACGGCGGTCGTTTCCAGCATACCGCTGATTCAATTTTCCGACGTGCCGATCACCACGGCCATTGAAAATCTGGCGCGGCAGGCCGCCATCAATTACATGCTGGATCCCAAAATCGGCTACGGCCAACCGGACCAAACCGGGCAGCTCAAAGCCGAACCGCAGCTTTCCATCCGCTGGGAAAACATCTCGGCCGAAAGCGCGCTGCTGGCGCTGCTCGACAATTACGGCCTGCAATTGGTGGTGGACAAGAAAACCAGCATTGACCGGATTACTTTGAAAGATCCGCTGGCACCGCCGCTGCTGATCACCCGCGTGGTGCAGTTGCAATACGCGAGCGTTTCCAACATGACCGAAGCCGTGCAATCCGTCTTGGGCGACAAACGCAGCCGCGTGATTGCCGATGGCCGGACCAGCCAGTTGCTGGTGGTGGCCACGGACCCGGAGCAGCAGGCGGTGGATACTTTGATTTCCCAGTTGGACAAACAGACCAAACAGGTGCTGATTGAAACCAAGCTGATTGAAATCTCCAGCACGCCGAGCAGCAAAAAAGGCGTGGACTGGTCCCAAACTTTGAGCGCCCAAAATGTCACCTTCGGGAACGGCAGCGTCGGCGGCACGGTGACGACGGCCACGACGCCGCCGACCACCTCCACCTCCACCACGCCGGGCGGCGGCTACACCACCAGCAGCACCACGCCCAGCGGCCAAAGCTCTTCCATTTTGAACCTGGTTCAAAGCATTGGCAGTGGCGGCATGTCTGCCAGCACCGTCAGCGGCCTGATTCCCACCACCGGATTTCTAAATGCCGACGGGGTGAAAGCCGTCATTTCTTTTCTGAACGCCTCTTATGATGCGCAAGTTGTTTCCACGCCCCGCGTGGTCACCTTGGACAATGAAATGGCCCGCATCGAAGTAATCCGCACCTATCCGATCATTAATTTTGCCGGCGGCACGCAACAATCGCAGGGCGGTTCTTCCATCAATTACTCGAACATCGGCACCATTCTGGAAGTGACCCCGCGGATTTCCGCCAATGATTTCATCTGGTTGCGGGTGATCCCGGAAGTGTCCAGCCATTTTGGCGATGTTACCGTCACTGTGCCCGGCGGCTCCGGCAATCCAAGCTTCTCTTATCCGGTGCCGGAATTTGACCGCCGCAAAATCGAATCCCAAGTCATGATTCCCAATGGCAACACGCTGGTGATGGGCGGCCTCGTGCAGGACAGCCCGACCGCCAGTTATACCAAGGTGCCGTTTTTGGGCGACATTCCAGGCTTGGGCTGGGCCTTCCACAGTGAGAGCAAATCCATGTCCAAGGACAACCTCATTATTTTCCTGACGCCAACCATTGTCCGGGACGCTGACTTCCAGCCGACACCCACAGCTTTCTTGCAGTCAAAACCGAAAACAATGATGTCACCGATGAACCCGCACAAGCCGTGGGACGGTGCCGAACCGGAGACCGACTGGAGTAATCCAGCGCCGCTGCCCGGCGAATTTGAGAAGACCAAGGCAACTAATTGAATGTTCCCAACCGCCTAAGAGAGTTATTGATCAATCTGTCTGTCATATGAGAAACCCGACTCTCAAACTTTGGACGCAGGTCTGCGCCGCCGCAGGTCTGGCCTTGCTCGCCGGCCAGTCCCAAGCGCAGACCGTGACCACCATTGGCGGCGGCTACCCAACCGCGCCATATTCCGGCGATCAGGACGGCCCCACGCTCAATGCCAGATTCAACCAGCCTTCCGGCTTGGCCTTGGATTCCGCCGGCAATTACTTGTTCGTGGCCGACTATTCCAACAATGTCGTGCGCATCATCACCAAGCCAGGCAACACGACTGCGAGCAGCACGGCAACCTTCACCAATTCCTTTTTCACCAATGTCACCCGGGGCATCAGCCGCCCGGTCGCGGTGGCCGTGGACGCGGCCACTAATGTTTATGTGTTGAACCAGGGCAACGGCACCAATGGCAATGTCCTCCAATTCAACGCGGTTTCCTTGGGCTATCCAACCTTGGTGGCGACCAATGCCGCCCGCCTCACCAATGCCACCGCGATGGCGATGGATGGTTTGACCAACTTATTTGTGGTGGTTGGCGGCAACACCGTGTTGCGCATCACTCCACCCAACGCCGTCAGCGTGGTGGGAGTGATCACCAATCCCGGCACTTATCTGCAAGGCATTGCCGTCATGGACAACGGACAACTGGCGTTGAGCGACGCGGGAACTAACAGCGGCATTTGGTTGATGAATCCCGGTGGCAATCCTTTTGGCAATGCCACCAAGCTTGCGGGCTTCAACGGCATCGGGGACAACCCTGATAACTGGCCGGTGCCGGCCGCGAACGCCATCTTCAATCATCCGGCAAATCTCGCCAAAGCGGGAAGCGGCATCCTCGTGATTACTGACAGCGGCAATAACCGGGTGAAGCTGTTGAACACGATTTCCCTGACGGTTACTTTGCTTTACGGAGTTAACTCCAATTACTGGGGAAACCCTGCCACCACCAGCGACAAATATCCCGGCTGGCTGGACGGCGCAAGCGGAACACTCGCCGGCTATGCGGAATCCCGCCAACCTTTCGGTATCGTGGTGGCACCGGATGGCTCGGTGTTTGCCGCTGAAGATTTTTATCATGTCCTCCGCCATATCACCGCCACGGGATTGAGCGCTCCGCAACCTGGTTATCCGCCGTTTTTCAACGGCCCGACCGGTATCGCTTTGGATTCTTCCGGGTCCACGCTGTATATTGCCGATTATACCAACAATGCCGTGGAGAAGTTGAATCTGGGCAACAACCAGACCACGCCATTTCTCACCAGCACTAACGGCATCAGTCATCCTGCGTCGGTATTGGTTGACACCAATAACAACCTCTATGTGCTGAATCAAAATGCGGGAAGCAATGGTTCCATCCTCGAATTCGACACCTTTGGCAACCTGCTGGAGACAAACGTCACTGGCTTAAACCAGCCGACCGCTTTGACGATGGATGCCAACGGCAACCTTTTCATCACCGAGCAGGCGGGCAACCTTAAAGTTCTGTTTCCTTCAGGAGTTATCAATACCCTTGTCACCATTAACACCAACGCCAGCGTTCAACTCCAAGGCATCGCGCTGTTTGATGACGGCATGATTGCGGTCAGCGACGCAGGCAATCACGTTGTCTGGATCGTCAACCCGCTTACCAAAAACATTAGCCGGCTGACAGGACAGATTGGAGTTAGTGGCACAACGCTGGGATCTTCCAATGTGGCAAAGTTATATCAGCCGTATCAGCTTGCCCGCGCCGGCAACAACCAACTGGTCATTGCTGATTACGGCAACAACCGGCTCGTCACCGCCAACCGTGCCGGCGCCATCACCAATGTTGTGGCTTCGACTAATTCCTTGATCTGGTTTGGCCACCCGAACGACCCGAGCGCCGGCAGCACATTGCCGATGGCGTTGCCAACCGGCCTGGCGGTGAGCAGTTCCGGCCTGGTCTATGACTCCGAACCAACCAATGAAGCTGTCCGCCGATTGACCGCCGCGCTGGCTCCGGCGCCGCCGGCGCCTATCGTCACGCTACCGTTCTTTGCCAACCCGCAAGGCATTGCTTTCGATAACATCGGCGACTATCTATTCATCGCCGACTTTGCCAACAATGCGGTGCAACAACTGGACCTCGTCGCCAACACCACTTCTACTTTTCTGTCCGCAGCCGACGGCATACTAAACCCGGTTTCGGTGCTGGTGGATACGAATGAAAACATTTTTGTGCTGAACCAAGGGACTTCCGGCAATGGTTCCATTTTGGAATTTGACAGCTATGGCAATGCCTACGGCCCGATTGTCACCGGATTGAACCAGCCCACCGCGTTCATGATGGATGGCTCTGGCAATTTATTTATCACTGAGCAAGCCGGCAACCTCCGCGCCTTCGGGGCCGGCGTCTCCAATACCATCGTCACCATCACCAATGCGAATGTTTCGCTGCAAGGCATCGCCGTCTTTGATGATGGCAACCTTGCGGTAAGTGACGCGGGCAACCAAGTCATCTGGACAATTAATCCTATCACCAAGGTCGTTACCAAGCTGACCGGCCAGCTTGGCGTGAGCGGCGCGGCAGTGGGCGCTTCCAACTTTGCCAAGTTAAATCAGCCTCACCAGTTAGTGCGTGTTGGCGGCAACCAAATTGTCGCGGCGGACTATGGCAACAATCGGCTGGTGCTGATTCAGCGCAATGGCACGGTCATCACTAATAACACCACTTATCACCTCAATTCCTCGACCGCCAGCATCTGGTTTGGCCAGAATGGCGATCCCATCACCAGCGGCAGCGCAAAATTTGTCCCGATGGTTTTGCCTTCCGGAATTACTGCCGACGCGAATGGAAATATTTTCGCCTCGGAGACTTATTACGAAGACATCCGCAAACTAACCGGAACCGGTCTGACAAGCCCGACGTTCGATCCTGGTGTTCCCCTGCCCTTTTACGCCGGCCCGGCAGGCATCGCCTTAAACACCGCCAGCAGCGTTCTCTATGCGACCGATCCGGCCAACAACCTAGTAAGTTCGTTGACGCTTGGCAACAATTTGACCACAGTCTATCTCACCGCATCCAACGGACTTAATGCGCCGATAGATGTCGCCTTAGACAGCAATGATAACTTATACGTTCTCAATCAGGGAACCGGCACCAATGGATCAATTCTAACGTTTGACAAATACCGTAACCTGCTGGCAACCAATGCGGCCAACCTTTCCATGCCGACGGCAATGACCTTTGACAAAGCCGGCGATATTTATGTGACCGAGGCTGCCGGCAAGGTTCGTTTATTTTACGCGGCCGGTTCTAACACAGTCGTTAAGGTCATCAGCAATAACGTCAACGTTCAACTGGGAGGTATCGCCTTACTGGATGACGGCACGATCACCGTCAGCGACACCGGCAATCATGTGCTCTGGCAGATCAATCCGGTCAGCAGTGCGGTCAGCTTGTTTACCGGCCAGATCGGCTCATCTGGCAGCATTTTTGGTCCGCCCGCGTTTGCCAAGTTGAATCAGCCTAAAAAACTGGTCCGGGCTGCGGGCAATCTGGTGGTCGCGGCTGACTCTGGTAACAATCAGATCGTTATCATCAATGGTTCCGGAAACATCACCAGTGCATTGAATTCAACCAATGGCTCAGTTTGGTTTGGTCTGGCGGGCGATCCTTATGCCGCCACTTATGTGCCGATGATGTCTCCCAATGGTCTGGCTCTGAGCACGGCGGGTGCAGTTTTTACTTCGGAAGATGTTTACAAGGACATTCGTGAGATTACAGGGACGGGATTAAGTCAACTGGGAACGGGTGGCGGTGGTGGCACGGGCACTAATGCTGTTATTATTGCACCTGTGCTGACACCCAATGCGGGCTACTTCCCAATGGGAAAAGACATTTTGGTGACCAGTCCTAATCCGGATGTTTATTACACTATGGACGGCACCGATCCCACCACCAACAGCGCCCCGGTCGGCATCATTGGCAATGTTGGTTACATCCATTGGTTTAATACCACCAATGATCTCAGCTGGCTACGCGTGAAGTCCTTTGTGGGCGGCACCAATGCCAGCGCCACCGTGAGCGGCCAGCCGGTCACCACCAACACCATTGGCACGCCGACGGATTTCAACTCGATGTTGCAGGCGGGCATCGGATCTTCCATCGTCATTCCGGTGGTTTGCAATCTGGCCGCCAACCAGCAAATCAAATCGTATCAGTTGCGCTGTGAAATTTATCCCATTAATAATTCCAACACGCCGGTCATCCTGCCTTTGAGCATCATTCCGACCAATGACTTTGTTCCGGTGGTTACGGCCATTCAAAATGGGTCTATTGGCACCTTCAACGCCACCTTCTACAGTCTGGGACTCACCAACGGCATCGCCTTCAGCACCGCCATTACCAATGGCAATAATGGCAACACCTCTTTCAAGAACTATGCGGTCGTGCAGATGCTCGAAGTCCAGATTCCCTATGCCGCCAATGTGGGCGACACTTATGGCTTGAACATTCTTTATCCCAGCGCCACCTCGGACGGTTACAATGCCGGCGTGCCGCTGACCCCGATGGCCCCGGCCACTATTCTGGTCACCAACCTGCCCTATGTCGTCGGCGACTCGGCCTCGGCGGCGGGGACCTGGTATAATGCCGGAACTTTTGGCGATGACAATTTGGACAATGCGGATGTCAATCAGGCATTCTATGCGGCCAGCGGTCTGCGGGTTCCTTACGCCTTCTCCGACGCCTTCAACGCCATGGATGCCTACCCGCCGGATGGAAACGGCTATGTGGGCGGCGACGGGCAAATTCGGTTTCTGGACTGGCAAACGATCTTGGAGCGGTCATTGCGTCTGGACACCAACGACTGGTCCCGCGCGTGGTCCGCAGACGGCTATCTGGTGGATGTCGTCACGAACCTGGTGGTTCCTCACCTTCTCACCGCCAAGCCGTCAGTTAAAACTAATTCGGCGGTTTCGCCGTGGTATCGGCAGGCTTTGGTGGGCGGCAACTCCATTAGTTACGCCAGCCCGGGCAGTCCCGTCAACGTGCCGATTTATGTGAAATTGCAAAATGGCTCCACTTTGTCCGGCCTTCAGTTTCGCACCGTCGTCACGCCGCAGAATGGTGCGCCCGCAGTGGCTGGCTCACCGCAACTGTTTTTGGCTGCCGGCGTGAGCACTCCGTATTTGCAGCAGAGTTTCAAGGCAGCGGAAGCGGCCTTTGGCTGGCAACTCGGGAGCTTTGGGTTTCAATCGCGCAGCAGCAATTTTCTCGGCTGGGTCAGTTTCACCATTCCTGCGAGCGCCCAATCCGGGCAGACTTACACCGTTTCATTTGCGAATGCGGATGGTTCGCCGGATCTGAATACGCAATACGATTTTGAAAGTCGAACAGCCACGGTCACCGTGAATGCCGCCAGCCCGCCGACAGCTATTTGCTCGGATGAATGGAAAATCCATTTCTTCGGCAGCAGCACCAATCCTGCCGCCGCTGACATGGCTGATCCGGACGGTGATGGGATGCCCAACTGGGTGGAGTTTCTGGCCGGCACGGATCCGACCAG
>CAJAQO010000120.1 GCA_903944085.1 uncultured Verrucomicrobia subdivision 3 bacterium
CAAAAACGACTTCGGATTGTTTTCCTGCACCGTTTCACCGATCAAGGCATCCAGCTCCGTGTCCTCCGCCGGCAACAGTTCCGCCACCCGCTGCACGGAGGCGAGACAAAACCGGCATTGTTCGATAAACTGGCGCAATTCGGTTTGCATGACTTCAGCCTTTTCGCTCCGCCAACGCTGGCAGCGCGTTCACAATTTTCACCGTCCCCAGATTCAGCCGCTCCAACCAGGCTTCAATTTCTGATCTCGCCAACACCCGGTGCTTTTGGACAAACGGATTGAAAGCGTCCTTTTCGCCCGGCGAATCGGGAATGATTTTAATTCCCCACAGTGTGCCCTGCCATTCGCGCAGTGACACGATGAAGCGGCGGCGCGTTGCCGGATACATCACCCGCAGTTCCCGTTGTTCGCGCAGCATTTCAAAGGTGGGTTTCATGTCAGTTTCAGTTCCGGCAGGTTGCCGATGATTTTTTGCGTTTCCAAACTCACCGTGATGACCTGGCCGATGAGGCGCACGATGTATTCCTCGTCATCCATCCGGTTTGGGTCGCTGGTGAGGTTGCCGAGTTCGTCTTTGGAGACGCGGTATTGGTCTATCACCCATTCCAGCGCGCTGCGGTTGCCGAGTTTGTAGGCGAATACTTCCGGCGGGATGCCGGCAAACGTAAAAAACTCATTGTAGATAATGGCGGACTTGTCTTTCGTCAGCTTCATCGCCTCCACGCGCCAGTCGAGTTTGACCTCCTTGTTTTCCTGCCGCTGCAATTTGAATTCCTTGGCGGATTCATAATTGACGTGCAGGTCGGCGAGTTTCTTTCCAGCCTCGACAAATTCGTGAAACAGTTTCGCGCTGGCCTTGGGATCATGGGCGGGTGTGTTATCGCCCTGCATCGTCTCGACGGCGACGAGCGGATAAAACTTCGCGTAGGAGCCGACGTGAGGAGGCTCTAACTTTTTCCCGGTTTTTGATTTGAGACTCGTCACCTCGTCTCCTACACCGATGAAGGGAATGCGCGGTAAATCACGTTTCAAATTCTCGGCGAAACGGGTGCGGTAGGCGGGATGATGCAGCACGGCATAGACGTAATGAAAGATGTCCGCCGCCGTGATGCTGTCGTCAGCGTAGAAAATCTGGAACAACGTCCGCGCTTTGGGCGTGATGTTGTCGCACCGATCCTTGCCGGCTTCGGAATAGGTGAACAACGGGAAACATTGGGCAGAATCAAGAGACGTGAATGCCAAATTGACCATTGATGCTGATGCGAAGTTCCAGAACGGCGTTCGGCCTCCAACTCCAGGCGAAATCAAGCAACGATTTTCCTTCTCCTGTTTCGGTGTGGGAAAAAAGGACGGAAAAAGATAAACGTCCTCGTTGAAAATCCGTTCCAAGTAATGAAAGCGTCGGGTGAATGGACGATAAAGCGACCGGCGAATTTTCCCTTCGTCAAATTCCACATCCAAACCACGAGCAAGACTTTTCTTCGTCCGACGAATCCATTTCAAAACGCTTGGATCTACCCGGACAAAATCATCGATATTTTTTGGGCTTCCAGCCTTTGCCCATCGTATGCACTCGACCTCGTAAGCCTCGATCATCCGTCTGGCTTTTTTTGTCAGGGCTTTGACATCGAAATCATAAACGAAATCGTCATTGTTCGAGCAGATGCCTCTACAATAGGTATGAAAAATTGATAGAGCTTGGGTGCTATGTTTTGCATCCTTGCTGCCAATTTCTAAATAACCAGCGAACTCTTCTTCCGTTGGGTTGGTGATCCAGCTTCCTCTCGCATCCGGCTTAAGAGTTTTCCATTTCACACCGGCGATGGACACGGCTTTTTCGAGGAAGGCGTATTTCTGCTCCTTGCGCCAGTCGCCCGGCACGGCATGATAAAAAATTTTAGCCATGAAATTTCAAATCGGTTGCCGGCTTCCGTTCAGGCAATCCCAAAGGGATTGAGTCCTCCAGCCCAGGGTTGGTGGTCCGAGCCGGACTGGCGAGGAGCACCTACCCTGGGTGACGAATCCAAAAATATTTTTCAACCCCAACGGGGTTGCATCCGCCCGCCGCCCGATGACGCAACCCCGTTGGGGTTGTAACGAATGATGACGCTTGACCCAGGGTAGGCTCGCCGACTCGCCAACCCTGGGCTGAGGGCTGGAATCCCTTTGGGATTCCGCTGCCGGGCTGACCGGCAATGGATGATGATTGCGCTTCATGTGTCGGATTTTCCCTTGGGTTTCCGGACAAACAAATTGATGCTCACCCCAACCTGGATGCCGAAAACATTGTGCGTGGTGCCGGACAGCTTTGGATTTTTCCGCACGTTGCCGCCGAGGTCGAGGACGTAGATCAAATCGAATTCATTGGCAACGTGTTTGCGCATGCCGTCAGCCGCGATTCCTTCCACATAACCGTTGTTGGTGACGAAACAGACAATGCCGGTTTCACCCAAGCGGTCGGAGGCCCAGCGGATGGCTTTGATGTAGGGATCGGAAAGACTATTTTTGAGAGTGGCTGATGAAGCGTCGGCGTAAGTGACGCGGACGCGCCGATCAAGTTCCTCGTATTTCCGGTTTCGGTTATTGTCATTTTCATCGGCTTGCCAAGCGTTGTAAGGCGGGTTGCCGATGATGACGCGGATGGGCGCTTTTTTCTGCCGGTCAACGCGGGCGGAATTTTTTTCATTGAAGAAACTTAATTCGCTCTGCTCCTTTTCTGCCGTTTGAAACGTGTCCACGAGGCAGATGCCTTCAAACGCTTCATATTTGCCGGTGGCATCCCAGTAGGCGTGCTCGATGTTCATCGAAGCGACGTAATACGGCAGCAGCATGATTTCATTGCAGTGCAGTTCATGCGCGTATTTGTGCGGCAGCGCGGATTTGGGAATGTGCCGCATGAGGTTGACGATGAAATTGCCGGTGCCGGTGAACGGATCGAGGATGTGGACATCCTTGTCCGCGAGCGTTTTTCCAAACTCCGCCGTCAGTATCTTCTCCACGCTGGCGACCATGAAGTTGACGAGCGGTTGCGGCGTATAGACGATGCCGTGCGTGTCGGCCACCTTTACGCAGAAGCCCTGAAAGAACCGCTCATAAACGGTGTTGAGGAAGGTCTGCTTTTCGTGGAAATCGGTGATGGTGGCGGCGGCGTTTTCAATCGCGCCGTAAAAATGCTCCAGGCTTTTGCTGAAATCATCGCGGCTGAAGGCACGGGAATTGAGCGCGGCGATGACCTTTTCAATCTCCAGCGCGATGACGTTGCGCTGCATGAAATCTGCCACGTCAAAAATTTTGCGGAAGATGCGCTCGGTGAGAATGTGCTGGATGATCATCTCCTCGACGGCTTCGATGGAAATGTTGGGATTGAGCGAGCCGCGACAGAGCGAGGCAAAATCATCAAAAGCGGCGATGAATTTCTTGTTGGTCTGGCGTTCTTTTTCAATGAGGTCTTTGAGAGCCGCGCCAATCTGCGGCACCTTGTCCTTGAATTCCTCGACGGCCTTTTCCCACTCCGCGATGGCCGGCGGCGCGAATTCCAGAAAGAGCGTGAGGATTTTGACGAGGTTGTCGGCCTCCTTCAAGTCGGCCTCAAAATGCAGTTCGCCATTCTGGTAAAGCACGGCGCGGTCGGGCTGCCAGAACAAAATATTTTGCTTGGGATAGCCGATGGAAAACTTGTGTTTGATTTCCTTGGCCAGATCGTCGGCGGAGTCCTTGGCTTCCCAGAGGCCGTGGTTCAAGCCGTAGTTGTCCAACAACGCGCCATCGGCGGACGCGTCGGCCTGGCCTTTGCGCTTGATGCGGTATTCGGGAATGAGCTTCCAATCGAACTGGCGGGCGCAGTGTTCGAGCAATTCCTGAAACGCGGAGCGGACGGCGGTTTCGTGTTTGACGCCGAGCTTGGCGAATTTGGCGAGCGAATCGTAATAGGCGGTTACCGCCTTGTGCGTGGGCTTGAGAGTCAGGCTCGGCATGACGGGAGTTTGCGCGGTAAAGTTATTGGCGTCAATTCGTGGTTAAAGTTTTTCCCCCGGCTCCGGCTGTTGGAGGATCTGGAGGAATTGTTGCAGGGCGGGCGGCAGATTGCGGCGTTTGCGGTGGAGGACCGCCACCGGCACGGTGTGCCGCCCGTGCTCAAACGGCACCGCCGCCAACCGCCGTTGCGCGGCCTCGTCCCGCACGATGCTGGCCGGCAGCACCGCCACGCCCAGTCCCGCCATCACCGCCTCGATGGTTGGCTCCACCTCGTCGAAGGTGTGGCGCGGCTCGTAGAAATGCCGTTCGTTCGCGGACACGCCCGCCAGCAGGTGCCGCCATGGGATCTGGTTCCACACCACGACGGGCCGGTTCCGGAGCTGCCGGAGGGTGGTCACCGGCAGCGCGGCGAAGGGATTACCCGGAGGGCAGGCGAGCACGAGCGGCACCTGGCGGAAAATCCGAACCGCTAGCACGGGCGTGTGCCGGGGATAGGGCACCAGGCCGGCGTCCACGAGGTTGTCGCGCACGGCTTGATGCACGCCGGCGTGGGAGTGGTAGCGGACCCGGACGCTGATGCTGGAACAGGCTTTCTGAAATAAGCGGAGCAGGCGAGGCAGCCGATACAGGCCGATGCAGGGACAGGCGGCCAGTTCCAGCGTGCCGGTGCCGGCCCGGATTTGGTGCATCTCAGCCACCAGTTTATTTTCGAGGTCAACAATCTGCCGGCAATATTCGTAGCAGACCTGCCCCGCCGGATTGAGATGGACCGGGCGGAGGCCGGGTTCGGCCAGTGGCATGGCGAACTCCCGTTCGAGGGCGTGGAACAACTGGCTGGCACCGGCCGGGGTGCAACCGTGGAGGCGGGCGGCGTCGGTGAAGTTGGTGGTGACGGCCACATCGCAGAATAACCGCAGGGTTCCAAGCTGCATAACGCTCCCTTGCATACCTTAAAAAATATTTCCCGTCAATCCCGGCTTGGTCTGCCAAACGGGTGTTGGCAACCGGTCACAAAAATACAGCGGCATGGCGCTGGTCAGCTTCAGCATCGTTATTTTTGACGACATGACGGGCGTGCGAGCTTGGACGATACTCGCACCATGCGAACTCCCACTGTTTGGCGAAACGGCCTGCCGCATGTGATTTCTGGTAGCTGTCAAGGCACAGCTTTAGCCTGCGGGCTGGGGGGCGCATGAGAGCCGGCTGTTGGCATTCCTAAACAAAAAACACCCATGAAAAAAATCCAAAACCCATGAAAAAAATACAACTTCTTTTCGCTACAACTTTGGCGCTGATGGGCAGTGCCGTTGGCTTGCAGTCCGCGCAGCCCGTCGCGGTCAGCGTGCATTTCAACGGGGTTGACGGCGGCGGCATTGACAACTCGCAGGCCACTTCCTTGCTGCCGACTGAACAAGCCGGCGCTCCCGGTTTTGCGCAAACCAATTGGAACAACCTTGCCCGGTGGGGCGATGTTACTTCCGGCATCATAGACTATTCGGGAGCCGATTCGGGACTGCACTTGCAGTGGGATTCGGTTTGGTGTTATTCGAGCGGGGCTTTTGCGACCTTGGGCACGCCGGATGGGAAATTGATGGACGGCTTCGATACCACCGACTGGGCTGGCGGCCCGCCCGCCCCGTGGACGGCCGGCGCAACCTACGGTGCTGCCAGCAACCAGAAGCCGGCGGAATATGTGGGTGGCATCCAGGCCTGGCTGGCGGCGAAGGGGGCGACCAGTTATTCCGTCGTGCTTTACGTCCAAGGCTGGCATGGCTGGTATGGCACCAGTGAACATTGGGTTCAGGCGGTGACCGGCGGCAATCCCTCCTATTGGAATATGACCGTCGGCGGTGACCTGACGCCCCGCTTGTTCTGCCAAGACAACGGTCCTTTCAACGGAACCTACACGCAAGTTCCTCCAACATCTACCAGCTACGCCAACAAAACCGGTTCAGGGAACTACATCGTTTTCAACGGCCTCACCAACGACGCGATATTGATCCAAAACGTGGAACCCGTTGGCGATTATCAGGCTGGCAAAGTTTTTGGATTCCAGATTGTTGCCACGCCCAAGACGCCCATAACCTCGGCACCGCTCATCAGCCCAAATCCGGCATATGCACTGTCTCCGGTGACGTTGACAGAGATAGCTTCAAGCCAAAGCTCGATGACCTATCAATGGCAAACGGATGGTGGCAGCGGTGGCGCTTTGACCAACATTCCCGGCGCCAACCTTTCAACAGTGGTAGTTGCTCCGCCTGACCAAGGCTCTACCTATACGATCAATTATGCTTGCGTGGTGGCAAACCTCTTTGGCTCGGTGACTTCTCTGGTTTCAACTCTCACCGTCAACGCGGCCTCTACCCCCATCCTGAGCCGCGATACCACTCCGCTCAACATTTACGCCTTCGCCGGCGGCACCGTGACATTCGACGCGGCCTTCGATGGAACACAGGTCATCACCAACCAGTGGCAAGTGAATACAGGCAGCGGCTTTAATGGGTTTGGTCCGGTGGTAACTACCAATCTGGACTTGGTCTTGGCCAATGTTCAGGCCGGCAATAACGGCAGTTACCAGCTTGTCGCCACCAATATCCTTGGCAATTCGAGCAGCACCCCCGCGACACTGACGGTGCTGGCTGACCCAGCCGCACCCCTTCCGAGCCAGGTTTATGCCTATGATGTTCTTTCCAAAGCGCCATTGGCCTATTGGCGCTTGGACGAGGCGGTTGATCCCACCAGCGCCACTTACCAGGCTTATGACGCCAGCGGCAACGGCTTGAACGCCATCTATGGTTCGGGTGTGACGACCGGCAATGCCGGCCCGCAATCCCCGGCGTTCGCTGGGTGCGAAACCACCAACACTGCCGCCGGCTTCACCCAAGGCACAGCCAACGGGTCTTTGTTTGTCCCGCCCTTGAACTTGAGCAGCTCCAATGTGACGATTACCGCTTGGATATATCCGACCGCGAATGCTCCCACCTCTGGCGGCTTGCTTTTCAACCGCAATCCGACGGATGCGGCTGGCCTGGGCTTTGGCGGCAACACAGACACCAACTCCAACGACTCCACTTATGGCCAAGCGGAACTGGGCTACAATTGGAACAACAATTCCAGCACTTATAATTTCCATTCTGGCCTGTTCCCGCCGCTCAACACCTGGTCGTTTGTGGCGCTGACGATTACACCCTCGAATGCCGTGCTCTATCTCTGCTATTTCGATGGCACGACGACCAATGTTTTCAAGAAGGTCAATACGGTGGCCAATAGTCTTGAAACTTTTGCCAGCGGAACGACCTGGCTCGGCGGCGATCCTTCCGGTGTTAGCAGAATCTTTAACGGTTCCATAGACGAAGTGGCTGTCTTTGGTTCTGCGCTTTCTGACGCTCAGGTGTTGAACCTCTATTTCGCGGCCCAAGGTGGTGGCGTAGTTCCCGCGCTCTCCCAACAACCAGCAGCGATCTCGGGTTTGTCCTCCGTCTCGACCTTTGCCGGCCAGACGATTACTTTGACGGCTTATGGTCTTGGTTATCCGACACCGGCTTACCAGTGGCAGGGCGGCAGCGGTGGCGTCTTCCATAACCTATCGAACGACAGCCACCTCTCTGGTGCCAATTCAAGCACCCTCACCATCCACACCACCATGGCGGACGCGATGAATTACCAACTTGTGCTGACCAACATTTATGGCTCGGCCACCAGCAGCGTTGCGACGGTGAGCCTTACTCCCATCCCGATCAACGGCCTCTGGACGGTCAATTACGCCATTGTCGGCCCCAATAACGGCGCGCCGACCACCCAATATAGCGGCCCCGGTGTCTTGGGCAGCGGAACGTTCTGGAACGCCCTGGCGGGCGGACAGTTTGCCAACTCGACCAGCTACTGCGACGATGGTGTCACGCCGAGTGGAATTAACCTCCAGTCAACCGGTTATCCGGGAGCTTGGTATGAGCCGAATACGCTAAGCCCCTTGACGAAGTTGCTCGATCCCTATGTCAATACGCAAACGTCGTTCCAGTTCACCAACCTGCCCAACGGCACTTACAATCTGGTGGTGTTCGGCATGTCCGGAACCTACTTGGACAATTCTCGGGGCACTGAGTTCACGGTAAACGGAGTTAGCGTGGACAACGTTTTCCAACAGGACTGGATGTTTGCCCCTGGCGACAACAGCGCGCTGTTCACGAACGTCCATGTTACCAACGGCGGGTTGTTGATCACTGAAACACCCATTGGTCTACAGTCGGATGGTGTAACTCCCAATACGGAACCTGACTTCAATGGAGCCCAAGTCCAGGCGGTCAGCCTTGATCCGGTGACGATCACGCCAGCCTACAGTGGTGGCAATCTCACCTTGAGTTGGGCCAACTATGGCACGCTCCTAAGCGCAACCAATCTGGCCGGACCCTGGGTGCCGGTGACCGGAGCCGTGTCACCCTTTCAGGCTGGCACGACGAACGCTGCGAAATTCTTCCGTGTTCAGATACACTGAGTTGGTGCAAAATAACAGCATGAATTAACACAAGCCGGCTGGGGCGGTATTCGCTCCGGCCGGCTTTTCCATAAGCCGATTGCAGCCAGCCAAAATTGTCGCCAAATTGAATTTGAAAATGAAAATTACTCCAGTTATTTGCACTCTAATGGCCAGCGCGTGTGCCGCGTTATTTGGCGCGCAACTTTCAGCCGCCGAATCGCCGCGCGAACACCTTTCGCTCGACGCGAATTGGAAATTTCATCTGGGCGACGACTGGCCGGACGCGCTGCACTTGGAAAATTCCGGCACCGGTTCCGGGCCGGCGTCGGAAAAGTTTTCCGATTCTTTTTGGCGCACCGTCAATCTGCCGCACGATTGGGCGGTGGAACTGCCGTTTGACTGGGCCGCGGACGGCAGCCACGGTTTTCACACGCTCGGCGTGAAGTATCCAACCAACAGCCTCGCCTGGTATCGCCGCACGTTTGAATTGCCGAAGGAAGACGAAGGCAAGCGCATCTGGCTGACGTTCGACGGCGTGTTCCGCGACGCGACGTTGTGGGTCAACGGCTGGTATGTGCAACATCACGAAGGCGGTTATTATCCGTTCCGTGAGGACATCACGGACGTGGTGCATTACGGCGGCAAGAATACCATCGCTGTGCTAGTGGATGCGACGAAAGTCGAGGGCTGGTTCTACGAAGGCGCGGGCATATATCGTCACGTCTGGCTCGATAAGACGGCGCCGGTGGCCATCGCGCCGGACGGAATTTTTGTGCAGAGTGAATTTGAGAACAACGTTCTCCAAGGCAATCCCGAAATCAAAGTCGAAGTCAGCCTGCTCAATGCGCAGACCAACGGCGCAGCCGCGACCGTGAACTGTGAAATCATTTCACCCGATGGCAAATCGCTGGAAAAATTTTCGGCGTCGGAAAAATTGAAACGCAAATCACAAGGCGATGTGAAATTGGAAACGAAACTTTCCTCGCCGGAACTTTGGTCGCCGGAATCGCCAAACCTTTACAAACTCATCACCACGGTTTCATCCGATGGTAAGGTGGTTGACCAAAAAGAAACCCTGTTCGGCATCCGCACCGTGGGCTTTGACGCGACGAACGGCTTTTTGCTGAATGGCAAGCATTACGAACTTTACGGCACTTGCAATCACCAGGACCACGCCGGCGTTGGCGCGGCCATCCCGGATGCGTTGCTGGAATTCCGTGTCAAAAAACTGAAGGAGTTCGGTTGTAACGCGTATCGCATGTCACACAATCCGCCCACGCCGGAACTGCTCGACGCCTGCGACCGGCTCGGCATGTTGGTCATGGATGAGAGCCGCTTGATGGGCAGCGATTCGGCGAACCTGAAAAAGTGGGACGACGAAATCCGGCGCGACCGCAATCATCCGAGTATCGCGCTTTGGTGCATCGCCAACGAACAGTTCATGGTGCAGGACACGCCGCAAGCCGCGAGCGTCGCCCGCACGATGCAGGATTACGTCAAGCAACTCGACCCGCTGCGTCCGGTCAGCTACGCCTCACCGGAAGACGACGTGTTTCGCGGCATCAACTCTGTCATCGAAGTGCGCGGCTGGAACTATCATTATGGCCCGCAAATGGATCGTTACCACGCGGCACATCCGAGCCAACCGAATTTCGGCAGCGAACAGGCCAGCGTCGTCGGCACGCGCGGCGTTTACGAGAATGACAAGGAACATGGCTACGTCGCCGCTTACGATGTCGTCTGGCCGGGTTGGACCACGACCGCTGAAAGCTGGTGGAGTTTCTTCGCGCCGCGTCCGTGGCTCTCCGGCGCGTTCGTCTGGACCGGTTTTGATTATCGCGGCGAGCCGACGCCATATTGGTGGCCGTGCGTAAACTCGCATTTCGGCATCCTCGATACGTGCGGTTTCCCGAAGGACGCTTTTTATTACTACCAATCGTGGTGGACGACAAACACCGTGCTGCACCTCGCGCCGCACTGGAACTGGCCCGACCGTGAAGGTCAGGATATTCTTGTGCAAACTTTCAGCAACTGCAAACAGGTGGAACTGTTTTTGAACGACGCGTCGCTCGGCAAACAAACGATGAAGCCAAATTCAAAATTGAGCTGGCAGGTGAAATACGCGCCGGGGACTTTGAGTGCAAAAGGCTTTGACGCCGCCGGCAAAGTCATTGCCGAAACGAAAGTGGAAACCACCGGCACCGCCGCGCAAATCCAACTCACGCCGGATCGCAAAATCATCAATGCCGACGGCCAAGACGTGTCGGTGTTCACCGTTTCCGCCATGGACGCGCAAGGCCGCGTTGTGCCGGTGGCGCAGAGCAAAATTAATTTTTCCGTCGAAGGCGCTGGCAACATCATCGGCGTGGGCAACGGCGATCCGAGTTGTCACGAGCCGGACGTATATGTTTCCACCGCGCCCTCGCATAACATTCCCGTGGACAAGTGGCGCTGGGAAATTGGTAAAATTCCGAAGAGCCGCGACACCGTGCCGGAATACACGCATGATTTTGACGACTTCGGCTGGAAACCTGTCAGCGGAGGTGGGCCAACAATCGAAACGCCGGACACGGCGGCGATTTATCGCGCGCATGTCACGCTGACGGATGATGACTTGCAGGGCGAAGGCGCAATGATTTGCTTCAGCGGTTGCGACGACGAAGGCTGGTATTTTGTGAACGGCCAGTTCGTCGGCGAATCGCACGACTGGCAGGCGCAGCCGATTTTCGACGTTAAAAAATATCTCCACGCCGGCGACAATGTCATCGCCGTGGGCGTTTACAACAGCGTCGCGCAAGGCGGTTTGAATCCCAACGTGAACGTGCAAATCATTGGGCACACCAGCGTCCCGCCGTGGTCGCGCAGCCTGTTCAACGGCCTGGCCCAGGTCATCGTGCAATCCACGCGCGACGCCGGCGGAATTAAATTGACCGCAACCGCCGACGGCCTCACGCCGGCGACGACTGTAGTTCAGACACAACCATGCACACTACGTCCGTCTGCGCGATAATTTATTGAAGAATGAATCTTATGCTGCGCAACGTAGTTTTGCCATTTGTCGCCATCCGCTTGGCGGGGAGTTTACACGCACAAACACTTACGGACATCGGAACGACCGCGCCGACTCCGGGCGTTCTTGACATCTCCCAGTTGAGCACCTCGGACAATACGTCGAATCCGGATAGTTTGAATTATTTCACCGACAATCAAACCGGCCACGGGACCGGCGAGCCAGGCCAGACCTTTACAACCGGCGCCAATTCGGGCGGCTACTTGCTGAATTCGGTGGCACTGCGGACCGGAGGCAACGGCAACAACAGCGGCATCGGCACGGCTCAACCCTATTACCTGCACATCTACTCGGTGTCCGGATCCACCGCCACGCTGCTGCAGACCTATACTTCCGGCAACATCACGTTCAGCGACGGCGACTGGCTGGAATGGAGCGGATTTTCCGTGGCGCTGTCCGCCAGCACCACTTATGCCTATTCCTTCGGCAAGGCCAGTTCGACCATCGGCTGGGAACCAATGGCGGTCGCCAACAACAACGTCTATGCCGGCGGTCAGATTGGACTTATCCCCACCAGCGGCGGCACGATCACCTTCGGCAGCAGTCACAATTTTGACGCGGTTTTTGATTTGGGGTTGGTGTCGCCCACCGCGCCGGGTATTGGCGCCGTCACGCTATCGCCAGCGGCCAATGTGCGTGCGGGAACCCAAATGACGTTTGCGGCATCGGCAGCCGGTGCGTCACCGCTTTACTATCAATGGCGATTCAACAGCGGCAGCGGTTTTGTCAATTTGTCCGGAGCCAACACGAACACACTTTCGTTCGTCGCTGCCGTGACCAACACCGGTTCGTATCAACTGGTGCTGACCAACAGCTACGGCGCCGTGACCAGTGCGCCGGTTGCCCTTGCGGTGGCTCCCGGGTTCACAAACATCCCGGCCTCCACGCCATGGCCGAATCCGACCTATGGGATGAATGTCGGAAATGAACTAGAGTTGAACTGGGGCCCGCCCAACGCCTCGCTCTTCTACTCGGCCGCCTTCGCCGGTTTTAATGCCGTTCGCATTCCGTGCGCGTGGGACATGGCCGGCGCCACCACCAACATCAGCGGCGGCGTCACCAACTATGTGATCAGTCCCTTTTACATGGCGCAGGTCAAACAGACGGTGGACGCGGCCATCGCTGCGGGCATGTATGTCATGATCAACGATCACTGGGACGACGGCTGGCTGGAAAACAACATCGGGACGTCTGTGGATCCAACCATCAACGCAAAGATGAAATCTTATTGGACGCAGATCGCCACCACCTTTGCGGGCTACGACAACCATCTGCTCTTTGCCGCGGCGAACGAACCCAACGTGAACAATACTGCGGAAGAGGTCACGTTGATGTATTATTACCAGACCTTCGTCAACGCGGTCCGCGGTGTTGGCGGCAACAACACCAATCGCTGGCTGGTGTTGCAAAGCGTATCGGATCCGACGTGGATGAATGCCCTGCCGACGGATACCGTTTCCAATCGGATCATGGTCGAATATCATAATTACACTCCTTCTCTGTTCACGATCATTCATACCGATCAATCGTGGGGCAATGCGATCTACTTTTGGGGGGCGGCCTATCATTATTCTGGAGACCCAACCCGCAATGCCACCTGGGGTGAAGAATATTCCCAAGACTCGTTCTATCAACAGTTGGCCGACCTGTATGTCAGCAAGGGCATTCCGGTGATGATCGGCGAATTTCAGGCGGCACCGGCATCTCTTACAAATGCCACGGAGGCAACTTGGAATCGCGATTCCACGCTTTATTGGAACAAATACGTCGCCGAATCGGCGCGTGGGCATGGACTAAGTCCCTTTTATTGGAGCACTGGTGGCAGTCCATTCGACTATTCCACGGGCGCAGTCAATGACTCGCAAGTGGTTGCTGCGTTGACGGGCGGAGCCGTGCCACCGCCGCCGAACGGCACGCCTTACGCTGCGTCCGGCCTCACCGCGACGGGTGGCGTTGGTCAGGTGACTTTGTCTTGGACCGCCGGCAACGGCGCGACCAGCTACAATCTTTATCGCTCAACGGCAAGCGGCCTTGAGAGTTCCAATGCAGCACCTGTCATCACCGGCATCACCGGCACATCTTATACCAATACCGGTCTCAACAGCGGCACCGCCTATTACTATCAGGTGGTTGCCACCAACAGCTCCGGTGCGTCAGGTTTTTCGGCCGAAGCCCACGCCACGACTTCCGGCACCGCCGACTTGGCGCAATTCAACTTTGAATCCAGTTCGCAAGGTTGGACAGGAGGAGGAGGCATCGTTTCTGGCGTGGCGACTTCAACCGCACAGCACTTTGTCGGCAATCAGTCGCTGGCCGTGAACTTCAGAAGCTCGGCAGGAGGCACCTCGTCAGCGTCCGTCGGCAACGTGAGCATAGCCGCTGGCACGACGATCACCTTCCATGTCTGGATTCCGAGCAGCGCCAATCTTAGCGCGATCCAGCCATTTGTGCAGGACTACAACTGGGCGTGGATCGGTAACTATACCGTATATGGGAATCTTACTGCCAACGCTTGGAACACGATTGCCGTGACCGTGCCGACGAACGCCGTCACACCATTGCAGATTCTTGGCGTGCAATTTATGACCAGCGCCGGCTGGACGAACACTTGTTACATTGATTCCGTGTCTTGGGCCGCCTCCGGGCCGGACTTCAACCTGTCGGCAAATCCGGCCAGCCTAACGGTGAAAGGCGGGACGAACGGCACGAGCGCGATCACGGTGACGGCGATGAACGGCTTGAATGGCTGTTATACGTTCAGCGCAAGCAACCTTACCAGCGGAGTCGCCGCCACATTTGTCGCAAATCCGAATACCGGCGGCGCGAGCGCGCTGACCCTCACTGCCTCCAATACCGTAACCTCCGGCACCTCGAACGTGACCATCATCGCGACCTGCGGATTGATCAGCCACACGACGACAATCGCCCTTACGCTGAATGCCGTCACGCAGCCCAATACGCCGCCGGTGCTGGCGCCCATCAACAATCAAACGGTGAATGTCGGCCAGACCGTCGCCTTCACCGCCAGTGCCACGGATACCGCTCCGCCACCACAAACGCTCACTTTCGCGCTGTTGGCAGGCGCAACCAACGCCACGCTCGACACGAACAGCGGCGCGTTTTCTTTCCGCCCGCTCGTTACGCAGGCGAATTCGACCAACAATTTCGCGCTGAAAGTTTCCGACAATGGCACGCCCAGCTTGAGCGCAACGCAAAGTTTTTCCGTATTCGTCAATCCGCTTTCAGTGGCGGGCATCAGCAACATTTCATTTGCCGACGGAAAATTCGGTTTCAATGTCAGCGGCCAGCGCGGTCCGGATTACGCGATTGAGATTTCGACCAACCTCACGCAATGGAGCAACGTCTTCATCACCAATTCGCCCCCGCTGCCGTTCAACTGGGTGGACACAAATTCCATCGCGCCACAGCGTTTCTATCGCGTCAAGCTCGGCCCGCCGTTGCCGTGAGCAATCGAAGCATGAACATGGCTTCCCGAATTATTTTCACTTTGTTTTACGGTGTTGCAAAGCCAGGAAGAACGCTGAAACTGAATCGGATGAAGTTTGCCGCCCTGGCCCAGATGTTTTTCTTCGCATGTGTTTGCCATGCGCAGCCGTATTTCGTTTCGCCGGCGGGCGATGACGCCAATTCTGGCGCGTTGGAAAGCCCCTTCGCCACGCTGCAACGTGCGCAACAGGCGGTGCGCCAAATGCGCGGCGACGTTTTTCTGCGCGGCGGCATTTACTATCTGCCTGCGACTCTCGTGCTCACCGCGCAAGATTCTGGCTCAAAGGACGCGCCGGTGGTTTTCCAAAATTATCGAGGCGAGAACCCGGTCATCAGCGGCGGCGTCCGGTTGGAAAATTTGGACTGGCAGCCTTTCACGAACGGAATTTTTCAGGCGCAAGTTCCGGCGGATTTGCAGACCGAGGAAATTTTCGTCAACGGCGAACGGCAGATTCTGGCGCGTTACCCGAACTTTGACCCGGAGGCGCAATACTTCAACGGCTTTGCGGCGGATGCGATTTCACCGGAGCGCGCGTCGCGCTGGGCGGATCCGGCGGGCGGTTATTTTCATGCAATGCACCCGGCGCTGTGGGGCGATTTCACCTGGCGCATCATGGGCAAGGACACCAACAATCAGGTGAAACTGGAAGGCGGCTGGCAGAACAATCGCGGCGCGGCGGCGCACAAAAGCATCCGTTTTGTTGAAAATATTTTTGAAGAGCTGGATACGCCGGGCGAATGGTTTCTCAATTCCAAAACGCACACGCTGTATTTCTATCCGCCCGCCGGACTTGATTTGAAGCAAGCCGTTGTCGAGGCGACACGCCTGTGGACGCTCGTCGAGTTTCGTGGCGATGAGGCGCATCCGGTGAAGTGGATCACGTTGCGTGGATTGGTTTTCCGCCAGGCGTCGCGCACGGTGATGGACACGCGCGAACCGCTCGTGCGTTCGGATTGGGCGATTTATCGCGGCGGCGCAATTTTCTTCAACGGCGCGGAGGATTGCGCGCTGGAAGACAGCTTCATTGATCAGGTCGGCGGCAATGCTGTCTTCGTCAACAATTACAATCGTCGCATCACCATTCGCGGAGCGCAAATCGCCAAGGCGGGCGCAAGCGGAATTTGTTTTATCGGCGACCCGCAGGCCGCGCGCAGCCCGCTGTTCAACTATTATCAGACTCGCAAGCTGGAAGAGATTGACCGGACGCGCGGACCGAAGAACAACAATTATCCGGCAGATTGTTTGGTGGACGATTGTCTGATTCATCTGACTGGTCGCGTGGAGAAACAAACTTCCGGCGTGGAAATTGACCTCGCGCAAAATATCACTGTGCGGCATTGCTCGATCTACGACGTGCCGCGCGCCGGCATCAACATTGGCGACGGCTGCTGGGGCGGGCACGTCATCGAGTGGTGCGACGTCTTCGACACGGTGAAGGAGACCGGCGATCACGGCTCGTTTAACTCATGGGGACGCGACCGTTTCTGGCGGCCCAACATCGGCGAGGTGAACGCTTGGGTAAGGCAAGCTCCCGAATTGCCGCTGCTCGACGTGGTGAAACCCATCGTGCTCGCGAACAACCGCTGGCGATGCGATCACGGCTGGGACATTGATCTCGATGACGGTTCGTCTAATTACATCATCACGAACAATCTTTGCCTGCATGGCGGCATCAAAAACCGCGAAGGCTTCGGGCGCGTGGTCGAAAACAACATCATGGTGGCTAACGGTTATCATCCGCACGTCTGGTATGCGGAATGCGGCGACATTTTCCGGCACAACATCGTTTGGACCGCGTATCGTCCGGCGAACATGCACCGTCCGCCGTGGGGCGCGGACATGGATTTCAATCTGATGCAAAATTTTCGTGCGGCGCCGAATGTGCCCGCGACACAGTTGCAGCAACAAAGTGGACGCGACGAACATTCCATCGTGGCCGACGCGCAATTTGTTGATCCGGCACATGGCGATTATCGCGTGAAGGACGGGTCGCCCGCGCTGGCTTTGGGCTTTGTAAATTTTCCGATGGATCAATTTGGTGTGCAAAAACCGGAACTCAAAGCCATTGCGCGCGTGCCGCAATTGCCGCAGCCGAAAATTCCCGCAGGGGCGATTGCCGCGCGCGATACCATGCCGGTGACATGGCTCGGCGCCAGAGTTCGCAACATTGCCGACGAAGGCGAAATGTCTGCATTTGGCTTGCCAGATGTGGCTGCTGTTTTAGTGCTGGACGTGTCAACAGATTCGGCCCTCGGCAAAGCCGGACTGCGCAAGAACGATGTCGTTCTGTCCGTCAACGGAAACAAAACGCCAGACACGGCGGCGTTGCTGCGCCAAGCGCCGGCATTGGCTGCTGGGAATTCCTTGAAGCTCGGAATCTCTCGCGATCAAAAGGAATTGATTCTCCAGTTGGCGCAGTAAAAAATCTGTTTGCCCACGATTCATCCATGAAAAAATCATTCGCCCGCAAAGCTGTGTTCGCCAAAACCGTGACGACGAGTTTGTTCGTGATGCTCGCCGCATCGGCGCTCGCGCAGGAAAAACCCGAACAGGTTTCTTCGGAAAGCGCCCGGGCCAATTTTGGCCGGCCCGTGGTGCTGGCGGCGGACGACGTGCGCGCGTTTCCCGATGCGCCCGTCGGCTTTGACAAGCCTTCCACAACCGGAATGGGCGGACGCACCGAGGTGTTTGAATACGACTCCACCGTCACCGGCACGCGGCGCAAGGCGGTCGTCTATCTTCCGCCGCATTATTCGTCCGACCGGAAATACCCCGTGCTTTATCTGCTGCATGGCATCGCCGGCAACGAGTGGGAATGGAGCGGCTATGTCCATGCCGACACGATCATTGACAATCTCATCGCTGACGGAAAGGCCGTGCCGATGATCGTTGTGATGCCCAACGGTCGTGCGCTTGCGGACGACCGACCGCCTGCGCCGGACAAGACCTACTCGCCTCAAAACGCCGAGGGCTTCGCGAAGTTTGAGCGTGATCTGCTCGACTGCCTGATTCCCGCCGTGCAGGCGAAGTATTCCGTCAGCACGAATCGCGAGCAACGCGCCATTGCCGGACTTTCGATGGGCGGCGGCCAGTCGCTCAACTTCGGCCTGAAGCATCTCGATACGTTTGCATGGGTTGGCGGGTTTTCGGCCGCCCCGGACACCAAACCTCCCGGCGAACTCGTGCCTGATCCCGCCGCCGCGCGCGCGCAGCTGAAGCTGCTGTATCTTTCCTGTGGCAACAAGGATGGCCTGATCAGCGTCTCCCAAGGTGTTCACGTATATCTGAAACAGCAGAACGTCCCCCACATCTGGAACGTGGACGACCACGGCCACGACGGCGAAACGTGGGGCAGCAACCTTTATCACTTTGCGCAACGACTTTTCGTTACTAACAAACAAAAATGACAACCTCACAGAACAACACAGCTAGGTGCGTTTCGCTGGCGGGCGTTCTCCTCTTCAATCTTACGTTCGCCCACGGTCAAACGCCCGCGAACACGGCGAATCAGAATTCTGCTTTGATCGAGTATGCCAACGAGCAGGTGATCAACGAAAGCGATGCCGCCGCCGTCATCGCTGAGAAGGCGGCGAAGGTTTTGCCGCGCGCCAATCAGACGGACTGGATGCGGCTGGAGCGGACGTTCTTTCTGCACTTTGGCGTGAACACGTTCAACGAAGTCGAGTGGGGATCGGGCCGCGAAGATGCTTCGATTTTCAATCCAACGGCGTTGGACGCGAACCAATGGCTGGACGCGGTGACGAATTTCGGCGGGAAGATGATTGTGCTCGTCTGCAAACATCACGATGGATTTTGCTATTGGCCCACGCGCTACACGCCGCATTCGGTGGCGGCCAGTCCGTGGCGTGACGGCAAGGGTGACGAAGTTCGCGAAGTGGCCAACGCCGCGAAGGCGCATGGCGTCAAGCTCGCCGTGTATCTGTCGCCGGCGGATCTTTATCAGCTTCGGACGAATCCGAAAAATCCAGCAGGCTATTACGGCAACGGTAGCAGCAACCTGCTTTCCGTTATTCCGACCGATCCCGCAAATTTTCAGAGCAATCCCGCCAAGAGCCGCGCGCCGACGCCGGGTTTCACGAATTACACCTACGTTGTGGATGACTATAATCGCTATTTCCTGAACCAGCTTTATGAGTTGTTGACCGAATACGGGCCGATTGGCGAAGTCTGGTTTGATGGCGCAAATCCCGATCCAAGCGTTCACGAAACCTACGATTACGAGGCGTGGTTTGATTTGATCCGCCATCTTCAACCCGGCGCGATCATTTTTGGCAAAGGACCGGACGGCCGTTGGGTTGGCAATGAAAGCGGTGTCGGCCGAACCACGGAATGGAGTGTGATTCCCTTGCCGACGTCGCCTGAAAAATTCACCTGGCCGGACATGACAGGCGGTGATCTCGGCAGCCGTGCGAAGCTCACGCCGGGTTCACATCTTTGGTGGTATCCGACGGAAGTGAACACCACCATGCTCCAGAACAACGCATGGTTTTGGGCGCGTAATAAACATCCACGCACCGTCACGCAGTTGGTGGATATTTTTTACATGTCCGTCGGTCGCAACGGAAATCTCATCCTGAATCTGTCACCCGACAAGCGCGGTCTCGTGCCTGACAACCAACTCGACGCGTTGAACAAGGCGGCACAGATCATCAATGAAACTTTCGCCACCGACCTCACCGCGGGCGCTAAAGTCACCGCCGATAGTTCAAATGAAGCAAACAGTCCGGCGTTCGTGTTGGACCGAAATCTCGATACCTGGTGGGAAGCCGCGCCGGGAAAAACCAACGGCATGGTGACGCTCACGCTGCGGAAGGCAATTACGTTCGACGTCGTTTCGTTGCAGGAGGCGGTGGATCATCGCGGGCAAAGGATTGAATCATTCGCCATTGAAATATGGAACGGATCAGCCTGGATTAACGCGGAGAAAATTCAGTCCGACGACCTCACTACTGTCGGCCACCGTCGGCTCATCCGCTTGAAAGCGCCGGTCACCACCGATCAGGTGCGCATTCACATCACCGGCGCGCGTCTCGAACCGACGCTGGCCGAACTGGGCCTCTTTAAGCAATCCGTTACCACGTTGCCACCGGCCATTTCCGACCGCAGCACCAACGGCACAGTCAGCCTCAGCAACCTTGCCGGCAACAAGATGGTTTACACCTTGGACGGCAGCGCGCCGACGACCAACTCGCCGGTTTATACCGCGCCCTTCGAGTTGCCATTGGACCGCAGTGTGACGGTGCGCACTGCGAGTCTGCTGCCCAACTGCCAGCTTGGCATGGAGGGTTCAAGAATTTTCGCCGGCCTCATGCCGATTGGTTGGAAAGTGGTGAGCGTGGACAGTGAAGAAACCGTCGGGGCGGACAATTCTGCCGCCCGCGCGATTGACGGCGATTCAGCCACGATCTGGCACACGCGCTGGAATTTCGACCAGAAGCAGCCGCATTCTATCGCTGTGGACATGGGCACGACGCATCGGATCGGTGGGTTCACCTATCTGCCGCGCCAAGATGGATTGCTCAATGGCGTGGTCGAAAAATACTGTTTTGAAACCAGCACTGACGGCGCAACTTGGGCGACGAACATTGCCGCCGGCTCATTCGCCAACATTCAGAACAACCCGAGTCTTCAGGAAGTTGCCTTTGCTCCGGTCAACGCCCGTTACTTCCGCTTCACCTCCTTGCAGACAATCTGGAACAGCGGCTGGACGAGCGCGGCGGAAATCTCCGTCTTGCCCGCCGGCGGAAGAGGCGACTGACGGTGGATTTTTGCGCGAATCCCACACATGACAATCATATGAAATTATTCAATTTTTGTATTTTTCAACCAATTATCACTGTCGCTGCGATGGTTTTGGCGGGCTGTGCATCCAGTCCCGAAATACACAAGGGGCTGGTCGCCACAACTCCTGTGGCCCAAAACCGGGATCACGCCATTTATGACTGGCAAACCCGCCACGCCGCAGTAATCGAGTATAATCATACGAACAAACCTGAGATTGTTTTCATTGGGGATTCCATCATCCATTATTGGGGCGGCGAGCCGGTGGCACCGAAAGCGTGGGCGGCCGACGTTTGGAATCGCACCTTCGCTGGCAGGTCCGTGGAGAATCTGGGTTTCGGGTGGGATCGCACCGAAAATGTTCTCTGGCGGATTGATCATGGTGAACTAAATGGGATATCGCCCAAACTCATCATCATCAAAATCGGCACGAACAATACGGGCATCAATGGTGCGGATGACATTGCCGATGGCATCGAAGCCGTTTGTGTGCGCGCGCATGAAGCGCAACCTCACGCAAAAATACTGCTGTTGGGCATCCTACCGCGCCGCGATGAAGTTCCGCCTCGTCCCGTCATCACCGACCGGGTCAATCAACTTCTCCAAACCAAGCTAGGCAAAATCTCCTGGATTTACTACCGGGACTTTGGCCCGGCATTTCGCAACCCAGATGGCAGTGTGAACGCCGCCCTGTTCGGCGACGGCGTGCATCCGAATCACGCCGGCTATGAGATTCTCGGCAATCTGATTCATGAGCAAATTGTTCAAATATTGGATTGATTTTATTAAATGAAAACAAAACTCACAGGTTTGGCGTTTGTCTGGACCTCAACTCAGGCAATATTGCTCTTGCTGTCTGCGGTTACTGCATGGCTTTCGCCTCCCGCCGCATTTGCGGCTGACGATCCACATCCGGTGAGGACAGAAAAGCAAACAAACAATGAAATCCACCGGGCACGGTTCGGTCGCAATGTGATCGGCAGGACGGACGCCGCGACCACTCGCGGCAGCGTTTCGACCGCATCAAACGCGGGCCGCCGCTGCCGTGCGTTTCAATGGCGGAAAGAAATTTGCGCCGCGCCGCCTGCGCTGTTACGTTCTGGCAAAACCAGAAAGTTCTTACACACACCGATATGGTGAAAACTCACGACAATCTTTCCAAGCTCGTTCAGGCTAAAGTAAAGCCCGTGAACCTCACTGTTTCCATTGTGGATGACGACGCGCCGGCGCGCGGCATTTTGACCGAATGGATTCGCGACGCGGACGGTTTCAAATGTGTCGGGGTGCATGAGAACGGCGAGGCCGCGCTCGCCGCGTTGCCGCAGGAAAAACCCTCCGTTGTTCTGATGGACATCAACATGCCCGGCATGAGCGGCATCGAATGTGTCCGCCGGCTGAAGCCGCAGATGATGGAAACGCAGTTCGTGATGCTCACGGTCTATGAAGACGCCGATCACATCTTCAAGGCGCTGTCATCGGGTGCAAGCGGCTACCTGCTTAAACGCACACCGCGCGCCGAATTGCTGACCGCGATCAAGGACGTTCACGCTGGCGGCTCGCCCATGAGCAGCAACATAGCGCGCAAAATCGTCCAGTCATTTCAGCGGTTCAGTCTATCCCCGGCGGAACCGCACAATCTTTCGCCGCGCGAGGGCGAGGTTTTGGAATTGCTCGCGCGCGGCTATCTTTACAAGGAAATCTCCGATTCGCTGCGCATCAGCGTGCCGACGGTCAACTCGCACATCCGTCGCATCTACGAGAAATTGCACGTCCGCTCGCGTTCGCAGGCCGTCGCCAAATTCACGCACATTCCCAATGCCACCTTCGCTGATTAAAGAACGCGGCTGGTTGCTTTGCGGCGGGACTTGCTGGGCAAAATTTTCAACCTTGAAAATACTGTGGTTCTTGCCGTTTTGTTTTGTGACTGCATTGGTTTGGCTAACGCCGGAGGGTGTAAGCCTGCATCTTGAACGCAAACCCGAGGGTTTGCAACCTTCGCCCCGGCCCTAAGATTGCATTCCATTCAAAATGGTAGAACGAAAAACACCCGCCGCCGTCATCGGAATTATGCAAGTTTTTCATACTAATGCGCGCCACGTCGCCGCCTGATTTTGACTTCTGCCGGCACCATGCCGGCAAAATCATCACCCCTACGGCTCGGCTGTAGTTAACCACCCGCGCCAGTTTCCTGTGATGTGCACGCACGCGCCTTTTTCCATTTAAAATCCCGCGGAAAACCACTTGAAATCAATTCAAAACGGTGATCGGTCCGAGTCCGGAGAAAGACCCGAAGGCGCGTTTCAGGGTAGGCTTGAAGCTAATCGAAGGTGCCGCGACTGATGATTGTTTTGGCGCGCGGCTGAGAAGTGAAGTCGAATGTCGCTGTCCGCCATTGCCAGACGAGCCATTGGCGGCAGGTATGCTGGGTCTCCCGCTACAGCCAGCCAGATGTTGTGCCCGGCTCTCAATGAGACAATTTTCGCTGAGTGTAAGCCGCCTATTCCGCGCGGCCTTGGGACGAGGAACTTCGGCAATGGTTGGCTAAGACTTCAACCATGTCACGGATGTGGCGGTTCGCTGAGATTCGGCCCGCAAGAATTTCAAGGTTCTCCTGCGCCCGCGGGACTAGGACGGGAGCATCACGATGCTCTGCTGGCGTGGTTATGGGGGCGATCAAGAGTTCAGTGCGAATGTATTTTGCGCCGGGGCCGTGGCATTCGTCCTGCATATGTGCCAAGAGCAGGCGCGCGTGGATTTTGGAGAATTCCGTCGCTGCCTTGCGAGCCAATCCTCTGGCGATGGCTTCAAGATGCCCTGCGCCGACCCAGATCTGGGTGGCCGAGCGAAACCGTGAGATCTGGGCTTCGGTGATTCCGCGTGCCCGCGAAAGGTCGGCGGCGGTTTGGTTGGTCTCCTGTAGGAGTTGATCAATGGCGATGGCGAGGTGACTCATAATGGACTATTTCGGTTCGGTTTCGGTTAAGGATGGTGGGTGCATTTTGATTTAAGCGGCTTGGCGATATCGCGAATGGTTTTTTGCAGGTGAGCGTCATACCAAATGTGTTTCTTGATGGCTTCGAGATCAAGTTCACTTCTGCGGTTCTCCGGTGGCAACAAGCGGCGCAGCGGTGGCGACCTGCCGCTATCGCAAAGTGATTTGCTTAATCAGATGAAAACCCGTCCCTACTGGCATCCGTCAAAACACTAATCCGGCCACCGGCAAAAATTCAACGGGAAAGGCCTTCCATATTGGGGCGTCAATGTCGATCTGCCTCCGCTCGGACTCATTACCATCAGCGATGAGGACTTCGACGAAAGTTTGATTGAAGACGCGAATCAAGCCAAGCTGTATACGGCGGATAATTGGTTGGACCGGCGCCAAGGGGAATTGTTTGGCCTGATCATGTCGCTGCTGGCCAAAAGCGATGAGGCTTACAATTGAAGCCCAGATCAAACATATGGCTTGCGACTGCTGACGTTGCTGGCGCGTTTGGGGATTTGTTCGCATTGCTCCAATCTTTGAAACCATTAACTGCGTCCGCGCGATTTTTGAAATCCATGAGTTCTGGGTTGAGATCGCAAGACCGTGCGGACGTCTGTAAGCCGGACACTGAACCAATGACTCCAAACGCGCAAAAGGCATTGACAGTCTTTACGAAAACTGCTCGACAAAATTCAACAATATTCGATTTAAAAACATCATGAATCAACCAAGGCCAAACTTTACAAGCCCGCCGACAAGGCAGGCTACGTCGGGGGATCTTTTGGAAACGGGCCTGACAGCCAACAATAAACCGTCAGCCAATTCCAGAAAGCGAGGGGAAGCATGAGCCGGACTCAGTTCACGGAACGCCAGGCAACTGCCAGCTACCGGCCGCGGCCCGCTTGCATGGGCATGGAGGAGGTGGCGAGTGTGTTTGGCTGGCCGGATTATTATGTGCCGTTTCTGGTCAGCGCGGAACATCTCAAACCGTTGGGCAAGCCCGCGCAGAACGCCCGCAAATGGTTTGCGACCGTCGAGATCGAGCGGATGAGCGGCGACCCGGACTGGCTGGACAAAGCCATTCGCATCGTGGAAAAGCAGATTCAGGAAATGAACCGGAAACGATGGGGCAAGGAACCAGCCGAAATGCCCGGTGAGCAATGATAGCGGTGGCGGCACTCACAGCTACACTTTCCTTTCCGCCAGATTGGAACCCGCCGCCGTGCGTCAGGATTACCGCCGGGTGATTGGTTTGTGGCGTTGCCGGCGGCGCGAGACGAAGCAGAGCCTGGTGGAAATCGCGCTGGACGTGGGCTGCACCAATTTCGCCGGCAGCTGATTTCACTCCGATTCTATCCGAAGCAGAATCATCACAAAGAACTCATGGATGGCTCCGCAACGGGGAAACCATTCCGTATGCTGGTCGCCGGGGCGACCCCAGCAGGTGACGCGCTTGTCTGTAAATCACGGTGTGCAGGCTGCCATGGTGGCCGTGTGCCGACACCTTGAAGCGGCTGGCAACGCGGCATCAAAGGTGGCAATCTCCGGCCATTGGAAAATAAAACAACGAATAACCTGCTGACGCGGCTGGTTGGCTGGACACTGATCCAACAGACAGTGCTCGTCATTCTGCTGTTTGTTCCCGGCACCTGGCATTACTGGCAGGGCTGGACGTTCATGGGCATGAACCTCACGGTTACGATGGTTTTCTGCACCTACTTTTACCAACACGACCGCGAACTGCTCGCGCGCCGGCTGTTGCGCAAGGAAAAAGTCACCGCCCAGCGGTTCATCATGTTCCTGATGAAAATTGTTTCCGTCGTTTTTTATGTGCTGTGCGGTCTGGATCACCGCCTGGGCTGGTCGCAAACTTACCTGACGCCGGTGCCGTGGTGGCTGACGGTGCTGGCGCTGCTCAGCTATGCCGGATGTTATTTGCTGTTCATTCCCGTTTTCAATGCCAACCGCTTTGCCGCCAGCGTTGTTCAAACCGAAGCCGGCCAGACTGTTGCCGACCGGGGCCTCTACCGGTGGGTGCGGCATCCCATGTATGCTGTCTCGCTCGCCGTCTGGTTTTGGCTGCCGCTGGCGCTGGGTTCATTGATCGCGCTGCCCGTTGCCGCGCTCATGGTGCCGGTGATTGTTTTGCGGCTGCTCAACGAGGAAAAGGTTCTGCAACGCGATTTGCCCGGCTACCGCGAATACTGCCGGCGCACTCCCTGCCGGCTCATCCCGTTTGGGTGGTAAAAATTGCTGGCCGGAAGCCGGATGAGGTGAACCGCGAACCATTCGAACCACACGAACTTGGTAGGGCGGTCGCTGCTGCGCCGCCCTGATGTTTGGGCTGCGGTGCGCCGCATTGGTGTCCAGCTATATGCAATTGAACTTGAATGACTTTTGTAATTCGTCATCATTTATCGTCGGAGCGGCGGCTTGCGTTTGATTTGCAAATAACTCTTTTGCAGATGCTTGTTCAAAAATGTTCACGCTCGTAATCTGCAAAATTTCATTCATGCTTTTCTCAATGTCGTTTTGCTTTTTTAGAATGGCGACCAACTGATAGGCGCAAATGGCGCCCCAAATCTGGCAACGCACGGCGTTTTCGGAACGTCCGTAAAACGTTCGCAGCCGCAAGTGTTACTTGATCCATTTGAAAAACAACTCAACTTGCCAGCGCCGTTTATAGAGCTGGCCGAGAGTCGCCACAGTCAGGGAAAAGCTGTTCGTCAGCAGCACCAACATGACCTTGTTTTCCGAATCATAAAACCGGATTTTTCGCAAGGGTTCGGGAAAAGATTTTTCCGACCAGTTGCTGTTTAACCGGACGGTCTGGTCGCATTTAAACCCGCTCCCTTTGTCCACGGGCCGGCTGGTCAACACCTTGAAGCTCACCGGCTCCTTGCGGCGCACGACGAAGTAAGCGCCGCCCTGCTGGAGCCGGTAAAGTCGGACAAAATCCATGTAGCCCCGATCCATGATGTCGTGGGCGCCCGGATGGATTGGCATGTGGTCAAGCATGCGCATGTCACCCACCTTGGGATCGGTCAGCACCGCCCAAGCGGGGAGCGGCCCCTGTAAAGACAGCAACAAATGCAGTTTGAGGGCGGCCTGTCCCGTCCGGCAGTAATAACCCCAGGGGAATAAGTTGAGGGCCAGAGAAATGATGGAAGCGTCCAAAGCAAACACCAAGCCGACCGGGTCATCCGCCAAAGCCGCGGCACGAAACAACGCGGCGGCCCGCCGCATGAGCGTTTCGGCCAAGCTCTGAAAGATTCGCCAATCTCGATGCGTGTTGGCGTAGGCAATATTGGTTCGGGTAAGCCGACCGCTGAAACCAAGGTGGTAAAGCAACTGGGGTTTTGAATTCAGGCAGACAACAATATCGCGCAGACTTTCACGATAGGTCAGTTGGCCAAAACACAGGGTCAGAAAATGGTCATATTCGGTCAGTCCCCGGATGGGTTTGTCCAGCGGGAATTTTTTGAGGGCTCGGGAAAATTCCGCCGCGTAGAGACCGCTGATGATTTGCGAAAACAAGGTCGGAGGAGATTGCATCAGGGATGCTAGCGGAAAAACCGCCCGGCAAATCCCCAACCTATCAAGTTTTCATCAGGAGAATTCAACGCCTTTTCTAGCGGCAAACTCCATGTCGCTAACAACCCTCACTCCCAACGTCGCCCCTTAAATTATGGAGATTTCCTATGGCCGTCCCAATATAGCTGGACACCATTGCGGGGCACCGCAGCCCTACCAGTAATTATTAGGTGGCCAGTCCCGCCCGGACCGCGCCGGGTGAACTCGCGATACGGGGAGCGCATGCGCCTCGCGTGCAGTTCCCAGCGCCCTCGCTGGAAACATTCCGGGAAATGATGGCTCTCCGCAAGGAGTTCGACGAAGGCGTCGAACACCACAGCCGAGGCGGCTATGCTCCCCAATCCAAAATGCGCGCAACGCGGCGGCATCGAACTCCGTGGCGACGGGCGGCAGGCCCTCATAATTGATGGACGTGGCCACCATCTCGCCCGCCGCGCTGTAAAACCGTTTGCGCAGAGCGACCAGTAGCCGCCGACCAAGGAATAATTGCCACCGGTCATCGCGCCGCTGGCATCCGGCTGGCCAATGGTGCCGCTGACCTGGTAAGTGCCGTTGCTGCTCGTGCCGCCGCCGCCGGCGACTTTGAACCAGTCAATCGAATAATTCTGCGCGGCCGAGTTCCAAGCGAACATGCCAACGCACACAATAACCGACCATTTGATCGTTTTCATATCAGTCTCCTATTTGTCGCCGAGATTCTCGACCATCGCCTTCAACTCCGCGACGCTTTGTTTCAAAGAATCTATCTCCGCATCTTTAGCTTTGGCCTCCGCCCGCATGACTTCCAGTTTTTGGTTCAAGCCCTGGATGGCGGCCAGCGCCACGCCGTTTTCGTCCACCACGGAAATGTGCTTGTCATCACCGCCGTTCAAGCCGAAGACTGCCTGAAAATCCTGCGCCATCGGGCCGATGTGCTGTTCGGTCTTGCTGTCAGTCTTGTAATTCCATTCCGTCAGAGGTAAAGCCGTCACTTTGGCGAGCATTTCCTGCGGATTGATGCGGGCAAAATTTTCCTTGGTATTGCGGTCGCTGGTCAAAGCCACTCCGTTGGCATATACCATGCCGGCCAGATAGGTGGCCGTTTGGGTTCCCTGTGTGCCGATACGGATGATGCCGCTCTCGGTAGAATTTCCCAGGTTGGTCGCCGCCGCCGGCAATCTTGGTGACACTCTGCGCGCGTCCGGTGTGCCCGGCCAGCAGCCCCGCACCCAGCAGGCAATAATGAACCAAGTTGTTTTTGATCTTCATAATAGATTCACATCACAAAACCAGACTGTTGATGGTGGCACTCGCGTTGAGTGTGGCCGAGTTGCGGCGGCTGTTTAACCGGCTTTGACAGGTGAACGCCGTGCCTTGGGTGTGGACTGGACAGTTGATGGTGAATGGCGCCAGGAACGCCAGCGCGATGCCAAGGTGTTTTAGGTCGGTTTTCATCGTTGTTAGTGTTACTGGTTTATTGAATCCTCAAACGGTAAAATCGTTGGCATTTTCCCAGACCGTTAGTGTCGCACAGGCTTATGGGCGAACCGCAGCCACCGACCTCCGCGCCGGTCACGGACTGCCAAACGATGGGAGACACCAAACTGTCGGCCCATTCCAATTGATAGGTCTTGTTCGTCTCCGAGGCGAAGGTGACGTGCATTCCGCTGGAATCCACTATTGGTGTCAGGGAGATTCCGCAAGTGACCGTGACTGAGGCGTTGGTCGAATAGTTGCCAACAGCGTCGCGACTGCGGACTTCGATGAGGTTGGGACCCGAGGCGAGCGTGACCGCGCGGCTCCAGGCGTTGGTGCCGGTGGCGGGCAGCCAGGCGCTGCCATTGAGACGCACTTCCACGAGATTCACGCCGCTGGCGAGTGTGAAGGCCCCATTGCCAGGCAGGTCATTCGCGGTGCCGCTGACGGTGATCGTGGTGGTCGTGGCCTGGCCGGAAGGCGGATTGGTGATGGTGACGGATGGCGCGTTCGTGTCGAAATTGCCGTCCAGCTCCAGGGTGAATTCACCCGTGCCGTCCCCGTCCACCGCGATCTGGTAGGTCGTGCCGGCTGTGACCGGAGCGCGTAAAATACAGGAGCCGTCGGTGCAAGTGCTATAGGTATTGGTGATGGTGGTGAGGCTGTTAACGGCAGTGCCGGTGTAGAGGCCGGCCAGCGAACTGAAGACGTAGAGAATCGGGCTGACGGTCACGCTTATTTGGCCGCTGGCGGGCGCGGTCCAACTCCACCAAGCCGAATTTCCACCGTGGTTGTAATACGCGGGACCGCCGTGCCACGGTTCGCCGGTTTCCTTGGTGGCACTGACATTGTAACCGTTTACATAGATGTAGCCAAATTGAAAAAGGGCCGCTGTGTTTGTGATGGTAATCCGGTTTGAAAAATTATCATTCGGCGGAGGCGGTTCGAAGGTCAGCCTCAGAAAGTAATTTCCGACGTTTCCACCCGTGCCGACCCAAATTTGATAGGTTGTTCCGGCGGTCACCGGGAACCGGCCAATGTCGTAGCCCGAATTCCGGCCAAAATCAACCCGGGGATAAACCTGGTTGAGATTCGAGATGCTTGTGCCGGTATAAACGGTGAGCCAGGGATAAGTCATCTGGCCGCTGTAGCCGAGCGACTCCAAATCCATCAGCGCCTCCCCGTTTGTCGGCGCCGTCCAGGTCCACCAAACGGATTCGTAACCAGTGGGCGATTCGCCCAATTCCTTAGTGGCACCCACATTCGAACCGGTCACATACCAGAGGTTCCCAGCGGTGTTGGTCAAGGACATCCGGTCGGCGAAATTGTCGTTCGGAGGACCCGCAGCATACTGTAGCGTCAAGGTAAACGTGTCGGACGCGGCGTAATTGCCATCCACTGCGATTTGATAAGTCGTGCCGGCAACCGCGTTGACCGCGACACCCAAAGGCGTGTAGCTTTCCGCACTGGTCACGGGAGTCAGACTTGTAATATCGGTTCCGGTGTATATCCCGACAAGTGTGTCGAAGCCGTCCTTCACGGTAACCACCATCCGGCCGGACACCGGCGCGGTCCATGTCCACCAGACCGACTTGCCTCCAACCTTGCCGTCGTGGTTGGGTTCGCCAACCTCCTTGCAGGCACCAACATTGGAGGCCGTGATGGAAATGTTGGTGCCGGTCAGCATGATGCGATCGGCGAAATCGTCGTTGGGTGGGCCCGCGACATATTGCACGGCCAGGGTGAACGTGCCTGACGAAGCATAATTACCGTCCACCGCAATTTGATATTCAGTGCCCGCAACGGCGTTGAAGGCAACATAGAGAGACGAATAGCTTCCTTCGGTTGCGATGAGGGTCAGACTCGTAACATCGGTTCCGGTATAGACCCCCAGCAGCGGATAAGAAAGGGTTCCGGCGGTCACGGCGACAGCCACCCGGCCGGAAACCGGTGCAGTCCACGTCCACCACACCGATTTGCCTCCGGCACAGCCGGCATGATTGGGTTCGCCAATCTCTTTGCTGGCGCCGACATTGGAGGTGGTGATTGAAATGTTGGTGCCCGTCAGCGAGGTGCGGCCCGCGAAATCGTCGTTTGGCGGGCCGGTCACGAATTGCAAAGTCACGATGAATGTGCCCTCGCTGCCGTTATAAGCAGGGTTCCCATCCACTGCGATCTGATAAGCAGTGCCGGCAATGGCATTGAAGGCAACGTAAAGCGATGAGTAGCCACCTTCGCTGGCGACGGGAGTCAGATTCGCCACGTCGGTCCCGGTATAAACACCCAACAATGGAGACTGAAGGGAGCCAGCGGTAACCGCAATGGCGACTCGTCCGGATACGGGAGCGGTCCAGGTCCACCAGACGGATTGGCCGCCAGCATAACCTCCGTGATTAGGCTCGCCAATTTCCTTGCTGGCATCAATATTGGTGCCGACAAATGATAGATTGGTGCCGGTCAGAGTAATTCGATTGGCGAAGTTGTCGTTGGGCGGCGGCGCGGGGTATTGCAGCGCCAAAGTAAACATGCCCTCCGTGGCATTCATGCCATCCACCGCGATCTGATATGCAGTGCCGGCGACGGCGGTAAACGTAACACAGATATTCGCCCCACTGGCAATGGTGGTTAGATTCGTCACTGCGGTTCCGGTGTAAATGCCCAGCAGCGGATAAGTCAGAGTGCCAGGTATCACCGTGACGACAACCAGGCCCGATGCTGGCGCGGTCCAGGTCCACCAGACCGATTTACCTCCGTTATAATTTGCAATATAGGGTTCGCCCGTCTCTCTCGACGCACCAAAATTGTAGGCGGAAACCGAAATATTGGTGCCGGTGAGCACAATACGGTTGGTGAAATAATCGTTGGCCGGTTGCGCGCGAAGCAGTCCTCCGGTCAGCGCGATGAGCAGGCAGAGCAAGCGGGATGAGGTTTTCATATTTTTGTTTTTTTCGGATTTTGGGAATCGTTCTTCACGCTGATAAGTTGCTCCAGTTTGTCCAGCCGGGCTTTCAACTCCGTGATCTCCATTTCCTTCTGTTCAAGCTTTTGGTTCAGTTTCTGGTTCAAGCCTTGGATGGCCGCCAGCGCCACGCCGCTTTCATCCACGGTGGCGATGTGCTTGTCATCCGCACCATTCAGGCCGAAAGCCGCATGGAAATCCTGCGCCATTGGGCCGATATGTTTGTTGCCGTCCGCTTCCACTTTGTCTTTGTATTTCCATTCCGTTATAGGCCGCGCCGAAACCTTCTCCAGCACCGCGCGCGGATTGATGGCCGTGAATGACTCCTTGGCATTGCGGTCGGAAACGCTCGTCCAGACACCTGCCGAGCTACAATATGCGCCGTTGTTCATCGTCAACGGATAGCCCGGCGAAGTGGTGCCAATGCCCACGTTGCCGCCGGAAGGTTGTAGCACAAGCGGTCTAAAGCCGACATTCTGTTGGACGGCCTGGATGCTTCCGTAATTGCCGCCGGTCTTGTAGCCCAGTTCCAACTGCTGGTTGTTGCTGGTATTTCCCTGGATGATGAGTTGCTGGGCGTCATAATAGGGGCCGCTGTCATCCGCCTGCACGACTAGCTTGTGCGCCGGGCTGGTGGTGCCGATGCCCACATTGCCACTATTGGCAATGGACATCTGACTCGCAAAAGCCGTGTAGAAATCCAAACCGTTCTGATTGCCGCCGGTGGTGCGCTTGGAAGCGATTCCTTCGCCGGTCAAGCCTGATCCAAAGGCAAGCCCCGCGCCGTTCTCCGCGCCGCCGGTGTTGGCCCCCAACGCACCCCCACTGCCGCCGTAAAGCACTGGGCCATTGACAGTCACCCCAGCAAAGGGTTTGCCGACACCATGCCAGCCAAGGCCGTGGAAGAAGTCGCTTCGGAACTGGATGTCACTGTTGTTCATGAACCAGTTCGTGGTCGCCTGGATGCTGCCGGCGATAAAGGTGTTCACCTGTGTTCCCGATGTGCCAATGCGGATGATTCCGTTGTCGCTCGCAACACCTTGGTTGCCGATGTCAATATTGTAGCTGCCAGTGGTGATATTAAAACCGGCGTTGAACCCCATCGCAATGTTTTGGGAGCCGCTCGTCTCGTTGAAAAGCGCACTAACACCATTCGCTGTGTTGTTAAAGCCATTCGTATTGTAGTAAAGCGCCCAATCACCATTGGCCGTATTATAGGTGCCGGTCGCATTCGAATAAAGTGCCGCCACGCCATTGGCCGTGTTCCAAGACCAGGTCGTGTTGGCGTTAAGCGCCAGTCCGCCGTTAGCTGTGTTGTTGTTACCGCTCGTGTTATAGTTAAGCGCATCAACGCCATTGGCCGTGTTGACCGAGCCACTCGTGTTGTTGTGCAACGACTGATAACCTACAGCCGTATTGGCGTAGCCGCTCATCGTCACATTGCCCGCGCCGCAACCGGCAAAGATATTTTGGCCGCCGTAAGCATGAAGAAACGGACTGCCACCAAGGTTAATCATGCCGGCGCTGGCCGTGGTGGAGGGCAGATTCAAGCTGCCGTTTAGGGTGATGCTGTTGTTCGCGAAATTCCCGCCGGCATCGCGTTTCACAATCGTATTAGCCGTGGCGGCACTGGTCGCGGCATTGAACGCACCCACGCCGGAAGCAATGTTCGTCGCCACCAACCCGCCCACGCTGGACACCACCGTCGCGCTTTGCGGGCCGGTCACATCACCAGCCAGACTCCCGGAAAAACCGTTTGCCGTGGTGGCAGTCGCGGCATTGCCATTGAGCGTGCCGGAGAAGTTGTTCCCCGCATTATTGAGGGTCAACGCATTGCCGTAGGTGCCGGATAAATTGGCGGAAGGCACCGGGCCGCTGACCTGCGCTGCCAAAACCATGCCTGAAATATTGCTGGCCGTGTTCGCAAAAACCGCATATGGCGTGGGCGTGAGCGCCTGCAACGGCGTCAGCGGGGCAAAGGCCAGCGAGTTGGCGGGATTGTTCGTGCGCACCCCAATCGCCAGCCAGGCGGCGTTGCCGATAAAGACGCCGCCAAAATCAAGGGTGGTGATGAACAAACCGTTGGTTACGCCCAAAGCCAGATTGGTGACGGTGCCACCGACCCGGCTGCCGCCCGTGCTGGCGTTGAACAGCGCGAAGGGCAGGTCATAGCTGCCGTTGGCCGGGCTGCCGCTGTTGTTCAGCCGCCCTTGGTAAGTGAATGCCGCGCCTTGGGCGTAGCTGTTTGCAGGTTGCAGGTTAAAGGTTGCAAAGGCCAGCAACCACAAGCTGCGGGCGAGGAGTTGTTTGGTTTTCATTTTTTTCCTATTGAGAAGTCAAACTTGGGCTGGGCGCAGGATTGAAGCTGGTGGTGTCCAAACCGATCGTGGTTTGTCCCCGGCTGGCGTGCTGCCGAATCGTGAATGGCGAGCCTTTCACTACACCTATATTTTGCGCGCATGGCTCAATTCCGTCAATCCACCGATATTGCTGTCAGCTTGGCAAATGAGGGTGTTTCCAAACCGATGGGGTGCGGCAAACAGGGTTTGCCAACAGTCAGAGACAGCCCAGCCACCGGTTGACATTATTGATTCCTCGAGAGCTGCCAAAGGCGACCGGAACTCCATGCGCAGCAATTTGGGTTGCGCGCTGCGTTGCGGATTTTCCCGCCAATCCCTTTTCCAATCGGCCAGTGATGGCGCGGTGGCTTCTGCGTGTTTGGCATATGCCCGACGCAAGGCCTTGGCATGATTTCCCAGCGCCTGTTACGCGAATTGATTCCCGACAAATACGCAAATGAACTCTCCTCGACAGGCAGCTTCGCCCTCGCCTCCACCTCAAGGCTGTCGCACAACTCAAATGCCAGTTTCAGGATCGGCCAAACTCAACGGCAGGTTGCGCGCTTGGTCGTGGAAAGTGTGTGAAAGACTGCCGGCCGCGCTTGTTCCGCCAGTATTTGGCAACCTCTTTCGTGGCCTTGTGCAGCCAATCGCGGTCGGTAGCGAGCTGGATCACCCAGCGGCGTCAATTTGCCGGTGCCCATTAAAACCTGAATGTCGCTCTCCGCGAAACCGAGCAGCTTTGCACAATGATCGCGGAGAGGCTGATGTGGTAAAGGTTTATCTCTCCTAACCGCTACTGACGGAACCAAAATCACTAATCTCAATGCCGTTGATTTCCGGTTCGTCCGCCGAACCTTTGCGGAACTCGATTATTATGTTGCCGTCCTCGTTGGGAACAATGCCAAAAAACTGTTCGACCACGGCCTTATCCTTGCCTCCGGCTGCCTTGAACACATCGAAACCCGCAAGGACATTCCGGCCGTTGATTTCGACGTTGAAAACGCGGCTGTCGGCGGCGTCAAATGTTGTTTCCGCGAAATGTAGCCGCACCGTATAAGCATGCCTCGCCGCCAACGGCTTCATGCGGAACCGGTAAAGACTGGCCCCCCACCGTTCCGTCTGGTAAATCTTCGCCGGTCCCGCCAGGGGTGAAACCGTGTCAATGGCATTCTTCACCTCATGAAGATTGCCTCCGGAACCATCCGTGTCCGCTGCAAAGCCACTGGTCGCCCCTCCGCCACAATTGATCCGGATCTCGCTCATCTGAGGGCTGTAGTAAATGGGCAATCCCGTCACCGGCCAATGCCTCACCTGCGCATCTTCATTCAACGCCACGGCGGCGTCACGGGACGACGAGGAAGTTACTCCGATGTTCCAGCCGTCCACCACGATCAATGGCGTTTCTTCGTCGAGATCGGATTGCGCGGCTTCAAGGGTGATGGTTTTGCTCTCATACGGCGTGAGCGGCACGTAATTGTTCGAGTAATAGACCGGCAGCACCCGTTTTCCAGAATGCGGCCGGCGCAATTGCAAGTGCGCCATGAGGGCGATTTGCGAAGTCGGATTGTGCAGCGTCACAGCCAAAAAACATTTGCCGCCGACATCATGTCGCGTGACTTTTGCGTCCAGCGTGACAGTTGGCAATTGGTTGAGTGCCTGCAAATCGTCGGGATGTTCCGCCACGGCGTGCCAATAGAAATTATCCGAAAGGAATTTTCCATCGGCATCGTGCAGTTGCAGTTTTATAAAATAAACCGGTGAAAGATTGTCCGGCAACGTGAGCAGTCCCAAATCGGTGGCGGCACTGGGAGCAGCAGTCGCCTTGACCTCATTTTCAGAAGCAATCTTGCCATCCAGATTATAGATGGTGACGTGTGCCTTTGCCTCCGTCAACGCCTCTGGATGATTGTTAATGACCATCAGATGGCCGGTCTTTTCATTTAGCATGACATGAACCGGCTCGCACGCTTCCTGGACTGCAAACAGCGAGGAGTTGGGTTCCAAGTCATGGTGATAAATCTGCCACACGAAGCTGGGTTGCGCCGGATTGCTCATCCAGATAATGACGCCCGTGGCCGGATGAAACATTTTGGCTTCACGGCCTTCATAGATCGCGCGGAAGGTCTCATAGTTCAAAAGTTGCGCCTTGCGCACAAAGTCGGCCAGATTTGCAATTTTGCCATAACGATTTTCAATGGTTCGACGAATACCCGGCCCGCCCGATGCCCCATTGGCCAGATCGTGTTCCGCCCAATCATCGTTGATGGTTTCCCAATCCTTCTCCGGCATCATGCCGTGGACGGATTCCAGCGTCGGGATGGAGGCGCTGCCAATCTCCGTCTTGAAGGCCTCGCCAAAATCATAATAAGAACGCGGCGGCTGGCCGGATGAGTAGGGTCCGCCCGAATTCACCCCATGCCCGGAGGTGGAACTGGGCTGATACAGGCGCGTTGGTTCCAGTTCCGCCATCAATTTGCGCAAACGTTCATCAATCGCCTTGGGTGGAAATCCTTCATTGCGCGCACACCAAACGGCGATGGACGGATGATTGCGAAACCGGAGGATTTTCTCCTCCACATTGGTAATGTAAGTGTCAATGTCCGTTGGATTGGGACCATCGCTGGGGTTCGGCTGGAAAAATTCATCCCAAAGCAGAAGGCCGTATTTGTCGCACAGCTCGTAAAAATCCTCGCTTGTGCTCTGGCCCACCCAGTTGCGGATAATGGTGTAGTTGGCGATCTGATGCATCCGTATCTCTGCTTCCAGCCTTTCACGTGGAATGCGTTTCATCGCCTCATCCATGCCCCAGTCGCCGCCCTTGCAAAACACCCGGACGCCATTGACCGAAAGGGTGAGATTGTCGGAATCAGGAACCGAATAGGTGATTTGCCGGACCCCAAACGTGACGTGCTGAGAATCGGAAATCGTTCCGTTCATTTCAAAGCTCAAATGCAGCGTGTAAAGATTTTGCGGCCCGTAACCGTTGGGCCACCACAGTTTTGGATTTTTCACATGCAACGCGGGAATATTGGTTGAATCGAGCGCGATCAGCTTGGTGGTGTTGGCTGCCAGTTCCACCGGCAGTTCGAACGAGACATCGCCAAAATTACCGTTCAACATTCCTTGTTGCGGTTTGTCCGTGACATTTTGCAGGGTCGCTTGAATGCCAATATCCGCCGAACCCAATTCCGGCAATGGCAGTTTCGTCGTCACCAGCGGATTTTTGACCACCACCGGGCCGGTGGCCGAAAGAAACACCTTCTGCCAGATGCCCGAATCCCGGTCGCGAATCGCCGGAATCCAGTCCCAGCCGATGGTGCAAAGAAATGTTGGCCCGTCAATCGCCGCAATCCCGCCGTTGGGCCCCATGCCATTGGCCAAGGTGTGTTCGTGCGGGATTCCCGGATGCGGCTGCGGTGAAATCAACACCGCCAGTGCGGCTTCCTTCCCAGGCGCCACCACGGAGGAAACATCAAATATGCCGCGCGCAAACGCGCCCTTGATTCCACCGACTTCTTTGCCATTAACCCACACCTCGGCGGCATAATTAATCCCTTCAAAATTCAGCCAAATCTGCCTGCCGGCGTAGTTCTTCGGGACGGCCAGAACGGTCCGATACCAGTATTGAATGCGACAGAGAGTGTCGGGGATTTTATCGGGCCGGTTGTTTTCACCGTAAAGCGGTTCGGGATAAACCCCGTCCTTGACCAGGCTGGTCAGCACGGTTCCCGGCACCGACGCTGCAAGCCAACCGTCTGGATGAAATCCCAACGACGAGATTTGGCCGCCGACTTCCGTCACCTTGGCCGCATCCTGCAACTGCCAGCCTGAGGCAATGTCCAATGGCGTTGGAAATGTCTCTGCCGAAAGCCGGGAAACTCCAAACAACCAAGCCATCGCGGTTGCGACATGAAAAAAAGAGCCGATTTTCATATTTTGTATTTTAAGTTTATACTGAGCCAATTTCAAAACTGCCGCTGGTTGAGGGCTGTGGGTGAGGTGGCCACCGCCACATAGGAGTCTGCACAGCCATAATAAAGCAGCCACTGTCCCTTGAAAAAAACGAGGCCCTCAAGAAACGTCGTTCCGGCGCTATACTGACCAGTCTGTTCGAAATCTGCTTCGGGTTTGTAAAACGGGACGTCCGTTCTCTGGAGCAACTTTGCCGGATCATTAAGATCAAATAACGCCTGGCCGCCGGAATACACACCGTCACGAAGCGATGTGTCACCGTTGGGGGAGGCGTTCTTGCCATTGTATAATAGCACAATCCCATGCTTGGTGATCACCGCCGGCGGGCCGGACTCAACCAGTCCGCTGTCAAATTTGCCAGCCCGTGTTCTCAAGACAATGGGACCGGGCGTCCAATTAATGAGGTCATCCGAACTGGCCAGTCGAATTTCACCTTCCCCCCAATACATCCAATATTTTCCAAGATATTTCACGGCCTTAAGCTGCCCATCTATCAGACGGGTAAGAATGGCCCCGGATTTGCAATAACAATCGGCAAATTTGCCGCCCAATTTCTCAAATGCCGGCCCATGCTTTGTCCAGTGAACCAAATCTTTGGAGGTCGCCACACCGAGACGGGCGATGCGCCGTTTGTCTTCCCGGCAATACTCAGTGTAAGTTATTGCAAAAGTCCCGTCTTCCGTTTCCACCACGCGCGGGTCCTCGCATCCTCCGGTCCAGTCATTTGTCTTCTGATTGTCCTCCGCCGGAAACAACACCGGCGTTGGCCGGCAGGTAAAATGCAGGCCGTCCTTGCTTTCAGCCAGCCCGATGCGGGAAGTATGACCGCCGATGTTCATCGAACCGCTACCATCTTCGGCGCGATAAAGAACACATACCCGGCCGTCTTTGACCACCGCGCCAGGATTAAATGTGTGCAACGCCGCCCATTGCACTGGATGAACGTTCATCGGACAGTCAAAAACCAAATTTGTGTTAGGCCTTATGACGGGATTTACATGATCAGGCCGTAAGAATGGCCCCAATTCCCACGATTGGTTGGGGTCAACTTCCCCGGCCAGGACCGGCCCGGCACACAAGAGAAGAACAAGGATCAATTTATATTTATTTTTCATGCTATATTCTTTTGGTTTTCAATATCAGGGTTAAACAATTGCCGCTGTCAAATCAACATTTCTGCCAGCCCCATGAAATTGCAAGGACGTGATTGGTTAAATGCTATTCATCACAATTGAACGAGCGACCGGCGTAAAAGCAGTTACAAATGCCTTCTCCAATAATATATGTTTCCACCCGTCTTTTGAGGCAACTGGCTTTTTCGCCTGCTCGGGTTTCCCGGATGCCAAATATGCCCAGTGCATTTGCAGAACATCCCGCTGGCGCGAAATTTGTTTTAATTCCCGTTTGAGCGGATGGTTTGCCGCTTCCAACTATTGAACCAAGTGCTCGGCGGTTAAACTCTGGCCCTCTGGGAGCAAAACGATCGAGCGAATTACCAGTGAACTTGGGATTAGCGCGAAAGCCTAAAACTCTGGAAAAAGCAACTGGCGGTGCTGCCGGCCATAGGGTCGGCGCAACTTCGTCCTATCGCTTGGGCTTGTTTGAACCTGATTTTCGTCGTTCATGATACCGAGGTTGGCTCTATGGTCTTCATAATTGGTTTGGTGGTTGCATTCAAAATGCTATACTTAAACGACAAATGTGTCATTGAACTTTTGCATCAAGCTTTTGCACATTTGCGTCAAAAGCAGAAAGCGATTCTAGCGAGCCAATTTCAAAACCTGCCGCTGGTTGAGGACTGTGGGCAACAAATTGCCGCAGTGTCTGGGCTGGTTCCTTGTAATCTCCCAATATTCGAATTTGGCCACACATGCCCCGTTTCCAACGCGTTTCGGAGTGGCAACGAAAGCTGGTAAAGCGAAGCTAGCACGGCCATTTTGCGGCGATGAATCCGTTCGCATTTTTGGTGCTCTGCGTCGCTGGCTGGATGAATCGCGATCAGCAGGACGTGATTGAATATTTGCCGGAAGAAATCCGTGTGCTCAAAGAACTGTTGGGCAAGAAGCCGCGGTTCAATGATAGCCACCGCCGGCGTCTGGCCACCAAAGGCAGGCGGCTGGGGCGTAAAGCACTGGATCGATTCGCCAGCTTGGCGACACCGAATACCTTGCAGGCATGGCACCGACGCCTGGTGGCCAGGAAATACGACGGGAGTATCGTCCGCAAAGTGGGGCGTCCGACCACCGCGTGTGAAATTAAAGAACTCATCTTGAAACTGGCGAGGGAAAACCGCTCCTGGGGCTATACTCGGATTCAGGGTGCCTTGGCCAATCCCGCCATGAAGTGGGCAGGGGAACCATCGCAAACGTGTTGGAGGCCGCGGGAATGGGACCGGTGCCAGCGCGGCGGCAAGGAATGACGTGGAAGGAGTTTCTGAGAACGCATTGGGAAGTGTTGGCGGCCACGGACTTTTTCACGGTGGAACTGTGGACGGGCAGGGGACTGGTGCGGTATCACGTGATCTTCGTCATCAAACTGGCGACACGCGAGGTGCACATTGCCGGCATGGTGCCCGAACCCAATGAAGCGTGGATGAAGCAAGTCGCGCGGAATCTGATTGATCCGATGGTGTGCTTTTTGCGTGGCACGCGATTGCTCCTTCACGATCGTGCCGGTTTGTTTAGTGAACAATTCCGTCAACTGTTAGCGAGCGCAGAGGTGGAGGGACTGCGCCTGCCGGCTCGGTCGCCGAACTTGAATGCCTTCGCTGAGAGGTTTGTGCGCACTATCCGCGAAGAGTGCCTGAGCCGCATGATTTTCTTTGGGAAACCTCGTTGCGCCGGGCGGTTGAGGAGTTCGTGGCGCATTATAACGCGGAAAGGAACCATCAATCATTGGGAAATCGAATCGTTCAGCCCGAGGTCCAGACGTTTCCTGCGGTTGGGAAGGTCGGCCGTCGCCGGCGGCTTGGCGGCTTGCTGAATTATTATTATCGCGCCGTTACCGGGTGAAGGAATTTGAATTTTTGGACATTACGGGGTTTGAATCAATATTGCCGAAAAGCCTGGCCGGCTATTGAAAAGATTTTGACCGGCCGCAAATGGTTTGCCAGCCTGCAAGGCGAACAATCATCCACGGTCGTGGGCAAGTTGTCGCGGCATTTCCTCTCAGTGACAACTATGATTCACACGCTGCCCCACGACGGACGTCCCCAAAGTCTGATCTGCATGGCGGTTTAACTGGCGAGGATCTTCTCCGTTTGCTGGCTTGGTTGGACTTTGGTATCATCGCGTGAGAAATCCCAGGCCGGAGGTTATCGCCAAGTTCAAAGTTGGTGTTCAAGAGCAGAGCGCCCGCGCCGCCAGCGAGATGATTTGCTCTCCGCGCTGGCCTGAGCCAGCCTCGGCCGGCAGGCGCAGCTCGGGTGGTCCGGAAAATCGGCGCCCCAAGCGCTTTTACAGAAAGGGTTGCGGCGAGACCCGAATCACGCCGCCATCACTGATTCGTCCAGACAAACCAAAAACATCAAATAATTTTGAAACAACTTATTCAAAAGCTCTTGCTCGCCGGAACCCTAATATTGATTCCCGCCGCCACGGCGCGGGCGGTGAAAACCGTCTCGCTGGCGGGCGAATGGCGGTTTGAAATCGCCGGCACCAACGCGGCGGCTTACGAACACAATCTGCGCGGAACCATCCATCTGCCCGGTGCAATGGACGACGCGCGGAGCGGGCCGAAGAACATGAAGTCGCCCACGCTGGAAGGCCCTTACCGGCTGCACGACTATGCCGGCCCGGCGTGGTATCAGCGGGACATCGAGATTCCCGCCGGCTGGCAGGGCAAACGGGTGACGCTGCTGCTGGAACGCTGCCGCTGGGTGACAACCGTCTGGCTGGATGACCGGCTCGTTGGGTCGCAGGACAGTTTGATCGCGCCCCATGCTTTTGATTTTGGCCCCGGCGTGGCCCCGGGCAAGCATCGGCTGACGATCTGCGTGGACAACACGGTCAAAATCAACCTCGGCACTTTTGTCTCGGCCATGTTTGGCGGCACTTGGGGCAACATGAACGGCATCGTCGGCCGCATAGAGCTGGCGGCCACGCCGCCCGTGTGGATTAATGACGTGCAAGTGTATCCTGACGTGGAAAAAATGCGGGCGCGCGTGGCCGTAAAAATCGGCAATTGCAGCGGCCGCGCCGGTCAAGGCGAATTGACGGTGGGAAAACAAATTGTCACCGCAAGCTGGGGTGCGAACGGCGGAAGCGCCGAGGTAAACGTGGACATGGCCGGTGCAAAATTGTGGGATGAGTTTTCGCCCAACTTGAGCGAAGTGACGATGAAACTCGGCGACGACGAGCGCACGGTTCGTTTTGGCATGCGCAAATTTGCGGCGCGCGGCACGCAGTTCACGATGAACGGGCGGGCCGTGTTTCTGCGCGGGACACTGGAGTGTTCGGTGTGGCCGCTGACCGGTTATCCGCCGACGGACGTGGCGGCGTGGCGGCGGATTTTTCAGATCGAGAAATCCTATGGCCTGAATTTCATCCGGTTCCATTCGTGGTGCCCGCCAGAGGCGGCGTTTGCAGCGGCGGACTTCGAAGGCATCATGATTCAGGCGGAAGGGCCGATGGCGAATGTGGATGCAGGTTCCAGCCCGGCACGGGACGCATTTCTGGAAGCGGAACTAAAGCGGATGGTGGATACCTACGGCAATCATCCTTCGTTCTGCCTGATGACGCTTGGCAACGAATACGGCGGCAAAGCGGAATTGCTCACGCATTGGGTGGACCTGCTGATGAACCGCGACCCGCGCCATCTCTATTCATCGGCGTCCTCGGCGCAGACGACTACCAATCGTGAGTGGACGGAATCCGCTGCTGGTCGGGGCATTCATGGCCCCGGCACGGAGACCGATTCAAGCTCCGTGGTGGCATCGGAGGGGCGCCCGATCATTGGTCACGAAATCGGTCAATGGATGTATTGGCCGGATTTTGATGAAATTAAAAAATGGAAGGGCGTCATGGCGCTGAAGAATTTCGAGTTGATCCGCGATGACATGGAGAAAAAACATCTGCTCGATCAGGAGTCGCTGTTTGTGCAGGCGAGCGGCAAATTTGCCACACTGCTTTATAAAGAGGAAATCGAAGTCCTGCTGCGCACGCCGGGTTACGGCGGTTTTTCCCTACTCGACCTGCACGATTATCCGACGCAAGGCACGGCGCTGGTCGGGCCGCTGGATGCGTTCTGGGACTCAAAAGGTTTCATCACGCCCAAGGCGTTCCGCCGGTATTGCTCGGCGACGGTGCCGCTGCTGCGACTGCCCAAGCGCACCTACACGAGCGACGAACTCTTTCAAGCGACGGCGGACATTGCGCATTACGGCGCAGCCGACCTGCCGAATGTCCAGCCGGTATGGTCTATCAAGGATGAAGATGGACGCGCCGTGGCGGCGGGCAAATTGCCCGCTTTGACGGTGCCGACGGGCAAGCTGACCGAACTCGGCGAGATCAAAGCGTCGCTCGCCAGCACCCGTGCTCCGGGCAAATTCACCGTGACCATTTCCGTCCCGGGCACCGCGTTTGCCAATGACTGGAACATTTGGATTTATCCGGAAAAAGTTATGCCGCAGCGGCCAGCGGAGGTGGTGGTCAGCGAACAGTGGGAGGAGGCGAGGGCCGCGCTTGCTGCCGGGAAAAAAGTCATCTTCTTGGCTGCTACGGCAAATCCGACGCAGTCCCTGCACGGCAGGTTTCTGCCCGTGTTCTGGAGTCCGGTCTGGTTTCCCAGCCAGAGGCCGAACACGATGGGCCTGCTGTGTGACCCGTGGCAACCGCTGTTCGCGCAGTTCCCCACGGACATGAGCACCGACTGGCAATGGTTTAACCTGATGCAGCGCTCGCGCGTGTTTGTGCTCGACGACACGCCGGCGGATTATCGTCCGCTGGTGCAGGTGATTGACAACTTCGCCCGCAACCACAAGCTCGGCGTCGTCTTCGAGGGGCGCGTGGGTGGCGGCCAGTTGCTCGTCTGCGGTTTGAATCTGGCGGACGCGGCGAAAGCCCCGGCTGTGCGCCAATGGTTGACCAGCCTTTACGCCTATGCCGGCTCGGCGAAATTCAAGCCGGTTCAGGAACTTGACGCCAAACTGCTGGAACATCTTTTTTTGCCGAAATCGGCCAACGAACTTGAAAAGCTGGCACCCAAAATTTACGCCGACAGCCAGGCTTCCGAGGAATACGGCGCCGATCGCGCCATAGACGGCGACCCAAACACCATGTGGCACACGCCTTGGGAAGAATCCGCCCCCAATTTTCCGCACGAGTTGATCGTCGAACTGTCCAAGCCGGTGAAACTGGCTGGCATCACCTGTCTGCCGCGCCAGGATGGCAATCAAAACGGCTGGATCAAGGACTATGCGGTGTTCACCAGCGCCGATGGTCAGAACTGGGGCGAGCCACAGGCAACCGGCGCGTTTCCGCAAAATGCCGAGTTGCACACCGTAAAATTTGCGCCGCCGGTCGCAGCGCGATGCTTGAAACTGGTGGCGAGGAGCAGCTTTAATTCGGCCGCCCCTTACGCCTCGCTGGCGGAGTTGAACATCATTCCTGAAAAATAATAATTGCAACCACAAAACCGTAAGCCTCCCATCGACGAGTTCGATAGTTCGGCGCTTCAACATAATATGGCAGGGGGAATTTGACGCTGGCGCGAACTAATTGGCACCGACCGCTTCCACTTTGATGGACTGAATAGCCGGATTGGCCCCCGCGTAAAGGCCACAGGTCGAGCTCGATAAACGTCCCTATTGCCTTGCCAAAGCATTGCCTCGCTACCGGGTTCATATAGGCTCGCGGCAACCGCTACGACAAAACGATTGGGGGTGTCCCTTTGCGCTGGGTCAACGGGCGTTCCACCGATTTGGACTTCAACAACCAGTTCTTGGCAACCATTGGGCGGGAGCTGATTGCCACCAACCGGCCACAGGAATGGCTGGTCATGGACCGGTGAACCAAGGTGACCATGGATGGGCGTGGGCGATGGATGGACAACCGGTTCGTGGAACGCTTGTGGCGGAGCCTGAAGTATGAGGACATTTACCTGCGTGGGTATGAACACGGACTGGAACTGTGCCAGGCGTTGGAAACAGGTTTGGTCATTACAACGATTACCGACCACACCAAGCGCTGGGCTACGCCACGCCGGCCGAGGTGTATCGCGCTCCTGAATCACACGGAGCGAAACCGGCAAGTTGGGCTTGAAGTGAGACCACCGATGGTGGTAAAAAAGAATCCCCCAAGAAAACGGGAGGGAGGAAGTGGTGCTGCGGCATCCTTTCTCCATTCCCAATATCTCGGGAAGCAGAGCAATGACGGTCAACCAAACCGTCCGTCAGCGCCAAAAAGTCATAGCTTATTTTCGGTGCTCAGTGGTTTAAAAATGGGGACAAGCAATGCAATCAGACGTTTCAATTCAATTATAGTTTCACTCCCGGTGCGTCGGCAGCAAATTTGGCACGGGTGCGCAAAGTAACTAGGCAGATTGGCTAAGTGGCTTTGCAAACAATCGCTCCAATCGGGCGTTCCGGGTCTCACAATGCCTTGTGTAATTTCATAGCTGACTATTCGAATTCCAAAGGCTTTTTACAAGTCCGCTCGATAATTGGTATGGAGCAGTGATTGATGGCAAAGCATGGAATGCTTTTTGCTACAAAGAAGAAGCGTTTTTCGTTCGATGTAAAGCATAGCCGAAATCGTTGGCTAAATTATGAGCCGCACTGAAATTAACCCCCCTCGCCAGCCACTGAATGCTGAGTTTTATGTTCTGTAAAAGTAAATGGCGGCATCAATTGACCGCCGTTTTGCCGCATGAATGGCTGTTCGGCGCTTATCTGCTGCTGACCGGATTGCGGTTGTTTGCGCAGGGCGGTGCCGCGCGGGGCTGGTCGTTTGTTTTTTTTGCGTGTTTCTTGATTGGAACCGGTGTCTTTTTCTGGGCGGAACGAAACCTGACTCCTTGGCGCTGGCGGGTGCGGCTATTGTTTTACCCCGCAGCGATGGGCATTAGCTTTTATGCCATGGGCGTCGCGGTGCCATTGCTGGGTCACCCCAAGGCAGACAGCCTGTTACTGCAATGGGATCGGGCGTTGATCAGGGAAACGCCGGCTGCGGCTTGGGAAACGTGGTTGCGGCCGTGGGCCGAGGATCTGGCCATGGCCGGCTACCTGTTTTTCTTCTACTACCTGATCGCCGGGCCGGGCCATTATTGCCTCCGGGATCTCCGACTGTTCCGCAAGTGCATCGTGGGTTTGTTCACGCTGTATGCGCTGGCGTTCATGGGCTACACGGTGCTGCCGGCTGGCGGCCCGCATCGCTGGATGATTTTTGCCACGCCGTTGCACGGTCCGCTGCTGCTGGATTGGACGCTCAAGCCGGTGAATGCGGGGAGCACCTGCGTGGATGTTTTTCCCAGCGTGCATCTGGCGGCGTCCTTGTATCTGCTCCTTTTTGACTGGAAACACTGGCGTCAGCGGTTTTGGTGGGTTTTGGTGCCGTGCCTGCTATCGTGGTTTTCCGCCGTGTATCTGCGCTTCCACTATTTTGTGGACCTGCTAGCGGGTGTGGTCGTGGCCCTGGTTGGCTGGTGGATGGCCGAACAATACGAGGCTTCCATTGGCGACCGTCCGATGTTGGCAACCGAGATCAAAGACCAAAATGCTTTCAACCCTGGCATCAGCTAAAGCCGCAGGGTCACGCATGAGGCGGCTGGCATTCACCGCACGTCGCAACACGGAGCCCACTTCCAAGCATCGGGTGGCGGGCTGTTCCCTGGTTCTGGCCACCAGCAGTGTGGCAAATGCCAACACGCCCCGACAAAACAGTAAAGTCAAAAGTGGTTTTTACATTCCCAAAGTGGCATACTGCCCACATAGCTGCAGATTTTTATAGCGGCGTTAAAATGATTTATGTTGAAGCCATAATCACCTTGATTCTGTGGGCGGCGTTTCTGATCGTCTTGTTTTACTCCGGCGGGAAAATCAGGGGCCGCGCAATTTTTTGCCTGTAAATTTGGCGAGATCAAACTGAAGGTAAGTTTTGGCATTCCATGTTGAGGTAAATTTTCCCCGATTCCCACTCGTCACTGGTTTCGGCGTGGTGACCAAACACGCAAAAAATACGGACGTATTCCGTGTGTAACGAGGCATGAAGCAAAGTTGGTCATTTTCAACAGTAGCCTAAATGAAAGCGATTACTACTCGGCTCGCCACGATCACCGCCAGCACCGTGGAAGACTTCGCCGGCCACCGGGCACCCGCGCTGCGCGCCGCCGATCTGGAACTCGGCTCAGTGTCCAGCCTGTGCGCGTGGGCGGTGCTGGCCGGTCGCATCGAAAAGAATCCGCTGGCGATCCGTCCCACCTTCGCCAAAGTCAAAACCCACTGCCATGAGGCATGTCCCGACGATGACGAAACCTTGCATCGCGTCCTCGCTTACCTGTTTGATCCAGCGTCAGCGACAATACTCAAGCTGGCTGGCGGCACGCTGGCCTTCTGCGCGCTCACGGGCCTGCGCCCCGGTGAGCCGGCATTCCTGCTTCGTTTGCCGCCGCTCGTGGAGCCGCCGCCGAACACGCGCCAGCTCGAACCCGGCGGCCTGTTCCGCGACCGGGTCGGCGTGCTGCACATGAAGGTGCAACGCCTCAAGCACGGGCAGAATCCGTTTATCACGCTGCATCCTGCCGCTGAAAATTTCCTGTCTGCCTGGCGCGCGTGGCTGGCCGTGACGCTGGCAGATGAACCACGCCTGTTCCCGCTGGGCACCGACGATCAAACCACGCTGAACCGCGCCTTGAATGCCGCCAGCGCCGCACTGGGGTTCCCGCATTTCAAACCACATGGCTTTGGACGCGCGTTCTATGTCAAGGTGCGGCGGAGCCAGGGAGCGGATGATGCCACCATTGCCGGCGAATTGGGCCAAACGACCAACGGCGAGTTGATTCGCAGTGTCTATGGCGACCCCCAAGATTTGATTGGCGGCCAGATGTTCGACTGGTTGCCGGAGGATCATGCGCCGGCTTGGGAACTGCTGGCCGCTCGTCGCCATCATGTGGAGGATGAAATCAGGCCAAAGCTCTTTCTTTGATCGTATCCTACAAATTACCGCAAAATGTAATGGCCGGCATGTGACTCCCGCGATTAGACTCGGTTCATGGCCCAGATGTCCAGTCGTGGCACACAGCTTTTTTGTTCACTGTTTATTGTGATTGGTCTCGTTGCCGTGGGCATCGGGATTTGGATGTTCTCGAAAAGCCTGCGCGCGGAACATTGGCCGGTGACCGACGGCATCGTCCAGTCGGCGGAGATGAAATCCCATTCGGGCAATCACGGTGGCACGACCTACGCGGCGGAGGTCACTTACTCTTATCAGGTGGCGGGCACGAGTTACACGGGCGACAAGGTCTCTGTCGGGCAGATGTCGTCATCGTCGGAATATGCGCGCGGAATTCTCAATCGGTATCCCATTGGCAAAAAAGTTTCCGTGCATTACCCGCCAGGCGACCCGTCGGACGCGGTGCTGGAAACGGGCATCCACGGCGGGACTTGGATTTGCCTGGGCGTGGGAACGGTGTTCACGTTGTTTGGCTGCATGTTCCTGCAAATCCAAAGGGCCGCCGTCCGGGCGCAAATGCCCGGCGCGGCAGAATCGTCGTCCGTCACCGTGCAACCGGATGGCAGCGTGACGATGGACAAGCCTCCGGTGCTGATGGGCGTGATATTTCTGCTGGTGGGCATTGGCCTCGGCTTCGTGCGGCCAGACAGCGACAAGCCGGGCTGGCTCATGTATGTCGTGGGCGGAATGTTCGCATCAGGCGGGATGATGCTTCTCCTGTATCGACTGGAGAACAAGGCCTATTCCAAGATCCCGATGATGCTGATGCTGCTGACCTTTCTGGCCATTTTCCATTGGATCTCCTTTGGCGCGGGCGAACGCAACGGCACCGTGAGCACGCCGTTCTCCGTGACCCATGGCGTGAGTGTGCGGACGCCGTTTGCCATCGTCACCAGCCTGCTGGACCTGGCGATTGTGGCGATATTGATTCATCGGCTGCTGGCCCGGCGGCTGGAGGATAAATTGAGATGGGTGCCCGTGGCGGGTTTGGTTTTATTGGTGGCGATCACGGCAATCTTTTTTGCGTTTTATAAAAAAGCCCGGCCCAAGGCACCGTCAACGGCCGCGCCGTTTGTTTCCACGCCCATTGACGACGCGTTCTGGCTCAAGCTCGACCGGCGCGGTTCCGACAAATATCGCAAGCAGCTCGCGGCCGCGCCGTCGGCGCTCGTGGTGCGGGAAACGCATTATGCCTTCAATCCCCGGAACGGCATGGGCATGCATTACGGCTGGCTGGATGGCCGGCTGGCGAATCTGCACATCACCTTTTCCGAACTCGTGGAGGTCGCCTACGGCAAGGATTACACCCACACGGAATTCCCGACGGAGTGGACGCACGGCGACTTGAACAATTGCTATTATGACGTGATTTGCACCGTTACCAACCAACCGCAGGCCGCCCTGCAATCGGCGGCCCAACGATTTCTCCAGCAGCAGTATGGGCTGTCGTGGCACCTGGCAACCCGGGACACCAAGGTGCTGGTGCTCCGCGCCAAAGACCCGCAGGTATTGGAATCCAAGGCCACCGCAGATTTTGCCCGCAGCAAGTCCATTTCCGAATTCACCAGCGAACTGGAAAATTATTTCGGCCGGCCCGTGATTGACGAAACCGAGGCGACCAACCGCTACGACCAAAAGATTGGGGATGTGCCTTCGCGCTGGATCAACGGACGTTCCACCGATTTGGACTTCAACAACCAGTTCTTGGCCACCGTCGGGCTGGAGCTGGTTGCCACCAGCCGGCCACAAGAATGGCTGGTCATGGACCGGTGAACCGGATGTGGTTTTACCATCTGCCAAATCCCATTACCATGGCCAGCAGGGACACCAAGATGGCGGAGGATTTGCAGATGGCCAGTCACGGACCGCCGCTACAATTTCAATCAACCTTGACCGGCTCCGCGCCGGGAAACCATTCGGTGTGCTGGTCGCCGGTGCGGCCCCAGTAGGTGACGCGTTTCCCGCGCAGAAAAGCGATGTAGCCCTGCACCCCGCCCGCCATTGCGCGCCGGGTAAACTCGCGATACTTCTGACCGTTGCGCTGGCTGTCCAGGATGTTCGCGCGCAACGCGGCGGCAGCGAACTCCGGGGCGACGGGCGGCAGGCCCTCATAAGTGATGGACGTGGCCAGCATCCCGCCCTCCGGGCTGTAAAACCGTTTGCGCAGCCCGACGTAATCCACGTGATAAGATTTCACGCCCGCCGGTCTTGGCAGACGGCCACCGCTGCCGACGACCCGGTGGCCAGTCCGGCACGGACCGTCCCGCGCGCCGCTTCCAGAATCAGTTTGGAATCCATGCCCAAGGATTAAAAGTTTTCCGCGCGAAATGAAGGAAAATAAATTCTTTCTCCGTGCTGGGGAGAATCCCAGCCATTTCGCGCAACTCTTCCTTCGAGAAACCGGCCTGGCCCCGAGCGATTACTGCCGGCAACGGTGGCCGCCAGCGGCGGCGGCCAATTTTTTCAACGCAACATTAGTGTGAATCTCGAATCCTGCGGTTGGGCATTGCCGTTTGCCGCCGGATGAAATAAATTGCGTCATGCTTTTCGACCGCCAGCGTGTGTTGCTTGAACTTCTGGATGCGCTGAACGAGCCGGTCGGCTCGACCGACTTCCAAAAGCTCCTGTTCCTTTACACCCGCGAAGGCGAACCTACGCCCAGCTACGATTTTGTTCCGTATCGTTTCGGCTGCTTTTCGTTCACGTCCTACGCTGATAAACGGCGGCTCGTGGAACAAGAACTGATTGAAGACGGCGAAACATGGAAGCTGACGGACAAAGGCCGTCGCATCGCTCGCAGCGGGGAAAAATCGCCGTTGCCGATGGCGCGGTTTGCCAAGCAATATAAAAATCTGCGTGGCAATACGCTCGTCGCTGACGTTTACCAGCGCTATCCATATTTTGCGACGCGGAGCGAAATCGTGGAAAAAGTTTTCCCGAAGAAAGAAGACCGCGCCCGCGTCGAGGCCGCCCGGCCGGCCAAGCAGACTCCCGGCTTGGTCACGCTCGGTTACGAAAGCAAAACTTTGGAGGCTTACCTAAACCAACTGCTGCAAGACGGCGTGACGTTGCTTTGCGATGTCCGGCGCAATCCGTTGAGCCGGAAATATGGTTTTTCCAAAAGCACGTTGAGCCACGCCTGCGAGGGCGTCGGCATCCGTTACGAGCATCTGCCGGAACTGGGCATCCCGTCGGACAAACGTCAGGACCTCGAAACGCAGACCGATTACGACAAGCTTTTCGCCGCCTACGAACGCACGACGCTGCCGAAGCAAACCAAGACGCTGATCAAAATCGCGGGCTGGATCAAGGAAGAAGGACAGCGCGTTGCGCTCACCTGTTTCGAGTTGCTGCCGCACCAATGCCACCGGCACTGCGTTTCCGACGCGCTGCAAAAAACCTTCGGGCCGAAGTTGGCGGCCCACCACATTTGACCGGGGATTATGGGGCGCGAAAAGGTTCTCATCACGGTCAAGACCTACCCGACCCTTTCGCGCAAGCACGGTGAACTGGTTTGCACGGCTGGCGTGCGGGAAGATGGTTCGTGGGTGCGCCTGTATCCGATTCCCTTCCGGTTGCTCGACTACAAAGACCGTTATCAAAAGTTCGACTGGATTGAGACGCGGCTGGTGCGGAACACCAAAGACCCGCGCCCCGAAACTTTTCACCTCGCCGACACCGCCGAAATCCAACCCGCTGGACACATGGATACAGCGGACGACTGGCGCGAACGCCGGGACTTGATATTAAAAAAGACGAAAGTCTTTGACCGGCTCGAACCGCTGATTGCCGCCGCCCACGCCAACCAGCTTTCGCTGGCCGTTTTCAAGCCGACCAAGATTCTGGATTTCGTCTGGGAATCGGATGACAGCGAATGGGATCAATCCAAGGTGGACGCGATGCGCAGCAATGCGGATCAAGCCGAGTTGTTTGCCGGCGACACCTGGCGGCAGACGTTCAAGCTCATGCCCAAGCTGCCGTTCAAATTTTCCTACCGTTTCGAGGACGCCGCCGGCAAACAAAGCGAAATGCAGGTCTTGGATTGGGAAACCGGCCAGTTATTCTGGAACTGCCGCCGCGCCGCCGACGGCGACGAACGGGTGGCACTGGCGAAAGTCCGCGAGAAATACGTGGGCCAGTTCCTGAAAACCGATTTGCATTTCTTTCTCGGCACGACCAAGGAATTTCATAGCTGGGCAACCAACCCGTTCCTCATCATCGGCGTTTTTCCCATCCCCCACGAAAAGCAGTTGGGTTTGCTGTAAGACGTGGAGATATGACACGAATTTCCACGAATTCAAATACGCTGAAGGCGTAACGGAAATTAGCCCGGTGTTGGCCGATGCAATCGGACTACGCCGGGAAAACGTCCCGCAAAATAATTCCTTCTCCGCATCGGATGGGGAGAAGGTGGCCGCAGGCCGGATGAGATGAACCGCGAACCACGCCAAACACGCGAACACGGATTGACGCTGCCAATTTTTCGGCGCAAACTCGCCGCTGTCCGAAAATAAAATCAACGACCAAATTATTTAATTAACAATTTTGCGTAGCTACGGCTACGGGCTGACCCGAAAACCGCGAATTTTCAAGCCCGTGAAAGATCCGACCGAGCGCGCCCAAATGGGCGCGGCTTGGCGCGCTTCTTTCACAGGCGCTTCGCGGTGCCTCGGGTCAGGGCGTGACGAGTCCGCGCCTCTTCTTTTTTGATTTCCCGTCGTCGTGGTTGCGTCAAACGCAACTGCTTATGACAACATGAATGAGGAACTGCTGCAACGCGGGTATTTTGCCAACGGAAAATTAAAGGGCGCACCATACGGAAAATTTGAGAAATTTGATCTTGGCGGAACGAATATCGCCGAGTTGGAATCTGTTGGTCTCATTTCAAATGTTCAATCCAGCATCAAATTTCCTTTCAAACTTTATGCCCCGCCGAAACCGTTATTAGTTAAACCGGACGGTGTTTTCTGCTCACGCGCAAGTGGAAAAATTGAAGTGGTGGCAAACAAGGAAAATAAAAAACCTACCGCGCTGAATTCGGATGAAAAGAAGCAAAAAGCATTCGAGCAAGGCCTATATGCTGGTGCTTTGCTTGGCGCGCGTTTTGCAATCGTGACAGACGAAACGAATTTTTTCTACGTTGATGTTGCAGCGTCGCTCAAAAAACAAAGCATTGTTTTGCTTGGTGACAGGCTGACGTTAAATCCGGGGCTGCTCGAAGATATTTTGCGGCCTGACAGAGGTGCATCACTTGATCCTGGGCCGTTGGCGGAAAAAGTATGGCAGGCAATCTGGCACGCGACCAAAGAAGAACCCAAAGCATGTTTGCTGACGTTCGTGGAGATTTTTGTATTGAAGTTTCTCTCGGACAATCTGTCGGATTCAGTTCTAGCAAAAAGTTTTTCGTTCTACGAGTTGTGCGACACAGATCAAACCGCCTTCAGAACGAAGCATGGTAAAACTCAAATCGAATACTACGTTCAAGTCATCCGTCCTGAAATCAAGCGGCTGTTTCCCGACAAGACAACAGTTGCGAATCAGGCCATTCTTGATCTCGTGGGTTTAGCCACAGTTGTTTCGCCAACATCCGTCATCAACGGCTTTGCGTTTTTACGATCAGGGCATCAAACCAGCCTCGAAACATTCAACCGCACGTTCGTAGAAATTCTTGGTTACTTCAAAGAGTTTGGCCCGCTGTCTAACATAGACCCGGAATTCAAGATGCGGCTGTATGAAACATTCCTGAAAAAATCCGGCAGGCAGCAAAAGCTTGGGCAATTTTTTACCCCAAGAAACGTCGTTAAGGCGATTATTCGGATGGCTCAACTGCCCAAGCTCAAAGATGGTGACTTGGTGCTCGACCCTGCGGCTGGCGTTGGGGGTTTTATTCTTGAGCCGTTAATCTGCGGTGATACCGGACTAACAGATAACATTTCATTTTTTCGCGGCGCACCAAAGCAAAAAATTAGATTGGTCGGCCTGGATGTTGATTCTGTGATGCACATTCTTGCCAAGGCCAACACACTGCTACATTTGGCGGAGTTTGTCCGCGATCCATCTGTCACCGTTGACGCGCTGAATAAATTGATGGCCGAGATGTTTTTGCTGCTCAATACCAACGAGCTGCTTGGAACGCTGGAATACCCGGTAAAAGCCGAGGTGTCGGTGATCATGACAAATCCCCCGTATGTCACCCAAGGTTCGCGCATCTACAAAGAAGAAATTTCAAAAATCAAAGGGCTGCGAAATGAGGCCGATTTGAAAGATTATTATGATCGGTGCGGACTGGGCTTGGAATCTCTCTTCTTGCGCTACGTCTCTGGCGCGCTCAAGGCCGGCGGCCGCGCATTCGTCATCGTTCCTTACGGGATGCTTACGCGAAGCGAAAACACAATGAAGGAAAAGATTCTTGGTGAGTGCAACTTGCTGGCTTCAATCGCGCTTCCTCGAAACACCTTTTTTAACACCGCCCAAAAAACCTACGTTTTGGCACTTGAAAAACGCCACACTGCGACCGACCCACGGCCAGATGTTTTTTGCGCTGTTGGTTCTAGTGTCGGCGAGTCGCTAGACGCAAGGCGCGTTATTACTCAAGACGACAACACGCTTCAAGAAATCGCTGATGCTTTTGTCGAATGGGACAGTGGCAAGAAAATCCCCGCGAAAATTTCCAAACGAATAAAAATCGTTAAGGGCGGGAATTTTGATTCGGTTGAGCGTTGGGATGTTCTGCGGTTTTGGGATGAAGATGAACAGGTTGCCATCGGCGAGCGTGATGGAGCGATTGATACGACCGAATACATTTCTGAAATACGAACAGAGCTTCAAGAGTTGCTTACGGAGTTGGCAACCGTCGAGACTAATCTTAAAATGCTTACACAAGGAGCATCCTTCACACTTGCATTGAATGACGAGAAGTTTTTCAGAATACGGCGTGGCCGGCGTGTGACACGCAAAATGTGTGATCTCAATCCGGGAGATATTCCGGTTTATTCAGGGTCAAAATTTAAGAGCCGACCGCTAGGAATGATTTCGGAAAAATTTGCCAAAGAACACTTCTTAAAAATTGAAAACAGTGTCTCAACCGATAAACCGATTATCACAATCAACGCTAACGGGGCTGTTGGTTTTTGTTTTGTTCGACGGGACAAGTGCATTATTCACGACGATGTAATGATAGTGGAATTGGTCTCATCCGAACTCGATTTTGATTTCGTTGAAGGTGCTTTACGCCGGGCTATTGTCGCTGGAAATTTCGAATATGAAGCGAAACTTTACAACCGAGTAAAAGATTTAGAAATTGAAGTGCCCGCAACAGACTCGAAACAGCCCGATTTGGAAAGACAGATTTCAATAGCGAAAACACAAAAGCATTTAGAAGCTGTATCGCAGCGGGTGGCAGAAGTGGGTAAGTATGCCAACAAGGCTCGGCTTAAATAGCTATCGGAAGCCGTTCGCGTATTTCGCGGTTCAAGAACACACCTCATCCGGCCTCCGGCCACCTTCTCCCCATAGGATGCGGAGAAGGAATTATTTTGTGGGACGATTTCCTAGGGTAGGTGCTTGCGCACGGCGCACCAACCCTAGGCTAATTTCCGTTACGCCTTCAGCGTATTTGAATTCGCGTCAGAAAAATCCGTGTTCATCCGCGTCCATCCGTGGTTAAATTCGTTTCAACATTTAACTGCACAAAAGGATTCAATTATGCAAACGCGCAAACTAGGTAATCTGGAAGTCTCGGCCATCGGGCTGGGCTGCATGAGCATGAGCTTCGGTTACGGCCCGGCGAGTGACCGGCAGGAGATGATTGCCCTGATCCGTTCGGCGGTCGAGCAGGGCGTCACGTTTTTCGACACCGCCGAGGTCTATGGCCCGTTCACGAACGAGGAACTCGTGGGCGAGGCGCTGGCTCCGTTCCGCCAGCAGGTGGTCATCGCCACCAAGTTCGGCTTCGATTGCGACAGCGGCAAGCAGGGCGGCTTGAACAGCCAGCCGGCGCACATCCGGCAGGTCGTCGAGGCCTCACTCAAGCGGCTCCGGGTCGAGACGATTGATCTGCTCTACCAGCATCGGGTGGACCCGAACGTGCCCATCGAGGACGTGGCCGGGACGGTGAAGGAATTGATCCATGCGGGCAAGGTGAAGCATTTCGGGTTGTCAGAAGCCGGGGCGCAGACCATCCGCCGCGCGCACGCCGTCCAGCCGGTGACGGCGTTGCAAAGCGAATACTCGCTGTGGTGGCGCGAGCCAGAAGTGGAAATTTTGCATGTGCTGGAGGAATTGGGCATCGGCTTCGTGCCGTTCAGTCCGTTGGGCAAAGG
>CAJAQO010000121.1 GCA_903944085.1 uncultured Verrucomicrobia subdivision 3 bacterium
AATGAGCAAGCAACCTATTCTTGAAATCAAAAACCTCCACGCGGGCGTGGAGAACAAACAAATCCTCAAGGGCTTCAGCCTGACGATCAACGCCGGCGAAGTCCACGCGCTGATGGGCCTGAACGGTTCCGGCAAGAGCACGCTCGCCGCGATTCTCGCCGGGCGCGACGGCTATGAAGTGACCGAGGGCACGGTGAATTATCTCGGCAAAGATTTGCTGGAACTTGATCCCGAAGAGCGCGCCCGCGAAGGCGTGTTCCTCGCGTTCCAATATCCGGTGGAAATTCCTGGCGTGAACAGCACTTATTTTTTGAAGGCCGCGCTGAACGAAATTCGCAAATCCAAAGGCTTGCAGGAATACGACGCAATTGAGTTTCTTGGTTTGGTGAAGGACAAGATCAAGCTGCTCGACCTCAACGAGGATTTGCTCAAGCGCTCCGTCAATGAAGGTTTTTCCGGCGGCGAAAAGAAGCGGGCCGAAATTTTCCAGATGGCGGTGCTCGAACCCAAACTCGCCATTCTCGACGAAACGGATTCCGGTCTGGACATTGACGCGCTGAAAATCGTCGCCAGCGGCGTCAACAAGCTGAAGCGCGCGGATTCCGCGCAGTTGGTCATCACGCATTACCAGCGGCTGCTGAATTATATTATTCCCGACTTCGTGCACGTCATGGCGAACGGCCGCATCGTGAAATCCGGCGACAAGTCGCTGGCGCTGGAACTGGAGGCGAATGGTTACGATGGAATTCTCAAGGGACTTTGAGTAAGCTGTGAGCATGAAATTGGACGACAACCAGCGGCAGGCGGTCAGCAAATGGATTTCTGAAGGTGCAAAACTCTCCGAAATTCAAAATCGGCTCGCGTCAGAATTCGGCATCAAGCTGACTTACATGGAAGCGCGCTTCCTCGTGGACGACTTGAAGCTGACGCCAAAAGATCCGGAGCCGCCCAAAGTGGTCGAACCGGTCGCGGCGGCAAAACCAGCGGCCGCCGCAATTCCAAACCCGGCTTTGCCCGGCACCGAAGCGGCGCTGCCACCGGCGGGCGGAAAAGTGGTCGTGATCGTGGATCAAATCACCAAGCCGGGTGCCATCATCAGCGGCAAGGTGAATTTCAGCGACGGCCAGATTGCCGACTGGTATCTGGATCAGACCGGCCGGCTGGGCGTGGTGCCGAAACAGACCGGCTACAAACCTTCCGCCGCCGACGTGCAGGAATTTCAACTGGCGTTGCAGCAGGAAGTCGCCAAGCTGGGTTATTGAATTTTTAGTTGGCTGGAACGCTCCAGCTTTCAATTAAAAACTAAAAATTTAAAATTTAAAACTGCTTCCCAACTTGGCACATTGAGCGGTGATGCGTGAAAAATTCCGTGCCTGGGCTGAAACCCTTGAAACCTTCTTCCTCGAAGTCGTTTTCGAGGAACGCCATGATTTCAAGGCCAAGCTGACGCGCGGAATTCTCTTCGGCGGTTCCAAGGTGTTTCAGGTCATCGTCAAGCTGCGGCGCTGGCTTTACAATGTCCGCATCCTCCGCGACAAAACGCTCGGCGTGCAGGTCATCGCCATCGGCAACCTCACCGTCGGGGGCACCGGCAAGACGCCGGTCGTGGAAAAATTTGCGCGCGAACTCCGCGATGCCGGCCGCAACGTCGCCATTCTTTCCCGCGGCTACCGTTCCAAGCCGGTGCCGCTGCATGTGAAATTTCTGAATAAAATTCTTCTGCGCGAGGACCAGACGCCGCCGCGCATCGTGTCCGACGGTAAATCGCTGCTGCTGGATTCCGAAACCGCCGGCGACGAGCCTTACATGCTCGCGTCGAATCTCAAAGACGTGGTCGTGCTGGTGGACAAGGACCGTGTCAAGGCCGGGCGCTACGCGATTGAAAAATATGGCTGCGACACGCTGCTGCTCGACGACGGATTTCAATACTGGCATCTGCGCGGTCGCCGGCATGACGTCGTGTTGATTGACCGCCAGCAGCCGTTTGGCAACGAACACTTGCTGCCGCGGGGCACGTTGCGCGAACCGCCATCGCACCTCGCCCGCGCGCACACGATTTTCATCACCAAGAGCGACGGCCGCACCGCCGAGCTGCGCGAGCGCATCGCCAAGCTGAACGCCCACGCGCCCATCATCGAATGCGTGCATCAGCCGCTGTATTTCGAAGATGTCTTCACCGGTGAGCGCAAGGGGCTGGATTTGCTGGCCGGCAAAAAAGTCGCGTCGTTGAGCGGCATCGCGCAGCCGGAGAGCTTCGAGCAAAGCCTGGTAAAACTGGGCGGCGAACTGGTTTACACCAAACGCTTCGCCGACCATCACCGCTTCACCCAGCAGGAAATTCTCAACGCGATCAACCGCGCCAAAAAACGCCAGGCAGAAATCATCGTCACCACGCAGAAGGATGCCGTGCGCTTCCCGAAAATTGACCGGCGCGACATTCCGTTTTATTTCATGCGCGTCGAAATCAAGATCGTCGCCGGCGCGAACGATTTTCAGGACTGCGTCCGCAAAATCTGTTTTCGCTGATGAACGCGCTGATTTATTTTTTGGCGCGCGGCGTGGTGGCGTTGTTGCAGACCCTGCCGCTGACGTGGGTCGCGCGCCTTGGTCGCGCCGGCGGCGCGCTGACGTTCTGGCTCGATGGCCGGCACCGGAAAGTGGTTCTGAAAAATCTAACGCTGTGCTTCAGCCAGGAAAAATCGCCGGCAGAAATCCGCGCCATCGCGCAGGAAAATTTCCGCCGGCTCGGTGAAAATTTCGCCAGCGCCGTCAAAACCGCCGCGATGAGTCCGGCGGCGTTGCGCCCGCATTTCGATTTTATCGGCATGGAAAAGATTCCACCGCCCGCGGTGGACACCGGTCCGCGAAGCCGCATAGTGGCCATCGGGCACTTTGGCAACTTCGAGCTTTACGCGCGGTTCGGCCAATTCGCGCCCGTCTTCAAATGCGCCGCGACCTATCGCGCGCTGAAACAGCCGGCGCTCAACCGCATCATGGTCGCGCTGCGCGAGCGTTCCGACTGCCGCTTTTTTGAACGGCGGGCGGACGGGGTCGCGCTCAAGGCCGCGATGAGTGGCACCGGCCTGTTGCTCGGCTTGCTGGCCGACCAAAGTTCCCGTGGCGTGCGCATCCCGTTTCTCGGCCACGATTGCAACACGTCCACCGCCACGGCGGTTTTCGCCCTGCGCTACCATTGCCCGCTGCTCACGGCCATTTGTTATCGCATCGGCCTGGCGCAATGGCGCATCGAAATCGGTGACGAAATTCCCACGCGAGAAAATGGCCACGCCCGGCCCATCGTGGACATCATGCGCGACGTGAACCGGGCCTTTGAAATCGCCGTGCGCCGCGATCCCGCCAACTGGTTCTGGGTTCACCGCCGCTGGAAAGACTGACATGAGCGTCGCCTTCATAAAGCCGCCCCGCCGCATTCTGGTGCGCGGCGTGAACTGGCTGGGCGACGCTGTGATGACCACGCCCGCGCTGCTGCGGCTGCGCGAAAAATTTCCCGACGCGCACCTCGCTTTGTTTACGCCGGAAAAGTTGCGTGGCCTGTGGCTGCAGCATCCGGCGGTGGACGAAATAATTCCCTTCGCGCCTGATGAGAACATTTTTGCCATTGGTAAAAACCTGCGCGCCGGAAAATTTGATCTCGCGCTCGTGCTGCCCAACTCGCCGCGCTCGGCGCTGGAAGTTTTTTTTGCCGGCATTCCCCGGCGCATCGGCTACGCGCGCCCGTGGCGGAATTTTTTCCTGACGCAAACCGTCCCGCCACGCCGCGATGCCGTGAAAATGAGGAAACGCTCCGTCGCGGAAATCCACCGTCTGGTTGACGGCAAAGCTATTGGAAATTGGAAATTGGAAATTGGAAATTCCAGCGCCCACCAAATCCACGAATATCTGCATCTCACCGCCGCGCTCGGCACCAATCCGGAACCGCTCGCGCCGCAGCTCTTCGTCGCGCCCGAGGAAATCGAAGCGGCGAAAACTAAATTCGGATTGGGCCAGCTTTCCCGGCCGGTTTTTGGGCTGAATCCGGGCGCGGAATACGGCCCGGCCAAGCGCTGGCCGGCGGAGAAGTTCATCGCCGCCGCCAGGGAAATCCAGCAGCGCACCAATTGCGCTTGGATTTTATTTGGCGGCAAAAGCGACGCGGCGATCACTGGCCAAATCGAATCCGCAATCCGCAATCCGCAATCCACAATTTTTAATCTGGCCGGAAAAACCTCTTTGCGCGAATTAATGGCGCTGCTGAAAGTCTGCCGCGTGTTGCTAACCAATGACACCGGCCCGATGCACGTCGCCGCCGCGCTCGGCACGCCGGTGGTGGTGCCGTTTGGCAGCACATCGCCGGAACTCACCGGGCCGGGCTTGCCGGGTGATCTCCAGCATCGCCTGCTGAAATCCGAGGCGCCGTGCGCGCCGTGTTTTCTGCGCGAGTGCCCGATTGATTTCCGCTGCATGAATGGCATCGGCGTGGAACTTGTCGTCGCTGCGGTTTTACAGGTTGTCCGCTAAGCGAATTCCCCGTCCGCAAAACTTTTTCTTGACGTGCGGCGCCAACTGTCATAGTGTCCTATGTCAGTCAACGCCTATGCTCCTGCAAATTGATTTCAAGTCCGGCAAGCCGGTTTACCTGCAACTGGTGGACCAGATCCGCTACGCCGCCGCGTCGGGCGGACTGCGCACGGGCGAGCCGCTGCCGTCCATCCGCCCGCTCGCCGAGGAGTTGCGCGTGAACCGCAACACCGTGGCCAAGGCTTACGCGGAGCTGGAAAACCAGGGCGTCATCGAGACGATTCCCGGCAAGGGCTGTTTTCTCAGGGAAAGCAATTCGCCGTTCACCAAGTCCGCCCGCGCAAAAATTCTGACCAAGGAAATTGACGAGGCGGTGGTGGCCGCGCATCACCTGCAGGTGGATCGCGACGCGTTTCTCGCGCTCGTCAAGGAGCGGCTCGACAGTTTTGAACGCAAGGTGAAGGAAAAATCCGACAACGACTAAACCCGCATGAACACTGACTCGCCCATCATCGAAATCCAAAACCTCTCGCGGCGCTATGGCAAATTAGACGCCGTGAACGGTCTTTCACTCACCGTCCGCGCCGGCAAATGTTACGGCTTTTTTGGCCGCAACGGCGCGGGCAAAACGACCACGATCAAGTGCCTGCTGAATTTGCTCCGGCCCGATTCCGGCATGGCGCGCGTGTTCGGCCTCGACCCGCGTAAGGATGAAGTTGCCGTGAAATCGCGGCTCGCGTATGTGCCGGACCAAGTCGCGTTTTATCCGTGGATGACGGTGAGCGAGACGCTGGAATATCTGGCGTCGTTTCGCAAACATTGGAACGGCGACATCGAAGCCGATTTGCTGAAACGTTTTCAGCTCGACCCGAAACAGAAGGCCAGCCATCTCTCGAAAGGCCAGCGCACGCAGCTCGCACTCATCGGCGCGATTTGTCCGGAGCCGGAGTTGCTGGTGCTCGATGAGCCGACCAGCGGCCTTGATCCGATTGTCCGGCGCGAATTCATCGAGACCGTCATTGGCGCGTATCAATCCGGCGATCCCGGCCGCCGCACGGTTTTTGTCTCCACGCATTTGATTTCCGAATTCGAGGGTTTGATTGACGAATTCACCATCATCGAGCAGGGCCGCAATTTGCTGACGATGGAAGCCGACGCCGCGCGCGACCGCTTCCGCAAAATTCACGCCCGCTTCGCGGAAAAACCGCCGCAAATGCTTTTGTCCGGTGCGTTGAGCGTGAAAGAAAACGGGCGCGAAATGGAAATTCTCGCGAACGGCAACAGCGAAAAATTGCTGGCAGAATTAAAAGCTTGTTCGCCAGATGAATTGCGCTGCGAAGCGCTGTCGCTGGAGGAAATTTTTGTGGCCTCGGACGTGTTGAAAAAGGTGAAAGCATGAACGCCTTCGTCAAAAAGGAAATCCGCCTGCTGCTGCCGGTCTGGCTGGCCGTGCTGGCGCTGGAAGTCGCGCTGCCGTGGCTTGGCACCGAAAACGGTGAAACCATCCTGATGGCACCCGTGTTTTTCTTTTTCGGGATCATTCTGCTGGCGGTGGATCCCTTTGGCCGCGAATTCAGCCTCGGCACTTTTTCCTCGCTGATGGCGCAGCCGATGCCGCGCCGGCAGATCTGGCGCACCAAAATCACGGTGCTGTTGCTGGGCGCGGCCATTATTTTCGCCGCCTTCTTTGTCAGTTGTGAGCTGCGATTATTGTTTTTGTTTAATCACGAGCACGCGCTGCCGGCGCGCGACATCCAGATGAAATTCTTCTCCCATGCCATGACCGCCGGCGTGGTCGGTTTGTTTGTGGCGCTGGCCGGCGGATTGTGGACGACGCTGCTGCTCCGGCAGATTTCGGCTGCCTTTTGGATCACCTTTCTGGCTCCGGCCGGCATTTTGGCGACCACCATGCTCTCGTTGCCCGAAAAATATGCAGACAACAGTCATGTGATCCTCACGCTGCTCTATGGCTTGGCGATCATTTACACCGCGGCCGGGTTCTGGCTGGCACATTGGCTGTTTCACCGCGCGCAGGATGCGGCGTGGACCGGCGGTGTCATTTCATTTTCGAAGTGGCGGTATTTCAGCACGGGCAATGAAGCAGCCGCGATCGGGCGGCGACGTCGGCCGCTGGTCGCCTTGCTGAAAAAAGAATTTCAACTGCAAAGCATCAGCCTGTTTTGCGTCGGCTCCTTGCTGGTGCTGCATCTGGCGGTTTTGCTGCTGCGAACCACTTATGTTGCTTTCCATAAAAGTTCCGTGGCGGAAGGCATCTCGGACACGTTTTGGATTCTATGGCTGGTCATGCCGATGATCATCGGCGGCACGGCGGTGGCCGAGGAGCGGAAACTGGGCCTGGCCGACAGCCAGTTTTGCCTGCCGGTCGCGCGCCGCACGCAGTTCGCCGCCAAATTTATTCCCGTCATGTTTTTCGGCACGCTGCTGGGCGGCGTCATGCCGATGCTGGTGGAAGCGCTGGCGGCCCATTTCGGCATGCCCTGCGAAACCTTCCGGATGAATCACTACAATGCCGGGCACTACGGCCCTGACGAATTCACCTTTGAACTTGGCATCGTCGCGCTGGCGGCGGGGTTGTCCTGGGTCAGCTTTTTCGCCTCCACGCTTGCGCGCAATTTTCTCCAGGCATTGAGCATCAGCATCGTGATCCTGATTGCCTGCTGCATGATTGGGTCGAACCTCGACTATTTGAGCAACCAGGAGTTTTCCATCCTGGGAATTCTGCCCTGGCCGTCCGTGCTGCCGATTCTCATTGGCGTGCCGATGCTGCTGATCCTGTTGATGTGGCTGGTGTATCGCAATTTCAACTGGTTCGCGGAAAGCTGGCGGCTGTGGCGGGGAAACCTCCGGCTCATCGGCGGCGCGCTGCTGTTTGTGTTTGTGACCAGCGCGGTGCTTTACAACCGCGTCTGGGAAATTTTTGAACCGGCGGAACCGGCGCACGGCGCGGCGAAATTTTCTTTGCCCAATCCTTCGGCGCTGCAAGGCGATTTTTATCGCAGCCTGCTGGTGCGGCTGCCGGATGGCCGCGTGTGGTTCGATAATTTGGGCTATCCATTTGTGCCTCTTTTGGAAAATCAACCGAGCGGCTGGCGGCGGTTGTGGTGGTTTCTCGCCGACCCGCGACCGATCAGCATCGGCCCGCGACAATTCATCGCGGGTTCCAACTGGGTTTCGGTCAGCGCCTCGCGGACGGATTTTTGGGGTGAAGCTTTCCGGCCAGATCAAGGTTATTTGGACACCGTCGGCATCAAGGCCGATGGCACACTGTGGGTTTCCAGTCGGTCCGAGCCGAAAGTCTGGACGGGCGGCGAGATGACGCACTTCGGGAGTGAAACCAACTGGCGGCAAGTTGCCCGGCAGTTTGGCACCGGATTCCTGCTCTTGAAAAATGACGGCACGCTCTGGCGCTGGGGAACGAACCGGGTGGATTATCGTCAGGCACCGTCCAACTGGCCGAGCGTGCGAAATGTCCAGCCCAGCCAGATTGGAACCAATGCCGACTGGCGGGAAATTTGCAACGCCGGCGGCGTCTTTGCCCGAAACACAAACGGCAACACCTGGGTGGTCAATCTCGATTTTAAGACGGGTAAAGAAAGACAGACCAAGCTAACCATTTATGATCGCTTCAATTTGCAAACATTTTCCGCCGCCGGCGAACGCGGGGAGGCTTGCATCGGCAATGACGGAACCTTGTGGGTCAAAGTCATGCACAAAAATGAAAACTATGATTTTTGGGAAGGCCGAGGATATTCGCCCGTCAACCAAGAAACAAATTGGGTGGCCGCAGCCTTCAGTTGGCCCACGCTCACGGCGCTGAAAGCCGATGGCTCGCTGTGGCGGTGGCAGACCAGCGATAAATTAGACGCCGAATTTGCCGGGGTGTCGCCGACGCGGCTGGGCATTCACAACGAATGGGTCGGTCTCATCAGCGTGTGGAATGGAGCGGTCACATTGGCCGCCGATGGCAGCCTGTGGTTCTGGCCGGGCACCCCACCGGTCGAGCGGGCGTTAAAATATCCCAAACAGCCGCGCCAGCTCGGCAATGTTTTTGCAAACGCGGAGTGAACTTTTTTATTTTCGCGCGCCGGGGACTTCGTAAACCACCGTCCGGCCGAGGTTCACCGGCTGGTATTCGGGATCAAGATTCATCGTGGTCTCGGCGGAACCCAGAAACAGATAGCCATGCGGCAGCAGGCAGTTGCGGATGCGCTTGAGAATCGTCTTCTTGGTTTCCACATCGAAATAAATCATCACGTTGCGGATGAAAACGAGATCGAAGGGCGGCAGGATCGGCCACGGCTGAATCAGATTCATCGCCCGAAACTCGATGTTTTTTTTCAGCTCCGGCTTGATGAGCCAGCGGTCGCCTTGCTTCGTAAAATATTTGATCAGATACGCCGCCGGCAAACCGCGATTGACTTCAAACTGCGAGTAGGCACCGGCTTCGGCAATTTTCAACACCGTCGGCGAAAGATCGGAGGCGATGATCGTGAGCCGCCAATCGGCGAGCTGCGGGAAATGTTCCTGCATCAGCATCGCCAGCGTGTAAGGTTCCTGGCCGGTGGAACACGCGGCGCACCAGATGGTCAACTGCCGCGTGGCCGCGCGCTGCTCGATGAGCTGCGGCAGAATATTTTTGCGCAGCGCTTCAAACGGATGAAAATCGCGGAAGAACGACGTCTCGTTGGTGGTGAGCGCGTCAATGCTTTTGTGATGCAGCCCATTGATGACCGTTTCCGACCGCATCTTGGCGATGAAATTTCCGAGCGTGCCAAAACCTTCCTGCTCGGCGAGCGGCGTGAGCCGGTTCTCGACAAGATATTCCTTGCCCGGCTCCAGCACGATGGCGGCCTGGCCGCGCACCAGTTGGGCGACGTAATCAAAATCGGTTTTGGAAATGGCCATGACGTTTTAAGGTTGCACCGCCAACGGCCGGTTCGACTGCGTGCGCCGGGTGATTTCGCCGGCGATCTGGTCGAGCGGAACAATTTTATCCGCATAGCCCGCCTGTGCGACATAGCCGGGCATGCCCCAAACCACGCTGCTGGCTTCGTCCTGCACGACCACCTGGCCGCCGCGTTCGCGAATCAATTCGCAGCCGCGCAAACCGTCCTGGCCCATGCCGGTCATGACGACGCCGAGAATTCTGCCGCCGTAAACCGAAACCGCGCTGCGAAATAAAACATCCACCGCCGGGCGGCAGGAATTTTCCGGCGGTTCATCCGTGAGACGCAGGACCGCGCTCGTGCCGACGCGGCGCACTTCCATGTGTTTGCCGCCGGGCGCAACGTAGGCGTGACCGGGTTCGACGTGCTGGCCTTCGGCACCTTCGTGAAATTTGATCGAGCGCAAGGCGGTCAGCCGCTCCGCCAGCATCGCGGTGAACACCGGCGGCATGTGCTGCACGATTAAAATCGGCAGATGAAAATTCGCCGGAAATTGTTTGAACACTTCCGCCAGCGCATTCGGGCCGCCGGTGGAAGTGCCGAGGCAAACCACGTCCATCGCCACACTGGCGGGTCGCGCGGAAAAAATTCTTTTGCCGGTGTCGGGAACGTGCGGCGGAATTTGCTGCGCGGGGGGAACGATGTGGCGGCAGTGAATTTTGATTTTGGCCACCAGCTCGTGCTGCAAACGGTCGAGACATTCGGTGAGGTTGCCGACGTTGGAAGGCTTGGCCACATAATCCGTGGCTCCCGCGTCCAGCGCATCCAGCGTCGCGGCCGCGCCGCGCGACGTGAGCGTGCTGAACATGATGACCGGCAGCTTGGGGTAAGTCTTGCGCAGCTCGCGCAAAGTTTGCAGCCCGTCCATTTCCGGCATCTCGATGTCCAGCGTGATTAGGTCGGGATTGACGATGGTGATTTTTTGCAGCGCGATGTGGCCGTTCGCCGCCACGCCCACCACCTCGATGGCCGGGTCGCGCGACAGCGCCTCGCTGATGAGCTTGCGCATCACCACTGCATCATCCACCACCAAGACTCGGATTTTTGGCATCGGTGTCCTTGCGTCAGACCAGCCCAAGAATCTGCAATTTTTCCTCGAGCGATTCCTTTGTCACCGGCTTCATCAGAAAATCATCCGCGCCGGCGGCCAGGGCGGTCTCGACGCGTTCCATCGTGTTCTGCGTCGTGACCATCATCATCTTGAGGGAACTGAAGTCCTTGTTTCGGCGGACGGTCTCGACGAATTCGAGACCGTTCATGACCGGCATGTCCCAATCCACGAGCGCCACATCGAACGGCTCGCGCGGATCGTTTTTGACGAGCTTGTTCAAGGCGTTGCGCCCATCCTCGGCCTCCTCCGTTTGGAAGGAAAGGTCCGTGGCGAGGTGTTGCAGAAAAGTCCGCATCGCCTTTGAGTCATCAATGATAAGCATCTTCATGCTTTTTGAGTATGGAACGGGCTTTAACGGCGATCAGATCTTCGCCAGGTCCACGACGCGCTTGAGGTCGGCGGCGAGTTTGGTCAACTCGGTGGCGGCGCTCAACGTGTTGTTCGCGCCTTCCGTGGTGTTCTTCGCGGCTTCGGAAACATTGGTGATGTTCTTCGAAATCTCCGTGCTGCCTTTGGCGGCTTCGCCGGCGTTGCGGGCGATTTCATTAGTCGTGGCCGTCTGCTCTTCCACCGCGCTGGCGATGGTGTTTTGAATATCGTTGATCTGATTGATGATCTTGCCGATCCGATCAATCGCCACCACCGCGCCCTTGGTGTCGGTCTGAATCGCCTCGATTTTTCCGCTGATGTCTTCCGTGGCGGCGGCGGTTTGTTTGGCCAATTCTTTCACTTCATTGGCGACGACCGCAAAACCTTTGCCGGCTTCACCGGCGCGCGCCGCTTCAATCGTGGCATTCAGCGCGAGCAAATTGGTCTGCTGCGCGATGGACGTGATGACTTTGATCACCTTGCCGATTTCAATGCTGCTTTCGCCGAGTTTGGCGACGGTCTTGTTTGTGTCATCGGCCACCTTGACCGCTTCGGTCGCCACCTTCGCGGCGTCGTTGGCGTTCTTGGCGATTTCGCGGACGGACGCGCTCATTTCCTCGGCGCTCGCAGCCACGGTCGCCACGTTGCGGCTGACCTGTTCCGACGCGGCGGCGACGACGTTGGCCTGCGTGGCCGTTTCTTCCGAGTTCGAACTCATCTGCTGGCTGACCGCCGTGAGTTCTTCCGACGCGGAAGACAAAGCCTGCGCGTTATCGGCCACCGTCTTGATCGTCGTGTTGAGATTGGCTTCGGCAACTTTGCGGGCGGTGATGTCCACGGCAAATTTCACCACGCGATGCACGCGGCCGTTGATGTCGAACAACGGATTGTAAGTGGCTTGCAGCCAGACTTCCTTGCCGCCGCGGCCGATGCGCTTGAATTCCGCCGTCTGGAATTTACCGTCATTCAAGTCGCGCCAAAATTGTTTATAGTCAGAGCTGTCGCGATAGGCCGCCTCCACAAACGTGCTGTGATGCTTGCCTTTGATTTCTTCCAAACGATAGCCCATGGCGGTGCAGAAATTATCATTGGCCGACAGGCAGATGCCTTCGTTGGTGAACTCAATAACCGCCTGCGTGCGGTTGATTTCGTCAATCTGCCGCGCGCTGTTGATGTTGGCCACCTTGGCGGCGGAAATGTCCGTCGCAAATTTCACCACCTTGAACGGTTTGCCGTTGAGATCAAGAATCGGATTGTAGCTGGCCTGAATCCACACTTCCTTGCCACCTTTGCCAATGCGCTTGTATTCCGCCGCCTGATATTTGCCGTCGTTCAAGTCGCGCCAGAACTGCTTGTATTCGGCGCTGGCCCGGAAAGCCGGATCCACAAACAAGCTGTGATGCTGGCCCTTGATTTCGGCGAGTGTGTAGCCCAGCGCATTCAAAAAATTATCATTGGCCGTGATGACCGTGCCGTCGAGATTGAACTCGATCACCGCCTGCGCCTTGCCAATGGCATTGATCTGCCCATGGAAATCTGCGGATTGCATCTTCGTGGCCGTGACATCGGTGGCAATCTTGATGACCTTGACGACGCGGCCTTGATCGTCCTTGACCGGCGCGTAAACCGCTTGAATCCACACTTCGCGACCGTCCTTGGTGATGCGCTTGAACACATCGGCCCGGTTGATACCGGCATTCAAGTCGCTCCAAAACTGCGTGTAAGCCGGCGAACTGGCATAAGTCGGATCAACGAAGATACGGTGGTGTTTCCCGGTGATTTCATTGAGCTGGTAGCCGAGGAGTTTCAGGAAAATATTGTTGGCGGCCAGAACGGTGCCATCCAAGTTGAACTCGATATAGCCATAGCTGCTGTCAATCGCCGCGAGCATGCCGCGCATGTTCTGCCGCTCCAATTCCACGGCCGTGATGTCGTAACGCACGCCGATGTATTTTTTCGGCTTGCCATTTTCATCCAGCACCGGGGCGATGACGGCGTCAACATAGTAAGGCGTGCCGTCCTTCTTGCGGTTCTTGATCACGCCGCGAAAAGTCTTGCCCTGGCCAATCGTGGCCCAGAGCTGCCGGAATGTTTCCTTCGGCATGTCGGGATGGCGGACAATGTTGTGCGGCTTGCCAATTAATTCCTCGCGGCGGAACTGCGACACTTCGCAGAACTTTTCGTTGATCGTGATGATGTCGCCCTTCAAATCGGATTCCGAAATGATGCTCGTCAAATCAATGATGTTGGCGCGCACTTTTAGCTCCGCATTTTCAGCCGCGAGCGCGGCGAGTTGGGCGCGCAATTCGAGCGTTTCACGCCCGGCGCTCTTGCTGTTGGCCTTGGGCCGCAGCGCGCCGTTGCCGTTTTTGCCGGGACGAATCTGGCGACCGTTGCTGCCGGCGGTGAGGGTGGGAATGTTTGATTTCATAAGATTATTGTTGTTGAGTTTGAGTTTTGGTTGAGTGCGGTGAGAGTGGTTGCGGAATTAATTATTTTGTTCTTTGGCCAGCGCGGTGACGCCGGAGAGATTGACGGTGCGCTCGGTGTCGAGCACCAGCAGCAGGCGTTCTTTCAATTTATAAACGCCCTTGATGAGGTCGCGCGCCACGCCGCGCAGCGTTTCCGGCGGCGCTTCAAATACGTCATCCTCGATTTCCACGACGTCGCCGATCTCATCCACGAGCAGGCTGATGGCGCCGTCTTCGCTGCGCACCACGACATTCATCGGCAATTCGCCGCTGACGCGCGCCGGCAGTTCCAGCCGGTGGCGTAGATCAATGGCAGTGACAATCTGCCCGCGCAAATTGATGAGCCCCTGCACCGTCGCCGGTGCCAGCGGCACGTGCGTCATCTGCTGGTAGCGCAGCACTTCCTGGACGTTCAAAACTTCCACGCCAAAGAACAGGCCGTTGAGAAAAAACGTGCAGTATTGTTTTGAGGTCTGGCTCATGGGTTCTCCTTTTTCGGTTCGCGATAAAAATCCGGATCCGCCGCGCGAATGATGCCCGGCACATCCAGCAGGTCGGTGACTTTGTCCTGAATGACCGCCGAGCCGGCGATGCCGCGGCGCGGCGCATCGCGCTTGATGGCGAGCGTTTCCTCCACAATGTCGTTTATTTTCGTGACGACGAGCCCGACGCTGCGGCCGGCTTCGGAATAAACCACCACCTGCATCGGGTCTTGCTGGGCGGCCGGCTCGGCCTGCGATAAAAACTGGGAAATTTGGATAAGCGGCAGAATCTGGCCGCGATACTGCACCACGTCCTGGTCGCCGGCGCGCTCGATGTCTTTCAGCGGAAATTCCTCCAGCCGCGCCACCATTGACAGCGGGATCGCCAGCCGCGAATTTTCCCCCGCATTGAACAGCAGCAACGTCTGGCGATCATCCGCGCGGGTTTGTTCCTCCGGTTTTTCCGTCAGCGCGCGGTCGCGCGTTTCGGAGATGACTTTGGCCAATTGCGCGAGTCCGAGCACGTCAAGAATGAGCGCGACTTTGCCGTCGCCCATGATCGTCGCGCCCGCGAAACAGGAAATGCCCTTGAGCTGTTTGCCCAGCGGCTTGACCACGATTTCCTCCGTGTCGTTGATCTCGTTGACGACCATGCCAAACTGCCGCCCGTCCGCCTGCAACACGACAATCTGCACGTCGCCGGAATTTTTCTCGTCAGCGGATTGTTCCAGTTTCAGCTCGCGATTCAAATACACCAATGGCAGCAAATGGCCGCGCAGCCGATAAACCGGCGCGCCGTAAAGCAGTTCAATGCCTTTGCGCGCCTGCTCACCTTCAAGCCGGACGAGTTCGAGCAAGTTGACCTGCGGAATGGCAAAGCGTTCGCCGCCGCTCGTCACGATGAGCGCGGGAATGATGGCGAGCGTCAGCGGAATCTTGATTTTCAACGTCGTGCCCTGGCCCGCCTCGCTGAAAATATCCACCGAGCCGCCGATTTTTTCGATGTTCGTTTTGACGACGTCCATGCCCACGCCGCGCCCGGAAACATTGGTGACTTTTTCGGCGGTGGAAAAACCAGGCAGAAAAATAAGATTAAAAACTTCGCGGTCGCTGAAACCCGCCGCCTGGTCCGGCGTGATCAGGTTTTTTTCCAGCGCCTTCTGTTTGACCCGGGCGACGTTGATGCCCTGGCCGTCGTCCATGATTTCGATGTTGACCTGGCCGCCTTCGTGAAACGCACGGAGAATGAGCAAACCTTCCGCCGGCTTGTTGGCCGCCGTGCGGACTTCCGGTTTCTCGACGCCATGATCAATCGAATTGCGGATGATGTGCGTGAGCGGATCTTTGATGGCCTCGATGATGGTGCGGTCCAGTTCCGTTTCCTGCCCTTCCATGACGAGCTTGATCTGCTTGCCCAGTTCCTGCGAGACATCGCGGACGATGCGCGGAAACTTGGCCCAGATATTTCCAATGGGCTGCATCCGCGTCTTCATCACGCTTTCCTGCAACTCGGTGGTGAGAATATTGAGACGCTGCGCGGCGTTGAGCAAAGTTGGTTCGGTGGATTTGCCGGTGAACTGGACAATCTGATTCCGCGCCAGCACCAGTTCGCCAACTAAATTCATCAGCTTGTCCAACTGCCCGACATCCACGCGGATGGCGGTGTCGGAAACCGAAGTCGTGGCGCGGGCCGCGGCATCAACGACGATCGTTTTTTCCACGACGGCTGGCGCGGGCGTTGCCGGTGCAGTCGCGACAGGTTCATCCTCAAAAAGTCCCCAGCATTGTTCCTCGGCCGGTTTTTCCGCCGGCAACGGTTCGCCGGCTTGAAGATTTTTCAGCTTTTCGAGCAGCGCGGAATAATCCTTGTCGCCTTGGTGGCCGGTTTTTTCCAGGCAGCGCAACATATCCTTGAGCGCATCGGAATATTCCAACAGCGCGGTGATCATCGGCGGACTGAGCTTGAGCTTGTCGTCGCGCAGCAGGCTCAAAAGACTTTCGCCGACGTGCGCGACCGATTCAATTTTGCCGAGACCGATGCAGCCCGCCGTGCCCTTGATCGTGTGAATGACGCGGAAAACAATGTTTAACGTGTCCGGCTGGCCCTCGCCTTTTTCGAGCGTGAGCATTTCGCGGTCAAACCGGTCGAGGCCATCGAAGCTTTCGATGAGCAAATCGTTGATGAGCTGCTGTTGGAGGGCTTCGTTGTTGATGGCCATGGGAAATTTTTTGGGTTAGTTCGGCACGACTTTGGCGACGACGGCCAGCAGTTGCTCCTGATTAAACGGCTTCACGATCCAGCCGGTGGCGCCGGCGGCGCGGCCTTCCGCTTTTTTGCCGGGATCGGATTCGGTGGTGAGCAAAATGATCGGCGTCCGGATGAAACTCGGCAGGCTGCGCAGTTTCCGCGTGAGTTCAATGCCGTCCAGATTGGGCATGTTGATGTCCGAAATCACCAAATCCACCGCGCGCGATTTCAGCAAATTCAGCGCCTCGGCGCCGTCGCTGGCTTCGATCACGTCGTAGCCGGCGGATTTCAGCGTGAAGGAAACCATCCGCCTCATGGTGGAGGAGTCGTCAACGGACATGATGCTTTTACCCATAATTGCTGTTGCTTCAATACTCAGTCCACGGTTCCAAAATTCGTCCGCTGCCGGGGCCGTCGCGGTAAAATAAAAAGGCACAACTGATAACCATTTGTCCCGGGAGAGAAACAGTTCCATTGTGCCTTATCTGACAGGCCCAATGTCCTGTCCGCAAAAGCTCCCGCAACCAAATCGCGGGCCAAGTTCACTTACTTGTCGGCGGGTTCGGAACCGGCTTGAGCGGAATCTTTTGTTTTTGCAAATGCGCTTGGCCGGACGCGGCGCAAGTTCCCCGCGTGGGCTGCGCCGGCGCTTAAAACAATTCCACATTGTCGCCCAGGTTCGCTGACGATCCCGCCGGCTTTGCCGGTTCCAGCGGCAATGCCGATTCGGTCGCAACGGCGGCGGGCGGCGGGCCGGCCACCGCATCCATGCCAACCGTAGAATCTGCCGGCATGGCAGCAAACAGTTCGACGGGCGGTTCTTCGTGGAGCACGATCGGACTGGCCGGGCCGCTGACCACGTCGGCGAATATTTTCCGCTCGGAGTGCATGGTGTAGCCGTTGCGAAATCTTTGCAGGAACTCATGCGCCTTGGGCGTGGCGGGCCCGCCCGTGTCGCCGACCGTATCCGCGATGGTTCGCAGTTTCTTCTCCAAATCGGCCAGCGTTCCATCCGCCGTCGCGACATAATTGACGGTTTCGATGATGGCCTGGGATTCGCTGCGGATATCGTCGAGCAGCGTGTTGATGAGCGTGAGCGAGCCCAGCGCGCCGTCCCGCAACGCGTGCAGCTCGTGCTCGGCGGCCGCGCCTTCGTTGGCCAAAATGGTCTGCTGCTGGAGCGCGGCGGAGTGCAGCGATTCCAGCGCCTTCACATCCTCGGCCAGATCCAGCACGAGCTGGTCCAGCTTTTTGGCGACGTCCTCGCTGATGCGGTTGGTTGCGCGCGAAATCTCGCTGGTCCGGGCGGAAAGGACTTCCAGGCCGGCGCCATTGCCCACTTGCGCGGCCTGCAACTGCGCATTGAGGCCGATGAGATGGATGCGCTGCGACAGGTTGCGCACCACGAGCGTCAGGTCCGACGCCAGCCCGCCGATCGGGCGGAGCTTTTCAAACGCGCCGGCGGAGCTGGCCACCGTCGTGGTGATCTGCTTGCGCAACGTGACGAAAACGTCGAACAAGACCTGCACCATGCCATCGGCGGAAGTCGTCAATTGTTTGTATTCCGCCAGCGTCAGACAACGCGTATCCGCATTGACGAGATGATCCAGCGTTTTTTCGATGCCCGACTTGATGGCTTTTTCCGCGCCGGCAAGATCTTTGCGGACGGCCTGCAACTGCTCGGCTTCGAGCCGGCAGGACTGCTTCAGAAAAGCCCCGGCATGCTCGGAATTCAAATGCGCCTCAATTTGCGCGAGCGACGCGCCGGTGTGCTCAAGTTTCTGGTTGATGATGTCCTGATATTGCAGGCCGATGACCACCTGCTGAATTTCCTGATTGATGGCCTTGCTCAACTGGCTGATGTGGGATTCGCGGGCCTGATTATCAATCAGCTCCTGCTGCAACTCGTGCAGAGAATGATCAATCTGCGCCTTTTCTTTCGCGATGCTCTCCCACAAACTGTCCGTCTGGGTCTGCAACTCGTGAACGACTTGATTGACCGTGCGCTGGATGCCGCGCAGTTCGAGAAATTTGGTCGTGAACAATTCGCACACCTGGTCGTGCAGAATTTCAATTTCCTTGGTGAGCGCGCCAAACATCGCCTGCACGTCGCCGCCCAGCGGCGCGGATTCGATTTTGAACAGCGTCTGGATGTATTTCAGCGGACCGATGGTGCGCTGCAGTTCGATCTGGACGTTGATCAGTTCATCAATGCGCTCGCTGTCCTGCTTGAGCCGCTGCAAAATCCGCCGCGTCTCCGGATGGCTGTTGTTGAGGAAACCCAGCGGCGATTCCACCACGTGCATCGCGTTGAAAAACAAGGCCGAACCGCCGGCGCGGCCGGTGGCGGAGCCGACAAAAATTTCGCTTTGCCGGACAAATTCCCCGCCTTGCCCGGCCAGTTTTTCCAGCGCGTCGCCGGTCAGCAGAAAGTTTTTTTCCAGCGCCGCAGAAACCTGCGTCAGCCCGTCGGCCGCCGTTTTGAGTTCGCCGCCGGAGATCGCGAGCGCGGCTCGGCGCGGCCGGCACCACGCCTTCAAGCCGGCGGCACACCGGCCCAGCCAAGCAGCCTGGGCGGCGAACGCCCGGCCGGCCGGCGAAGCGGTCCAAGCCGCCCGGATCTGTTTTGTGATTGCGATGTTCACCGGCATTGTTGGCGTCTGCGGGAAAAAGAAAGGCACAACGGATGGCCATTCGTGCTCCCTGCGAGAAATGGCTCGGTTGCGCCTTTATCTGACAAGCCCAACGTCCTGTCCGCAAAAGCTTCCCGCGACAAACCACGGGTCAATTTTCTTTTTATCGGCGGCGGGACGGAACGCTTGAGAGAAACTTTCAACCATCGCCCCGGTGGCGGCGTTTGGTCCTCAAGCCGGCGGCGGGCGGGCCGATGATAAGGCAGGACACCACTCGCGCAAGCGGGTGGCGTGCCGCTATTGCTCAAAATGCTCAACCCCATCGAAGCGGGCCTGCCCACGAGGCCACGGCGCGTGCTGGTCGTCGAAGACGACCCGGTAAGCCGCACCTTTTTGCGCCTCACGCTTCAGAAACGGGGTTATCACGTCATTCCGGTCGAGACGGTGGCCGCCGCGCAGCGGCAATTCAACGACGAGGAGCTGGATCGTTTTGACTGCGTGATCAGCGACTACTGGATGCCCGACCACACCGGCCTGGATTTGTTGAGGTGGCTCAAGACGAAGGATCCGTGCCTCGCCACCATCATCCTCACCGGCGAAGGCGAAAAAAATCTCGTCACCGAATCGCTCCGGCTCGGCGCGGCGGATTTCTTGGAGAAGCCGGTCAACGTCCAGAAGCTTCTCGCCGCGCTGGACAAGGCCACCGGGCAGACGGCGCACCAGCGCCGCATGGCCCGCTCCGACTCGGCCGTGAAAACCCTCGGTCGCACTCAGCGCTGGATGATGCAGTCCGACCGCAACACCGGGGGAAATTTTTTTTCGGAAGTCTGCTTTTATCCCCATGCCGAAGCCGGCGGTGATTTTCTGGGACATTTCCCGGTCACGCCGGAAGTCCATTGCTGTCTGCTCACCGATGTTTCCGGCCACGATTTGCAGGCGGCGTATATCTCGGCTTATTTTCACGGCATCTTTCACGGCATGCTGCTGCGCGCCGCGCCGCTGCCGGAAATTTTCGGCCATTTCAATGAGTTCCTCGTTCGCGATTGGAATCAGACGGAACAGCTTCAGGTCCAAAACGCCATCGGCACTTCGCTGGCCGCCGCCGCGCTGCTTCTGGATTCGCGCCAGCAGCTCGCCAGCGTGATCCTTTGCGGCGCGCCGGTGCCAATTTATGTTTCCCCGGACGGTCGCGCGCAGGCGTTGGGGGAAAGCGGCGGACCGCCGCTCGGCTGGTTTCCGGATCTGGAAATCCGCACCACGGTGCACTCCATCGGCGGTGGTGGCACCATTTATTGGTGGACCGACGGGCTGGCGGATCTGGCGGAAGCGCAAGGCGTGCATCCGCTGTGCCTGGCATTCGCCTTGCAGCAGGCCAAGGAACGCGCCCTCAAGCTGCCGCTGCTGGATGAGGCGAAGGATGACATTTTATTTGCCGCCATTTTTCTGCCGGCGGCCGACGTCGAGGTGGGATTGCTGCAACCGCTGCTCGTGGAAAATTATCGCGGCGACCAGGATTATGAAGTTGACGAGTTTGCGGCGGCGTGGCGGCGCAATTTGAAACTCGCCCTGCCGGAGTTGAGCGAGATGGTGGAGCACGACATCCTGCTCGCCATGCGCGAAGCCGTGCTCAACGCCATGAAACACGGCTGCGCGCGGCAGGCGGAAAAAACGGTGCGCGTGCAAGCCAGTTATCACCGACTCCAGCGGTTGCTCCGCGTCTGGGTGGAAGATCCCGGCTCTGGCCACCAGTTTGATTTCGCCGCGCACGTTGACCACACCGCGCAGGCTTTGATTGACGAGCATCGCGGCCTCATGTTCATCATGAACCTGGCCCACGCCGTAAAATTTGAGCGCAACGGCGCCACCGTCATCATGGAATTCCAATTATGAAAACCTACCTCGATCCCAAAACCGGCATCCTTACCGTCACCCTCAAAGGCGATTTGGTCAGCACCGCCGCCGACCAGGTGCGTGGCCAAATGACCGCGCTGCTGGAAACCCCGACCAGTCCAGATGCCACGTGGAAACTATTCCGCCTTGACCTCGTCACCGCCAAGATGGTGGATTCCGTCGGACTCAATTTCATCATCACCATCCTGAAAGCGGTGCAGAAAAACGGCGCGAAGATGCAAATCCTTTACACCAACCAGAACGTCCACCGCACCTTTCTGTTCACCCGGCTGGACCAGCACATCGAACTGGTCAAAATCTGAAACGCGCCGGCTTTTCCGGTCAGGCCAAACTGCCGATTCGCCGCAGCCGCAAAAACGGCGCGCTGAGTTTCCTCGACGCGTCCAAATCCACCTCGAATTCGGCCACCCAGTCGTTGTGCGCTTCCGGGTCCACGAGCATTTGCTGCACGCGCCAGAATTTTTTATCCTCGGACGGCGTGACGTAGGTGTGACGCGAGTTGCGCGCATTCGGATCCAGACAGAGCCGCTGGTGGTCCGTTTCGTAAGCCTCCATTATTTTATCCAAGCGGTCAGCAGTCCAAGTTGCGCCATCGGCATCCAGCGGTGAATCCAGATGGGCGATGGCCGCTTCGTAGTCGGCCACCACCAGTCCGCGCAGGAAAATAAAAATCCGGTTGCGGATCGCGGCGGTGAAATTTTTCACATCCCGCGTGATGTCGGCGGCGGCTTCCTCCGCGCCGGGCGGACGAACTTCCTTGGCCTCGTCAGGACGATAATTCGGGTCGCGCATTTTTTCCCACTCGTCAAGCAGGCTCGAATCCACCTGCCGGATCATCGTGCCGAGATAAAGTTCCATTTCCCGCACTTGATCGTTCTTCGCCGAGTCTGGCACGGTTTGCGCGAGGACTTTGAAAACGCTATTCAAATGCCGCAGCAAAACACCTTCGGCACGCTGCAATTCGTAAAGCTTGATGTAGTCGGCAAACGAACGAAATTCCTCGAACATCTCGCGCACGATGGATTTCAAGTGGATGTTTTCCTCGCCCACCCACGGATGCCGCGCGGCAAAATTGTTAAAGGTGGAATAGACGAATTCGCGATTCGGCTTGGGATGTTCCAATTTTTCCAATTCTTCCATTCGCTGATCATATTCGATGCCGTCCATTTTCATCTCGGCCATCTTCGCATCTTTCACCTTGTCGAGTTGCTTGCGCAAAATGATGTCCGGATCCTCAAGAATGGATTCCACGAGCGTGAGCAAAACCAGCGCGTAATCCGGCGCTTGCGGATCCATGAGCGGAATTGTTTCGAGCAGAAACAACGACAGCGCCTGATCCATCGAAAAATCTTCCTGCAAATCCACGTTCACGCGCAGCCTCGCGCCCTCCGGCGTCGGCGGAATGAACTCCACGATTTTGCGGTCGAGCAGCGAGCGGAACAATTGCCACGCGCGTTTGATG
>CAJAQO010000122.1 GCA_903944085.1 uncultured Verrucomicrobia subdivision 3 bacterium
ACGGCCACGGCGCATACCGACACCGCCACAAAGCCGGTCCACCAGCCCGCGAATCTGCCACGCCCAATCCATATACAGCCAGCCCCGCGTGCCGCCCAGCCGCGAAAAACTCCGATACACGGCATCGGCTGACGCGGCCACTGTAAACGGCGGCTGAAAAGTGCGGCGGGGGTCATGTGTGTGACGCGGCGGTTCAAAAGTGCGGCATCTTCATTAACCATGAAGCATGTATCGCAATATGAACGACTGGACTGAGATTCGCAGACGGGTGTTGGTGGAGGGCGTAAGCCGGCGGCAGATTCTCCGGGAGACGGGGATGCACCGGCAGACGTTGAAAAAGATTTTGGAACACAGTGAGCCACCGGGCTACCGGCAGCAACAACCGCGACCGCGGAAGAAGCTGGGGGCGTTTGTGGAACGAATCAAACAGATCCTGAAGGCTGACCAGGCCATGCCGCGCAAGCAGCGGCACACGGCCAAACGGATCTGGGAACGACTGCGGGAAGATGGTTTCACGGGCGGCTACACCGTGGTGAAGGACGCGGTGCGGGAACTGACCCAGAAGACTCAGGAGGTGTTTGTGCCGTTGCTGCATCGCCCCGGCGAGGCGCAGGTGGACTTCGGCCACGCGCTGGCCAACGTGAACGGCCAGTTGCGCAAGGTGGCGTTCTTCGTGATGGCGCTGCCCTATAGCGATGCGACTTTTGTGATGGCCTTCGAGCGCGAATGCACAGAGACGTTCTGGGAAGGCCATGTGCGGGCGTTCGAGTTTTTCAAGGGCGTGCCCACGCGGATCACCTATGACAACACGAAGGTGGCGGTGAGCAAGATTTTGGGTAAGGAGCGACGGTTGACGCAGGGTTTTCTGCAGCTCAAAAGTCATTACCTCTTCCAGCATCACTTCTGCAGGGTGGCGCGTGGCAACGAAAAGGGCGTAGTGGAAGGCCAGGTGAAGTTCACGCGGCTGAACTACTTCGTGCCGGTGCCGCTGGCGGGCGACATGGCTGGTCTCAACCGTCATCTGCAGCAACGCTGCCAGGAGGATCAAGCTCGCCGGTTGCGGGGTCAGCCTGGCCCCAAGGCCGAGTTATTATTGGAAGATCAAAAAGCGTTCCTGCCGCTGCCGACCACTCCGTTCGAAGCCTGCCGCAAGTTTTCGACGGCGGCCAGTTCGTTGTCGCTGGTGCGGTTTGACGGGAATGATTATTCGGTGCCGGTGCGCTGGGCGCATCATCCGATCGTGGCCAAAGGTTACTTTGACCGCGTCGTTTTGTGCGGCGACGGTAGCGAAGTCGCCCGGCACATACGCATCTGGGAGGACGAGCAGGTTTGCTTTGAACCGCTGCATTACCTGGCGTTGCTGGAGACCAAGCCGGGGGCCTTTGATCATGCCCGGCCGCTGATGGGTTGGACGTTGCCGGCGTGTTTTGCGCTGCTGCGCCGCCGACTGGAGGCCGAACGCGACGGGGACGGCACGCGAGAGTATATCAAGGTGCTCCGGCTGTTGGAAAAGCATCCGCTGCCAAAGTTGCGGGCGGCGGTGGAGCAGGCCCTGGCGGTTGGCGCGATCACCCGCGATGCCGTGGCCCAGTTCCTTTATCCCCGGGAAGACTGGGGTGCCACGCTGTTCTCACTGGCGGGCCATCCCCATCTGCGGCACGTCCGTGTGGCCGCGCCGAATCTGGCGTCATACATGGATTTGGTGGGAGGTGTCGCATGAGTAAAAATCCCGCCGTGCTCCTGCTGGAGCATCACTTGAAGGAACTCAAGCTGCCGACCTTCCTGCGCGACTACGACAGTGTCGGCGCCGTGTGCAGCCAGGAACGCTGTGATTATCCGACGTATCTGTTACGCCTGGCCGAACGGGAGTTGATTGACCGCGAACGCCGCGCCACCGAGCGGCGGATCAAGGAAGCCGCCTTCCCGGTGTTGAAAACCATCGAGACCTTTGACTTCGCCGCCCAGCCATCACTCAACGAACCGCTGGTGCGCGAACTCCTGCGGGGTGAATATATCAGCAAACGGGAAAATTTATTGCTGGTCGGGAATCCGGGGACTGGCAAAACGCATCTGGCCAGCGCGCTGGGCTTCGCCGCCTGCACCCAAGGCAAGCGAGTTCGCTTCATGACCACCACGGGCTTGGTGACGCAGTTGCTCGAACAACGCGAAACCCGGACCTTGCAACGGCTGCACAAACAACTGGAGCGACTGGACGTCCTGCTCCTCGACTAATGTTGAGTGCCCAATAATGTGGAGTTGAGCGCCATTCCGCCACGCCCGTCAGTGTCGTCATGGTTTTCAACTCAACATTATTGATAGGCA
>CAJAQO010000123.1 GCA_903944085.1 uncultured Verrucomicrobia subdivision 3 bacterium
CGGCAATGGCACGAATCTGACTTCGCTCAATGCCAACAATCTGAACGGCGGCACGGTGCCGCTGGCACGTTTGAGCGGCATCACAAGCAGCCAGCTTGATGCCGCTACCTGGCAGCTCGCGACCAATCTGAACGGCGGCAGCGCGGCCTTGGCGAGCAATGTCGTCTCCGGCATCTCGCTGACGAACGCATTCATCACCGGCTCGATTTTCGCGGGCAATGGCGGCGGTTTGACCAGCCTCAGCGCGGCGCAATTGGTCAGCATCGGCAATACGAACACCGGTGCCGGCGGAAATTTCTTTGTCGGATCGGCGGGTAATTCAACTATGACCGGCTACAACAACACTGGTGCGGGCTTGCATGCTCTCAATGCCAATCTCGGCGGCATTGCCAACACGGCGGTTGGCTTAAATGCGCTGCTGTCGAACACGACCGGGGCCAACAACACGGCCAACGGGGCTTATGCGCTGCAAGCCAGCATCAGTGGAAATAACAACACCGCCAGCGGCGAACAGGCGCTTTACGCAAATACAAACGGAGCCAACAATACGGCCAGCGGAATCAACGCGCTTTATACAAACACGAGCGGCTCGGACAACACGGCTGCCGGGGCTTATGCTCTTCAGGCCAACACGAGCGGCTTCGGCAACACTGCGGTTGGGCACAATGCGCTCTATGCAAATTCGATCGGCTCCAACAACATTGCGCTGGGCTTTCAAGCGGGCCAGGCGGTCACCGGCAGTTCCAACATTGACATCGGGAACACCGGTTTTTCGAGCGACGCCAATTTCATCCGTATCGGCAGCGGTCAGAGCCAGGCTTACATCGCGGGCATTGCCGGCACCACGGTTGCCAGCGGTGTGGCGGTTTATGTGAATCCTTCCGGCCAGCTCGGCGTGCTCACGTCTTCCGCCAAATTCAAACAGGACATCAAGCCCATGAATGACGCGAGCGATGTGCTGCTTTCATTGCATCCGGTGACTTTCAAATATCGACCGGCATTCGATGTTCAGGGCATTCCGCAATTTGGCCTGATCGCCGAGGAGGTGGAAAAAGTGGATGCCGATTTGGTTGCGCACGATGACCACGGTGGAATTTTCACCGTCCGCTACGAAGCGGTCAACGCGATGCTGCTGAATGAATTTCTCAAGCAGCATCGCCAGGTTGAAACGCAGAAGCAAGAGATCGAAAAGTTGAAACAGAAGGCTGATAAATGGGACGCGCTCGACCAGCAAAACAATTCACTGGTCGAACGATTGGGCCAACTGGAAGCCTTGGTGAAACAGCTTGCGACCGCGAAATGAGCAATCCTTGAAAACTTCTTTTGTTTATTATTCTTGCGGATTCCTGCCAGCAGCCAGGCTGGCTTCAGGGCCGCTGGAATTGTCTTGCCGCCGCCGATAGATGGTTCGCCGGATACGGCAGCGCCACGGATGCTGGTTCCTCGGCGGCAGGCTGGCGCGCGCCAATCGAGGTGGCAATGAGGCCGTAGAGTTCGTAAAATCCGAGGCGGTTGACCGCTTCGAAAATATCGGTGGTCCGTTCCGTGCCGCTGAAAAATCCGTTGTTGCAGCGCTTGAGGGTTTCGGCGGTGAGCGACGGGTCGTTGCTGATGAACTCGACGATGCGATCAATATCGCGGTCCGGATCGCGGAACAGGTCAAGCAGTTGAATGGCCGCAATCGAGTCGGCTGGCAGGGATTCGGCGCGATAGGTGGAATGGCTGAAATTCTCCATAATCAAGTGGTGTTAGCGATCCAGCACCCGCTGCGGCTGGCGGGTTCCGACTGGCTTCAGAAAAATTCTTTTGACCGATTTCATTTTAATTAACCGTATTGTTAATCGGCAATTATCGAGCGGAGTAAAAGACTTTTCGGACCAATTTCCAACCACGGTTTTCGGCGAGAGCGGCCGTGGGCGCCGCAACCGAACTATTTCGTCACACGCCGAGGCTTTAGCTGGGCAGCGTTTCAGCCGATATCAATGTTGGCCGGCAAAACAAGCCTGAATTATGAATATGGAAAATGTTCGCCACGGATTGATTCACACGCGCCGCATCATCAACCGCTTTGGAAATGCCTGGCTGATCCGCAGCGAGAGCGGAAAGCATGAGTTGGTCGGCGGCAGCGATGATGATTACACGGCCGCCAAAGAATGGGTCTCAATTTTCGCCCATGACATCGTATTCAGCCGGGCTGAAAAACGCCTGCGCCAAGCCCGGTTTGGCTTTGATGTCCCGATCGTCCGGTTTTCGCGTCTGGCAAATTAGTTGCCGGTCAGCCGGAAAAATTGGCTGCCAGAACCAACCGGCAAGGTGACGTTGAATTGCGCGTTGTTGCTGCCAACGACGTTGGTGATCGGCACCCAGAAAATTGGCGACGTCAAATTAGTCGTGGCATATAACACCCAGTCGTTCGCCCAGCCCGGCCAGCTCAAAGTCAGCAAGCCGGCGCTGAGGCTGAAGCCGATCACTGGCTTGGGCAGGAACACGCCCACCGCCGCGGAGTTGACGCTGTAGCCGCAGGCGCTGACCGCAGACACGGCATAGTAGTTGGTGATGCCGCTGATGGCGTTCGTGTCCACAAAGCTGCTGGCAGTCAGCCCGGTTGCGATGAGATTAAAAGTCCCGCTCGCGTTGGTGGCCGACCAAAAATTGTAACTGGCTGCGCCAGCGACCGGCATCCAATTACAGGTTATCTTCCGGTTGCCGGCGGTCGCCACCAGACCGGTCGGAACTGCCGGAGCCGCACCGCTGCCCAAGCCATATTTGCACTTCAATGCGTTTTCTTCGGCGGTGCGGTCACTGTCGGCTAGCGGCGTGTTGAAAATTTTAACTTCGGCAATATCGCCCGTCAGAAAGTTGATCAATGTTTGTTGCGCGCCCAAAACCAACTGCGTGGGCGAAGTCAGCGACTGCGTGCCGCCCGTGGCCGTCCCGGCTTGCACTCCATCCACATAAAGCACCAGCGCGCCGCTGCTCCGCGTCCGCTTGAAGGTCATGATGTGCGGCTGCCCGTTGTTGTAGCCGGAACTGGAAGAAACCACCGTTGTATCCGGATTGCCGGTTCCCGCCAGCAGCACGCCATTGGTATTGAGACTGGTGCCGAAGTCATCAACCACGCCACTTACTTCCCCATTGACCAATCCCGCGCCTTGATAATATGCCGTGCCGGTGCCGATGCCTTTGCTGGCGCGAAACACGCAGATGATGGTGAAATCATCCTGCACTGGACGATTGAAAGCCAGATAAGTGCTGTTCGCCGAAGTGAACCGCACCACCGGCAGCCCGTTCATGGCTCCCGTCACATACGTCGGTTGCTGGCCGGTAGTAACCTGCGTGGCGTTGTTGGTATTACCGCTGACATCACGCCAGGTGGACACCGGCGCGCCGTTGGCCAAACCCGTGATCGCATCAGCCTTGAACCAAGTTGTGAGCGCAAAAGGCGTAGCACTCACCTCGCTGGAATTGTTGCCCGAACCGAAGTAGTTCGCGGCCGCCACAACGTAGTAATAAGTCGTGCCGTTCACCGCGTTCGTGTCGGTATAAGTGGTCGCCGACGTGATGCCAATGACGTTATAAGTTCCGCCGCTGGTGATTGAGCGGCTTACCACATAGCTCGTCGCCCAAGCTGGCGCGCTCCAACTTAAAGTCACTTGCGCACTGCTGGTCGTGGCCGTCAGATTCGTCGGCGCGACGGGCGGAAAAGCGCTGTTGTAATAAAGCGCGGATATTTCATTGTTGCCCAAGGCCCGGTTGAAAATCTGAATCTCATCCAGGCTGCCGTTGAAATAGCCGCCGCCCGAGGCGATTTGACCAAAATACAGTTTCGTCGAAGCCGTCAGCAAATTCGTGTTGCCCGTGCCGGTGGCTTCCAGATTACCGTCCACATAAACGCTCATCGCGCCGGTTGCCGCCACGCGGGTCGCCACGCATTGATGCCAGGATCCGTCATTGATGGCTTTGCCGGAGGCAATGGTCGTGTCGGGATTCCCGACCCCAAATGCAAACTTATTGCCGACCAGCGCCGTTCCGAAATCGTTGTTGACTAAGGTGACATCCCCGTCCACCAAGCCGGCTCCCCGATACCATTGTCCCGTGCCGCCGGTCTGGAGAGTTTTGACCCAGAACGCGATGCTAAAATCACTGCTGATCAAGTTGCTGATTTGGACGTAATTATTGACGCCGTTAAAACTTAGACAGCCATTGATCTGGCCGCTGGCATTCCAACTCGCGCCACTTACGATCCCATTATTGCCACTTCCGGTGGCATCTATGGCGATAACTCCATTCGTCGCATCCAACGGCCAATAACCCAGGTTATCCGTGGGCACTGTCAGCGTGTTTGCCACCAATTTCTTTTTGGCAATGCCCACATCAATGTTTTGTCCGCCCGTGGTCTGATGGCAATGCACGGCAATCAGATTAGAGCCGTTGGGAATCAAGGCGTTCATGCCAGCGGTATTCATTGGCAGCAGAACATACGCCGTAGAATAACCGGTGGCGGAACCGGCCAACACGCCGTTGAGATAGATTTCGCAATCCTCGTCATGAAAACAATTGAACACGAGATTGCTTAAATCGTTTGTGGAAAGGTTACCCAAAGTGAATTGAGTGCGTATCCAAATGTTTGAATTATTCCAGGTTGTGCGCACCACCGCGCCCGGCGTGCCGGCTGTGCCAAAGCCGGCTTGCCCGGAACTCCAACTCGAAGCATCAAAATTAGTGGCATACCAATTCGCGGGAATAGTGTTGGTTGTGTTGCTGGTGGTATAGCTCCAAGGGCGGCCAGCATTCTGGGAAGTCGGCAAAACGTCCGTTAAGTATAGTGTTCCGGTAATGGCTTTCTGGTTGGAAATATTTATTTTATTAAGATCAGGTTTCAGCAACCGGTCATAAGTCATTAGTCCGTTGCACTCGTTTTCCACATCGGTGATCTGCGTGTAGATGGCTGCATTCAAGCCGCCGTTCGCGGCGGTTTTGAAATTAACCGCTTCGCTGATGTAGGAATCATAAAGCTGGGCGATGTTATCGAGCGAGCTGGCCATCAGGTAGCCTGTCCCGGCCTGAGCCGCATTCCATAAGTGGCCGGTCACATGCCAGGCAATGCCGCCAAATTCGCCATCCACCGGCGCTTGCGTGGTGCTGATGGGATCACCCGGATCAGGATAGCTATGGGAATCGAGAACATCGCCCGCACCCACCCAATTGTTGCCGCTCGCCTGGTTGCACAGTCGTGAAGGATCCAGCGCCTTTACCAAATTAACCAGATAAGTGGTATTAGTTTGGCCGTAAGTTCCATTTTCCGACTGGCCCTGGCCCTCGTTGAAAACATCCCACATGATGATCGCCGGACTATTCCAATGGTTGGTGACTAGGCACGTCAATTCGGCGATAAACTGGAACGGATCAATCTGCTTCGGGCTGCCCGTGTAAGAATTGCAGCTCGGCATATCCTGCCAAACCATGATGCCCAGTTTGTCCGCCCAATAATACCAGCGCTGCCGTTCCACTTTGATATGCTTGCGAACAGTATTAAAACCCAGCGCTTTTTCTTCCTGGATATCGTAAGCCAGCGCGGCATCGGTGGGCGCCGTGTAAATTCCGTCCGGCCAGAAGCCTTGATCGAGCGGCCCCATTTCAAACAACACTTGGTTGTTCAGCAGCATTTTCGGAATGCCGCCCACCTTGCTGACCGAAATTTTCCGCATTCCAAAGTAACTGGTCACCGTGTCATTGGTCACGCCGTTGTGGACGACTGAAATTTGGAGGTCATACAAAAACGGGCTGGTCGGCGACCATAGTTTCGGATTGGCAATCGGAATATCCAACTCCGTTTGCGGATTGCCGTTCGTCGTAGCGACCACCGTGCCGGTGTCCAGCACCGTGGCCGAAACGGTGACTCCACTGGTGGCATAAGTATTGACTGTGAGTCGCAGGCGGGAGTTATCCACGTCGGGAATGATGGAAAGATTTTGAATCCCAAAACCATCCACCGGCTCCAGCCACACGGGCTGCCAGATGCCGGAGGACGAAGTATACATAATACCTCCCGGATAAAGTGTTTGTTTGCCCCGCGGTTCGCCCATGCTGTCCTCCGGGCTGTAAACTTGCACGATCAATTCCTGCGCGCCGTTGCCGCTCAAGTAAGGCGTGATGTCATAGCTGAACGGATCATAGCCGCCTTTGTGCAGGCCGACACTTTGACCGTTGATATAAACTTGCGACTGCCAGTTCACCGCGTCGAGATGCAGAATGATCCGCTTGCCGCTCCAAGCCGGCGGCACGGTGAACGTCTGGCGATACCACGACCAAGCATAATACTGCATGACGCCGGAAATCGCCGACTCCATCGGGTAAGGCACCAGAATCTGGCCGGACAAAGTCTTGTTGGTCGGGACGGCATCCGTGTTGGTGACGCCGGCCTGAAACTGCCAGATGCCATTCAAATTCAGCCAGTTTGTTCTGACCATTTGCGGTCGCGGATATTCCGGCAGCGGCGCATTCGTATCAATGAGGCTGGCCCAGCGCGTCATCAGCGGTCCCTGTTTCATCTGCCAGGCACCCGCTTCGGTGGCGAGCAGCAGACTGGCCAACCACGGAAAAAACCGTTTCATTTGCGAAATCAACTGGTGGCTCATAAATAAAATGCTTGCCGACGCGGGCGTTTTCAATGGCTTGAGAATTTTCCGGCGCAAGCCCATTCAGCGGCTGAACGTGCTTTGAATCAATCCCATCCGGTCGGTGCCGGCAATGGACAGCGGTGAAAATTCAGTCTCGTAAATTAACGGCGTTTCCGGCCAGCGTCATGTGGCATGAAAAGGCCACATTCGTTGACGCCGCCGTCCGGATCGCTGCTAGCTTGCTAGACGAGCCGCGTTTCCCGACTATGTTCAATCTGTGTTTGAACTCGTTTCCGATTACGCGCCCGCCGGCGACCAGCCGCAGGCGATTGAAAAGCTGACCGCCGGAATTATTTCCGGCGCGAAGCACCAGACCTTGCTTGGCGTCACCGGTTCGGGAAAAACTTTCACGGTCGCGAACGTCATCCGAAACATCAACAAGCCCACGCTCGTCATCTCGCACAATAAGACGCTGGCCGCGCAGCTCTACGCCGAGTTCAAAAGTTTTTTCCCGCACAACGCCGTCGAATACTTCGTCAGCTACTTTGATTTTTACCAGCCGGAAGCCTACATCCCGCGCACCGACACATTCATCGAAAAAGATTCCAGCGTGAACGACGACATCGAGCGGATGCGGCTGTCCACGATGGCGTCGTTATTCACGCGGCGCGATGTCATTGTCGTCGCCAGCGTGTCGTGCATTTACGGCATTGGCAGCAAGGAGGATTACGCGGCGATGGTGATTCCCGTCCGCGTCGGCTTGGAATTATCGCGTGAACAACTGCTCTCGCGTATGGTGGACTTGCAGTATTCGCGCAACGACATCGCCTTCGAGCGCGGCAATTTCCGAGTGCGCGGCGACACCGTGGAAGTCTGGCCCGCCGGCCGCGAAGATGGTTTGCGCATCGAATTTTTCGGCGACACCATCGAAAAGCTCACCCGCTTCGAACCGTTGACCGGCAGGAAAATCGAGTCGCTGCAAGGCAATATGATTTTTCCGGCGAAACAATTTGTGACGACCGGCGACAAAATGAAACGCGCGCTGCTGGCCATCCGCGAGGAACTGGGAATTCGCATCGCGGAATTTGAGCGCGATGGAAAACTGCTCGAAGCCCAGCGGATCAAAATGCGGACGGAATTTGATTTGGAAATGATGGAGGAAATGGGTTTCTGCTCGGGCATTGAAAATTATTCCCGGCACATCGCCAACCGTCCGCCCGGCTCGCGCCCGACGACGCTGTTTGATTTTTTCCCGGATGATTATCTGCTCGTGATTGACGAATCGCACGTCACGGTTTCGCAAATTGGCGGAATGTATGAAGGCGACAAGTCGCGCAAAACCGTTTTGGTGGATCACGGTTTTCGCCTGCCGAGCGCGCTGGACAACCGGCCGCTGAATTTTCTGGAATTTCAAGGACTGCAAAACCAGACGATTTACGTCAGCGCCACGCCCGCGCCACGCGAAATCGGTTGGTCGCAAGGCAAAGTCGCGGAACTCGTCGTGCGCCCGACCGGTTTGATTGATCCCAAAGTCACGCTCAAGCCGCTCAAGGGGCAAATTGATGATTTGATGGAAGAAGTCCGCAAGCGCAGCGACAAAAAAGAGCGCACGCTCGTCACCACTTTGACCAAACGCACCGCCGAGGAATTGACCGATTATCTGCGCGACATCGGCATCCGCGTGCAATACCTGCACAGCGACATTGACGCGATTGAGCGCGTGGAAATTCTCCGCTCGCTGCGCAAAGGCGAGTTTGATGTGCTCGTCGGCATCAATCTTCTGCGCGAAGGACTGGATTTGCCGGAAGTGTCGCTCGTGGCGATTCTGGACGCGGACAAGGAAGGTTTTCTGCGCAGCGAAACCAGCTTGATCCAAACCGCCGGCCGCGCCGCAAGGCATTTGAACGGCGAAGTCATTTTGTATGCCGACGTGATGACGGACAGCATCAAGAAATTTCTCGCCGTCACCGAAAAACGCCGCGCGCGGCAGATCGCCTACAACACCGAACACGGCATCACGCCGCGCAGCGTGGTCCGCGCGGTGGAAGAAAGCCTGGCGGTTCAAGAAGATCAGCACGCGGCGGCGACCGGCTTGTTGCGCGAAACCACGACCGACTTGGATTTCACTGAAACGATCCGCGAACTCGAGGAGGAAATGTTGAAGGCCGCCGAGGATTTGCAGTTTGAAAAAGCTGCGCTGCTCCGCGACCAGATCAAGGAACTGAAACACATGATGGACGGCACGAAATCCGAAACGAAGCCGGTGAGTTATCGGAAATCAAAACGGGCGAGGAAATAGCGCCGCTGAGAACGTCACTCATCTTCAAACATTTTTCCTTCTCGCCTTTTCAAACGCGTTTTCACTGTTTCCAAAATGAATTTGAAATCATCAAATGGATAATTTGAACCTTCGAGACCAGAAAAGTGAGAACCTCCAACCTAAATCGAATCAAGGTCTTTGCAGACGGCCCACCAGCGCAGCAGCATATTCCAAGATTTCGCCCCTGACGGGGTTGTTAAACCGGCAAAAAGCGCCTGTTTTGTATAAAGCTCTGTGAACAAGCCTGTTTCACGGCTGCACAAGGCGTCCAACAGCTTGCACAAGGCGTCCGGAGGGCTGCACAAGGCGTCCGGAGCCTTGCACACGGTCGCCGCTGCCTTGCACACGGCGTCCAACGCGTTGCACAAACCGGCCGATGGATTGCACGCGGCGGCCGGGAGGCGGCACAGGGAGTTGGAACGGTCGCACAGGCGGGCCGGCAAGCTGCACAGGGCGTCCGTGGCTTTGCACGGCGTTTTTCCAGCGGCTGCACACGCTGGCCAATGCGCTGCACATGCCACGCGCGCATCCGACTGGCAATTACACCGAACTATTTTTGATGCCCAGTCGTGCGCCAGCCTGGGTCGCATCATGCCAGAGCTGAATCTGTTCGCCGAGTTTTTCCAGCCACGGCAGCACCCGTTTTTCGAGCGCGTCGGAGAGCTGGATGTTGTCTTGGGAATCGCAGGCGGCATCCACCTGGCGCACGATGACCGCGATCTGTTCGAGCTGCCAGCGGCGCAGTTGGTGAAAGGAAACACCGTCACAAAGCGGGCAGAAGTTTTCCGGAATGAGGCTCAAGGTGAGCACCGGCTCCTTGAGTTGGCAGGCGACGTGCCACCAGAGTTCGCGCGCCGTGGCGGGATTGTTGATGAGCACGAGCGTCAGCGCGGTTTCGACGGATGCGCGGGCGCGATCCGCCTGCTGCCGCGCAATGGTGAGCAGCAACAACGGCCACTCCGCCAGCGGCAGCGTTTCGGCATCCACGCGGCAGAATTCTTTTTTGTCAGCCAGCGGCAGGGAAAGATTGAGCGGACAGCCGTCCACGGCCAAAACAGCCAGCACGCGCTGGCCAGCCAGCGCCAAAGATTCGAGATAGGAACGGATAGCGTTGAGCGAATTACGTCCGAGCGGCAGCGCCACTGTCTCGCTGTCCAGCGTGACGAAAATTTTCCCTGCCGTCTCGCTTAATCCAGTATTCGCGTGATTCATATGCCTCTTGCATCGGTAATATACACCGGGTCAAGAGACTTTTCTTGGGAGAGTTATTCACAGGTTATTCACCGATGCTTTGGCTATTTGGCCGGGTTCGCGCCTGCGATCTGCAACCGGATGGAATAGAACGATTCGCTTGCTGTGATGAAGAGCGTTTTATGGTCCGGCCCGCTGAAGCAGACATTCGCCGACCATTTTTCCGGCACGTCAATGTGGTCAATCTGTTTGCCCGCCGGATCAAACACCGTCACGCCCTTGCCGGTGAGATAAAGATTTCCCGCCGCGTCAATCGTCATGCCGTCCGAACCGAGCGCGCAGAAAAAAGTTTTGTTCGTCAGCGCGCCGTCTGGCTGGATGTCGTAGCGCCACGTCTGCCCGGCGCGGATGTCCGAGACGAACAGTTTTTTTCCGTCCGGCGTGCCAGTGATGCCGTTGGGTTTCTTCAAATCATCCGTCACCTGCGTCAAAGTTTTCCGGTCGGGCGAAAGATAAAAAACCTCCTCGTTCGTCAGCGCCATGCTGTCGTGATCCCACCATTTGCGTTTGTAAAATGGGTCGGTGATGAACATTCCGCCGTTGGGCGCGACCCACACGTCGTTCGGGCCGTTCAGATATTTGCCCTGAAAATTCGTCACCAGCACGGTCACGGTCTTGTCCGGCGCAATGGCCCAAAGCTGGTTGTGCTCGTCCGCACAGGCAATCAAATTGCCCGCCGCATCGAAATACATTCCGTTGGCGTAGCCGGACGGCTGGAGAAACGTGGATAGTTTTCCGTCCACGCTCCACTCCATGATGCGGTTGTTTGGCTGGTCCACAAAAAACACGTTGCCCGCTCGGTCGCGCGTCGGCCCTTCGGTGAAGGCGAAGTCGCCGGAAAGTTTTTCGAGTTTCGCGCCCGGCGCGACGACGCCATCGGCAAACGCCGCCGTCGCGAGGATGAAAAATGCCGCCGTTAGAATGGATTTCATGGTTTGCCGAAAATTTGGCGGGAATGCGGACGCAAAGCCATCAAAATCGCGCCTTGTTTTTCGTGCGGAAAAGAAGCAACTTGCAGGCGCAGTCCCTGACCGCATCATGCAGCCCGGCACCAAAAAACTCCTGCGCTTTCTGCAAAGCTGGATCATCAACACCGTCGCGGTGCTGGTGGCCGTGATGATTTTGCGCAAAGGCATCAGCTACGACGACAAGCTGGGCAACCTGCTGGTGGCGTCCTTGCTGCTGGGTATTCTAAACGCTTTTGTCCGCCCGATTCTGATGCTCATTGCGCTGCCGCTGTTGATTTTCACGCTCGGACTTTTCACGCTCGTCATCAACGCGCTGCTGCTCTACCTCGTCGGCGCGCTATTGCAGCCCAATTTCATGGTGGCCAGTTTCGGCTACGCTTTCCTCGGCGCGCTGGTCATCAGCGTCATTTCGGTCGCCCTGAACGTGCTGACCGGCAACTCGCGGGTTTCTGTGCAGCGCGGCCGGCCGCCGGGGCCGCCGAAAAATCCCGGCGGTGGCAGCGGGCCGGTGATTGATGTATGAAGGAAATGAAGCAGTAAGAATGTAGAATGAAAAAATAATTTCGCCGGCGGCCGGATTCTTCATTCGGCATTCTTCATTCTGCCTTTAAGTTGATACGCCACCCGCAAAGTTGGGATTCCCTGCGCATTAAAATCCCGCTCGAAGTCCGTTACGATTTCCGCCAAGGCCGCTCGCGTCGCGATTTTTTCAAATGCCTTCGCCGCGTCAAAAACTTCGTTCATCTGCTGAAAATAATCCGCATCATCCGTCCGCAAAAAAACCTGGCCGCCGGGTGCGAGCGCGGCGCTGGCCAGCGCCGGAAAAGCTTCGTTGATGAGCCGGTGCCGGCGGTGTTTTTTTTTCGGCCACGGATCGGGGAAATAAATGTGCAGCGCCTGCACGGAATGCGCCGGCAGCAGATATTGCAAAAAATACGCCGACTCGATGCGGAGGCCGCGCAGATTTTGCAGCGCCGCGCGCCGGCCTTTGCGGTCGAGTTTTTGGAGACGGCCCAGCAGCCGTTCGACGCCGATGCAATTGTTCGCCGGATTCCGCCGCGCATATTCGACCAGAAACGAGGCGTCGCCGCAGCCGAGTTCCACTTCCAACGGTTGCGGCATGGCGAAAAGCTGTTCCAGCCGGAGACGCTGAACGACCGATGGCAGCGGATAAACCAGCCCGTCGGCGGGCGGTGTCGGGCGATCCGGCTGGTTGAAAACAGATGGTTGCAAGGGGCGCAAGCTGCCGTTCTCCGTCGCTGCTGGCAAGGCAAAATCGAAATTCATGCCCGGAATTTTGGCGGCGGGCAGATCCGCAACCGACGGTGTGCGAAAAACTTTTCAACCCGCTTCGCTTTCGGCATCATGGTTTGCGTTTCTCAAAATAAACGAGTCAGCGCGGCGGGCGAAAATTTTCATGACGAAAACACAAATGACAGCAACCGTTGGCTCAACCACCACGGACCACGCCGGTCTGCGGCCGGCTGCGTTTCCTGCGGGTGAGCATTTCCGCTGTTTTCTCCCGGCAGTTTTTCTGGCCGGCATTGTATTTTTATCCGGCTGCCAGACCGCCACTCAAAGTTTGTTCACCGCCGCCGGTCCTGACTGGCACGTCCAGCAGGGCCAGGCGCTCTGGCGACCGCAGCGCGGCCTGCCGGAATTTGGCGGCGATCTCGTGCTCGCACGCGACGATGCCGGGCGTTGCCTAATTCAGTTCGATAAAACGCCGCTGGCCATTTTGTCCGCACAGATTACGACGAATCAATGGCTCATAAAATTTCCGCAGCGCAATTACAGTTTCAGCGGACACGGTTCGGGCTCGACGCGTTTTAGCTGGCTGTATTTGCCATTGGCTCTCGACGGCAAACCATTGCCGAAACAATTGCATTTTGAAAACAAACCGGACGGCGGCTGGCGCTTGGAAAATTCGCGCACCGGCGAAACTGTGGAAGGATTTTTGTCGCCGTGAGTCCTTTCTTGAAACGCTGGTGGTGGGCTTTGCTCGTCGTGGCAATCGGCCTCGGACTGGCGCGGCTGCGCTTTGACGTGGACATTCTCGACCTGCTGCCGCCGGATGAACCATCCGTCCAAGGATTAAAACTTTACCAGCAACATTTCACAAACGCCCGCGAACTCATCGTCGCACTTCGCGCGCCAGATTCTGACACGGCAGAACGGCTCGCCGGCGAACTCGCGCTGCGGTTGCGGCAGGAAACCAATTTGGTTTCCGAAGTGACTTGGCAGGCACCGTGGATGGAAAAACCCGAGCAGCTCGGCGAGTTACTCGGCTGGTTGTGGTTCAACCAGCCGCCAAATGATTTTGCCGCGCTCACCAATCATCTCGCGCCCGACCAGCTCAAGCCGCAGTTGGATGAGACCCGCGAACTCCTCGCCAACTCGATGTCGCCGATGGATCTCGCGCGGCGCTCGTTTGATCCGTTCAACCTGCTGACCATGCCCGCGCTGACCAACCTCAGCGGCATGAACATGGATCAGGGCAATCAGATGTTCGCCTCCAACGACGGAAAATTTCGACTGCTGTATTTGCAATCTGCCGTGGATTTGGCCAGCTACCGCGACTGCGAAAATTGGTTGCAACAAATTCACGCCGTCGTTGCGGAATTGCAAAGTGGAAATTCAAAAGACGATTGGAAAAATGTCACGGTGCATTACACCGGTCGTCCGGTTTTCGTGGAAGAAATCGCCACCTCGATGCAACGCGACATGAGCCATTCCGTCGGTGGCACCGCCACGGTCATCGCCATTTTATTCTGGCTCATGCATCGCCGCTGGAAACCAATGCTGTGGCTGCTCGCGTTGCTGGGTTTGATTTTATTTGCAACGCTCGCGCTCGGCGCGCTGGTGCTCGGCACGATCAGCGTCGTCGCGCTCGGTTTTGCCGCCGTGCTGCTCGGCCTGGCCGTAGATTATGCCGTCGTGCATTATCAGGAGGCGCTGTCGCATCCGCAAATGACCGTGCCGGAAATCCGCCGCGCCATCGCGCCGAGCATTTTGTGGGCGGCCATCACCACGATGTGTGCGTTCTTGGTTTTGAACCTCGGCGGTCTGCCCGGTCTCGGCCAGCTTGGCTCGCTCGTGGCCATCGGCATCGGCGTGTCGGCGCTCGTGATGGTGATGATTTATCTGCCGCCGCTTTTTCCCGAACGTCGTCAGCCGCGTCCGAATCAAGCGCCTTTCCGCTGGTGGAATTATTTCGTCGCGCCGCAGGAACCTGTCGCCGTCGAAATTTCCACCGCCGGGAATTCTTCTCATCGCGCCGCGTTTCTCGTGACCGGCTTGATTTTTCTTGGCGCGTGCATCGTTTTGTTTTTTCGACAACCAGGTTTGGATCACACCGGCAACGCCTTGCAGCCAGTGCACGGCGAGGCGCAAACGACGCTCGACGAAATGACCGCGCAACTCGGGCTGCCGCCGCAGCCGCTCTGGTTGATCGTTCCCGGTCGCGACGAAGCAGAAGTTTTTCAGCGTCTTACCAACGCCGAAGTCTTGCTGAACGGCGCGGTGAGCAATCGTCTCATCGAAAAATTTCTGCTGCCCGACACGCTCTGGCCGCGCGCCGAATTTCAATCCGCCAATCGCGCCACTGCCGCGGCGCTCGGCGAAAAAGGCCCGCTGCTGCGAGCGGCCTTGGTTGACGCAGGTTTTAATACGAACGCCTTCGTTCTGACTGCGGAACTCGTGCGCACTTGGGCGGGTGCCGGTGAAAGCAAATCGGTGATGTGGCCGACGAATCAAGTCAGCCAGTGGTTGCTGAAACGTTTCGTCGCGCGCACTGCTGACGAATGTCTCGTGATGGGTTTGATTTATCCGGCGACGAACCAAGTGGACGCGGCGGAATTGTCCGCGCTATCGAAAAATCTAGCGCAAAACCACGCGCTGCTTTCCGGCTGGGAATTGCTCGGCAGCGCCACGCTCAAACGCGTGCAGTCCCGCATGTGGCAGGTCATCACACCGATGGTCGTGCTCGTGCTACTCTCGCTGTGGTTCGCGTTTCGTCGCGCGCTGGAAATTTTGCTCGGCCTGACCGTCTTGTGTTTGAGCGGAATTATTTTGCTTGCCACGATGGCACTGGCTGGCTGGAACTGGAATTTGATGAACCTCATGGCGCTCCCGCTGATGCTGGGCACCGGCGTGGACTACACAATCTTTATCCAACTCGCGCTGCGTCGGCACGGCGGCGATCTCGTCGCCGTGCGTCGGTCCGTTGGTCGCGCCTTGATGCTCTGCGGTGCCACCGCCGTGGCCGGGTTTGGTTCACTCGCCGGTTCCAGCAATCTCGGCATGGCCAGCCTTGGCAAAGTCTGCGCCGTCGGCATCGGCACCAACATGCTCATCTCGGTTTTTCTGCTGCCGGCTTGGTGGCGATTCTTCAGTCCAAAGCCTAAAGTCCAAAGTCCAAAGTAAATTTCCGCGATGGACGCGAACGAACAACCTGCCCGTGCAAAACAGCCCGCCTTTTATCGCGGCGGCATGTGGCGCTGCGGAGTGTCGCTCGCGCGGATGTTGCCAGCAGGTTTGGTAAAAGGCATCGCCCGGTTGCTCGCCGGTTTATATTGGTGCCTCCAGCGTCAGCGCTGCGAAGTCGTTGTGCAAAATTTTCTCCCGGTTTTTTCCGGCGATCAATGCGCCGCGGAAAAAGCCGCGCGCACCGCGCACAAAAATTTCGCCGCCAAGCTCATTGATTTGTGGTGTGTCGAAAGCGGCGAAGTCACGCGCAACTGGCTGACCACCGACGGCGAACTTGAAATCATCCACGCCGCGCGGCGACGCGGTCACGGCACGCTCTTCATCACGCTGCACCTCGGCAATTGGGAACACGGCGGCATGTTGCTCACGCAACTCGGCATCCGGCTGACCATTCTCACGCAGGCCGAGCCTGACGACGGACTCACCGACCTGCGCAAGGCTGCACGCGCCCGCTACGGCGTGGACACGCTGATCATCGGCGACGATGGTTTCGCGTTTGTGGAAGTCATCAAACAACTTCAGGCCGGCGCGGATCTGGCGATTTCACTGGATCGGCCGCCCGATCGCGGCGGTGTGCCGGTGGAATTTTTCGGACACAATTTTGAGGCGTCGCTCGCCGCCGCAGAATTAGCTCGCGCGTCCGGCTGCGCGCTGATCGGCGTGACGATCGTTCGCCGCCCTGATGGTTACGCGGTGAAGGTGTTGCCGGAATTTATTTACGACCGGAAAAATTTGGGCAGCCGCGAGGCGCGTCGCGACCTCACGCAGCAAATCCTGCGTGCATTCGAGCCCGAAATTCGCAAGGATATTGAGCAATGGTATCAATTCACGCCCATCTGGCCGCGGAAAAAATGAGGAAGAATTTTTATAAGGAAACCAAGAAGCCAGGAACTCCCAAAAAAGCTTCCTGGTTTCCCGGTTTCCTTATTTTGGTTTTACTGGCTGCCGGACTGCGCGCCGCCGATTACGACGCGCAATTTAACAAATGGTTTGAAGTGCAAACCAATTTGCAAAGCTGGACCGGCGATTTTACGCAGACGCGGACGCTCACGGTTTTGAATCAGCCGCTGATTTCGCATGGCAAAGTCTGGGTCAAGCCGGGTGAATTCCGCTGGGAACTTGGCCAGCCGGCACAAACCATCGTGTTGCGGACACCAGCACAATTACTCATCGTTTATCCCCGGCTCAAGCGCGCGGAGAAATATCCGCTCGACGCTGTGCCGACCGGTCCGATGAAAGACGCGCTGTCCCTGCTTGATGCCAGCCTCCCGCGCGATCGCGCGACGATGGAAAAAAGTTTTGCGTTATTGTCGGCCATGGAAACCAACTCCATTTTGCAAATGACGCTGCAACCGCGCAGCGAGGCCGCGCGCAAATTCATCGGACAAATCGTGATCGGTTTTCACACCAATGATTTCACCATCGCCGTCACGGAAATGAAATTCGCCGACGGCTCCAAGCTGCACAACGATTTTACCAATGTCGTGCTAAACGCGCCGATTGAAGCAAAAATGTTCGAGTCGCATTTGCCGGCGGATTACACCATTTCCGAACCGTTGAAAAAATGAGCGCCTCGCCGGAAATTTTGCAGCTCGCCATGCGCTCGCTGCCGCACGGGCCGGAATTTCGGTTTGTGGACCGGATGATCAGTCTCACGCCGGGCAAGGAAGGCGTGGGCGAATATCACGTGCGCGGTGACGAATATTTTCTGCGCGGCCATTTGCCGGACGAGCCGATCATGCCGGGCGTGCTGATGACGGAAGCGGCGGCGCAGGTGGCCGGCATGGTGGCGCAGGAAGATCCCGCGAATCCGCGCTGGCCGCGCCTGAAACTGACGGCGTTGCGCGCGGTGAAAATTCTCGGCGCCGTGCGCCCCGGCAACACGCTGCGCATCGAAGCCGTGATCACGGGCATCTTGGGCGACATGATTCAGGCGCGGGTTTTCGCATCCGTGGCCGGCGAAAAAGTATTGTCGGCGGAAATCACCTTGAGCGGTTCTGCTCCGGCAAAAAGCACATGACGGCATCGGCGGAAAAATCAGTGCGCCCATTTTGTTTCGAGCGCGACACCTTTGCTTTCGCGCACGAGCTGGTTTGGAAATATCATTTCGATCCGATCACCGGCGCGATGACCACTTGCAAAACCGAGCCGCCGCCGGCCTATTATCATCGCTGCTTCGTCTTGGTGCGCGCGACGCGATTGTTTTTCGACTATGCCTGCTTCGCGCCAGAGCTGCCACCGGCGGCGGCGGCGAACTATCAACAACTTGTCCGCAAAATCATTTCTTCCAACCCGCGCCGAACATGCGCTAATTCGGAACGATTTGTGATTCCCGGTTTCGACGGCTTGCGTTCGTTCAGCCGCGCGCACGAGCCACTACTCAAAGCGGAATGCGGCGCGGCGTGGGAATCCTATTTTTTGCGCAGCCATTGGCGCATGATTTTCAAGGTCTATGGCCGGTTTCAGGAAAAGATGGCGGAGAAATTAAAACGTTCGTTGCAAAAGCGCGGCGTATCGCTCGTGCATCTGTTTCGTTTCCCGCGCATCACCATCAATCACGGCATCGTGCTGTATGGTTTCACCGAATCAGATTCGCAAATTGAATTCGAAGCCTACGACCCGAATCTTCCCGAACATCCGGTGAAACTGATTTACGAAAAACAACAGCGCGTGTTTACCTTTGCGCCGAGCATTTATTGGGGCGGCGGCGTGTTGAGCGTGATGGAAATTTTTTGCGACTGGCCTTATTGATTTACGATTTGCGTTTGCGCGGTTGCCAAAAGGCCACGCCAAAGAAAAACGTGCCACAGCCGTTCAGCCCTAAAATGTAGCCGATTTTATAGCCACGGCCCACGTTGTTCGGCGCATAAATCGGCACATCTTTTCCGCCGAGCAAACCCGGCAGTGCGGCGGGCATGAGCGCGCCTTCCAGCAAACCGGTATAAAATCCCGCAACGTAATCGGGCTGGTAATAACGCGGTGCCGCCCAACCTTGGGCAAAAATCAGCGTCAGACTGATCGCGGTCAACGCAATGAACTTTATGATGATTACCTTCGCGGGGGAAAGGCCGGCGGCTGCGGCGGCTGGTGCCTGATTGGATTCTGCCATCCGGCAAAGGATGTTCCGGTGCCGGCGGCCGGGCAAGCAGATAATGCCGCACGTCTCCATGCTTGACGCCGTTTCGAGCCACTTCATACTTGGGCGAATTAATGATTCCTGAAACGGATCCCAAGATTATCGCCGCGAAACTTTGCGAGTTTGCGCGGACCAACTTTGTCGCCGAGGGCGTGCAATTTGACGAACACAGCCCGTTGTCCGAGGCGGGCATTGATTCCTTTGCGCTCGTGGAACTGGTGCTTTTTTGCGAGCGCGTGCTCGGCGTCCGCGTGCCGGATTCCCATTTGACGCCTGCGAATCTGGCTTCAATGTCGTCGCTGGCCAAGTGCATTTCTGAACTCGCGCGGACGGGGCAGTCTTCCGTTTAAAATTTTCGGCAGCGATTATGTCTGACCTGCCCCGTCAAATTCGCCTGGCCGCCGGGGATTACTTCATGCACGGGCAGGATTGCCGGATGCGGCGGGTCGGTCTGCCCGGAAACGTCTGCTGCGCGGTCATTAAATTGGACCAAGGCTTTGACGTGGAACGGCTGCGCCGACGCCTCGCCGAATCGCCGATCATGGACTGGCTGGCGCGCGCGCGGATTTATCGCATCTTGCCAATGTTGTTTCCGCCGCTCTGGCGGGCCACAGAAAAACCAAAAACAATTTTATTCGAACACGCCGGCCAGAACGGCGTCGCGAACCAGTCGTGGTTTTTGCCGGAGGTTGTCGCCGGTCGCGAATTGCACGCCAGTCGCGGACCGGGACTGGCGTTTGACGTGATGCGCCATGCGGACGGCACGAGCCATTTGTTTCTTTCCTGGAATCACACCTGCCTCGATGCGCGCGGCTTGGATTTTTTGTTGAACCATCTCAACGCGGACGAAAACGCAAATCCCGCGCCCAAAGCTCCGAACTTCATCAGCCCGAAACAACTCGGCTCCGGTCTGGCTGGCTGGTGGCCCAACGTAAAGCTGGCGCGCAGTTGCAAAAAATGGCTCGATGCATCCGGCGCGGACCCGCTGTTCAGCCTGCTGCCGCCCGGACCGCGACCCGCGTCGTGCAAAAATAATTACCGCCTCATTTATTTCAACGAAGCCGAGACGGCGCAGATTGACGCGCGCTGCCAGCAGTTCAACTGCGGATTCCGGCGCAGCCATTTTTATCTCGCGGCTTCCCTGCGCGCGCTGCACGGCGTCGCCACCCAGCGTGGCAACCAAGACGGCGCATATTTGATTCCCGTGCCGCACGATACGCGCAAACGTGGTGCCAACGGCCCGATTTTTTCCAATCATCTCTCGATTTTGTTTTACCGCCTCGAGCCGAAATTCGCCGGCAACATTTCAGGCATTCTCGGCGAATTGAGCCGGCAGATGACCGATCAGATTCGCGATAAATTTCCCGAAAGCTGCATGGCCGCGCTCGACATGTTCAAGCCGCTGCCGCTCGGTTTTTACGTCAACCACCTCGGCAAACCGACACGCGGCAAATTCGCCACGTTCAGTTTTTCCGATTCCGGCGAAACCTGCGCCGGCATGAAAGATTTCATGGGCGGAAAAATTCTGGAAGTCACGCATCTCGTGCCCGCCTGGCGTCCACCTGGATTGATGGTGGTGTTTTTGAAATTCGGCAACCGTTTATCCGCGCAGATTTCCTGGGTGGATGACTGCCTGACCATCGCGGAAGTGAACGGCATGGAGCGCGATGTGCGCCAGGCGCTGTTGACAGAACCGGCGGCATGAACTGATTTTGCATGGCCGTGACAACCCCGCTTTCAACCCGCTGCCCGGAAATTTCCTGCGACGTGCTGGTCATCGGCGGCGGCGCGGCGGGCATCGCCGCCGCCACGGCAGCCGGACGTGCCGGGGCAAAAGTCATTTTGCTGGAACGCTACGGTTTTCTCGGCGGCCTCGCCACCGCTGCGCAAGTCGGCACAATTTGTGGCTTGTATTTGCGCGATACGACCGGCACTGCCGCCACGCCAGTTGGCGGCGGATTTCCAAATGAGTTTGCCACGCGATTGCAGACCGTTGGCGGCGCCAAACCTCTCCGCGTGGATCAAGGTCTTTGGGTGTTGCCGTATTCGCCGCCGGCTTTCGCGCGCGTGGCGGACGCTGTGGTTGGCGAATCTCAAAATGTGAATTTAATTTTGCACGCCACCGTCGCGGAAGTGCGGATGGAAAATTCGCGGATGAATCTAGTTTGCGCGCTGGCGTGGAACGAGCCGCTGAATTTTTCTCCGCAGGCCGTGGTGGATTGCACCGGCGAGGCGACCGCCGCCGCGCTGGCCGGAGCGGATTCAGAAAACGGAGCCACCGACCAGGCACCCGCCTTGGTTTTTGTCCTGGAAAATGTTGATCCAAGTCTAGCTGAACGCGGTTTGCTCGAAGTTCGCCGCGCGTTGCGCCGCGCGGTCCAGGACGGTTCTTTGCCTGCCATCTGCGAACGGCTGGCGCTCGTTCCCGGCATCGGCACCAATGGCCGGCTGGCGCTCAAATTAAGTTTGTTTCCCGCCGATTCCGGCCGCCAACTCTGGCAGCAGGTGACGGATTGGGAACGGGAGTCACGCGCGCTGCTTGAACCGCTGTATCTTTTCCTCGTTGAAAACGTCGCCGCCTTTCGGAACGCGCGGCTGGATTCCGTCGCGCCGCAGCTTGGCGTCCGCTCCGGTCGCCGCATTCTTGGTCGTGCGCGGTTGACCGACGATGAAGTGTTGCATGTGCAGAAGTCGTCACAGGGAATCGCACGCGGTTGCTGGCCGATGGAGCGCTGGGGGAAAAGTCCGCGCCCGGAAATGAATTATTTTGCCGAGCGCGATTTTTACGAAATTCCGCTCGATTGCCTGCGCCCGGCGGAATTGGAAAATGTGTTCGTGGCTGGTCGCTGTCTTTCGGCGGAGACGGGCGCGATGACTTCCGCCCGCGTCATCGGCACCGCGCTCGCCACCGGCTGGGCGGCGGGAACGGCGGCGGCGTTTCAAGCGGCGGGCCGTCCGTTGGATGAAGCTGTCACGCTCATTCGGAAACAGATGTCTTAACTTTTGAAACCGCCGAGGCGCCAAGACGCGGAGAAAATTCCAGAACCGTCCACTAAAATTTTCCTCTGCGTCTTTGCGTCTCTGCGGTAAATTTTTTCGATGAATGTTTTTGAAACGCTCGCCCAATCCGCCCTTCGGTGGCCTGACCGCGCCGCCATAATTGATGCCGGAGGCGCACTGGACTACCAATCGCTCTGGCGCGAAGTCGAGGAGTTGCGGCTGCAGCTTGACCAGCTCGGCGTGCGCGGAGGGCAAGGCGTCGGCGTGCGGGCGCGCAACGGGCGCGCGTTTGTCATCGGCGCGCTGGCGGCGCTCGGCTGTGGCGCGGTCATCATGCCGATTCATCACCAGATGAAACTGGACGAATTAACCGACATGATCGCGCAGGCTCCGTTATGCGCGATTCTCGACGAAAGCATCGGCGCGTCCTATCCCGGCAAAACCTTCGCGCTGAAAAATCCCGGTGCAAACGGTCTGCGCTTCACGCGCCTCGAAAATTCCCAGCCGCCGCTCGCGCCGAACCTCGCGGACGCGGCGTTCGTGCGCTTCACTTCCGGCACGACTGGCGCGGCGAAAGGTGTGGTGCTGACGCATCGCGACGTGCTGGAGCGAACACGCGCAGCGAACGCCGGTTTAAAACTGACGCACGAGGACAAAATTCTCTGGGTGCTGCCGATGGCGTATCATTTTTACGTCTCCATCATTTTGTATTTGGAAATCGGCTCGACAGTGATTGTCTCCGCTGATTATCTGGCCGGCAGTCTGTTGGAAACCGCCGCGAAACACGCGGCCACGTTTCTTTACCTCACGCCGATGCACGTCCGCATGATGAACAGCGACCAGTCGGGCCGCGCGTTGCCGCCATCGCTGAAACGCGTGATGTCCGTGTCCGCGAAACTTCATCCGCAGTCCGCGCTGGATTTTCTCGCGAAATTCAAAGTGCCGGTGGCGCAAGGCTACGGCATCATCGAAGTGGGCTTGCCGATTCAAAATAACGACGAAGCCGCGGAACATCCCGAAGCGATTGGCCGGCCCGTGGATGGTTTCGAGGCCAAAATTGTGGATGACAAAATGCACTCGCTCGCGGAAGGCCAGACCGGCCAGCTCGCGCTGCGCGGGCCGGGAATGTTCTCCGGCTATTTGAATCCGCCTCGTTCGCGCGCGGAAATTTTGCACGACGGCTGGTTTCTCACCGGCGACCTCGCGCATCGCGACAGCGGCGGACGCATCGTTTTGGATGGACGCACGTCGTCGGTCATTCACGTCGCCGGCCACAAAGTTTTTCCCGAAGAAGTTGCCGCCGTTTTAGATCATCATCCGGCGGTGCTGCGTTCGCGCGTTTCCGCGAAGGCGCATCCGCAAATGGGCGAGGCGATTCATGCCGAGGTGCAATTGCGTCCCGGCCAAACTGCGACCAGCGAAGACATCATCGCCTTTTGCCGCAAACGATTGTCCGCGCAGAAAGTGCCGGCCAGCTTGGAGATCGTCGCGGAAATAAAAACCACCACGAGCGGCAAAGTCCGCCACGGCTGAAGCGGAAAACGACCAGCCTGACAGCCAATTATTTAGCGGGATACCGCCAAACCCAGTCACCTTTTTCGCGGTCAACCTGGCCGCTTTTGTTGAACAGGGTTTGTCCGCCATCGTCCTGCTCATTCCAGCCCACGGAGTAAAGAATAAATTGTCCGGCTTCCGTGCGGCGATAATGCAAGGGCTGGCCGTTGATCACGTCGTGCGGCACTTGGGCGATGAATTGCGGCGCCAGCAGGTCGAGCGTTTCCGGATAATTTCCATGCGCCAGCCGGAAGCGTTCGAGGGCGCACGCCACGCGCGCCAAATCCACGCTGACCTGGGCGAAGGCGAATTTTGCCACGGCTCGGCTGATGGCCGGAAAAGACATCCCGGCTTCAATCTTATAAGGTGAATAATGCTTCAATTCGGCAGCCACAGCGGTATTGGCTTGCCGCACGGCGGCGGGCGAAACCAGCCGATTTGTCACTTCCACCAGCGGTCGGAGAAATTGCTCATTCAGCCGCGCGCAGGCGAGTTCGTTTTGATAAAAGAAGGCGGCCGGCATGAACCGGAGACTGATCGTCACCGCCTTGGTTTTGCCGGCTTCCGCCACCGTGGTTTCGTATTTGCGGGTGAGCCTTTGATTTTCCAGCGTGTCCGTCGCAAACACCATTTCGCCGCGCATGGCCAGTTGGTAGTCGGCCAGAAAATCCCGTTGCGCGAGTGCCTGTTCGAGTTCGGCAAGCTGCGCGTCGGTCCACCGGTGTTGCGCGAGGCCCTCGTAAATCGGCAAGAGCGTGTAGGGCGTGATGGCCATGCTGACAAGATGTGTGATGAGCAAAGGTTCCTGCCGCAAGGCGTCGCCGAGGCGCAGCAGGAGCCGGACATCTTCGAGGGCGGCGGCGGATTGGTTATCGCCCAATTCCGCGATGGCCCGCAAATTGAGAACCTGCGTGCACTGTTTGAACTTTGCGAGATACGCCAGCAGCGACGAGAATTCCTTCGCATCGCCGGCCGAATAATCGCCCAGCCAGGCATAAGGCCGGCGGCTCGCGGCACGCAATTCCTCGATGGCCGCACCGTATTTGCTCAATGCCAGCAAAACATCGGCCGCCGGCGATTGCGCCTGCGCCGCGACCGGAAATTCGCCTGCGCCGTTGGTCGCGGAGTTGCGGTAATAATCCTGCCAGTTTTTTAAATTGGTCAAACGCGCGCGTTCCCAAGACGCCCCGGTTTGGTCGGGAACGTCGCTGGCATCTCGGCGATACGGCGACATGCTAAGCCGGTCAACGAGATGCGTGGTTGGTTTCCAAGCCAGTGTTTGGTCGTCCCATTCCGCCGCCGTCGCGCCGGAAAAAATCGGAGCCTTGATAAAATTCTGATCGTCCGGCACGGGATTGGTCGGGGCGAATGCCGACCAGTCAAAGCGCTCGCCGCGCGCTTCGGCTGCGTGCTTGTAATTTTCCCAGGCGCGTTTTCCGCGCCAGTTTTCTTCGGTGATCAAAACGGCGGCCAAAGTGATGAGGCCTGCCAGGCTGATCAATCCCCAGCGGAGCAGCCGCCAGCGCCAGCTGGTTTTCGCATTCATAATTCAGATGACGGCGGTTTCGGTGATTTCACTGCGCGGTTTGGGCGCGGCATTTCGCGGCTGGTCGGCTTCACCAGGCAAAGCATGATCGGCCAGCAACTCGTTCAACAATTTCTCCTGGCTGAAATATGCGAGCCGCATCGCCAACGCCGGCGAGTGCTTGGCGCTGGCGACGGTGGCTGGTTCACGCTCCGCGACGTTGACGAGCAGCAGCATGATCCAGACCGCCGCCAGTCCGGTCCAAATCCGGCGACACGGCCAAATAAGTTCCAGCCAAATCCGGTCGAAAAAGTCCGGCCACCACGCCGCCGGGCCAGTTGCCAAACTTTGGGCCTTGGTGGCTTGATGGTTGCACGCGGTCGCCACGACTTCCCGGCGGATGGCGTCCAGTTTCGGCCGGACGGTTTGGTGGCGGGCGAGCAGAATATCGCGCGGGATGTTCATGGTGCTTTCTCCAATAAATGTCGCAGGGATTTCTTGGCGTAGTGCAGCCGTGATTTCACGGTGCCAAGCGGTGTTTCCGTGATGCGGGAAATTTCTTCGAGCGAAAAATCTTCAATAAAATGCAGCAGCAAAACGTCCCGCTGTGACAGCGGCAGTTGGTTTAGCAAATTCATAAATTCAGTTTCGCGTTCGCGGCGGATGAGTAGATCGTCGGGGCCGTCCTCAAATTCATCCGGCGCGTCGGGAATTTCGTCGAACAGAATTTCTTTCCGCTGGCGCCAGCGCTGGACACATTTTTGGTGGGCGATCCCAAACAGCCAGCTTCCAAATTTCCTGTCCTCGCGCAGTCCGGCGATATGCCGGGCGGCGGCGATGAAAGTTTCCTGCACGATGTCGAGGCCAGCCTGTTCGTCGCGGACCAGTTCAAAAACGTAAACATAAAGCGGCAGTTGATAGCGCCGGAAGAGCGCGTCCCACGCCGCCGGCTCCCCGGCGCGGGCCTGCGGCACGGGCAGTTGTTCGATGGCGGCCACTTCCGGCATTTTCACCAAGAGGAATGGGCGAAGCGAGCAAAGGTTCAAAGCAACGGCAAAAATTATCGGCAAACCGTCATTCGCAGGTTCGCGCCTCAAGGTGGTTCAGCGTGAATTCGCCGCAATGGCTGGCGTGTGCGTCCGCCGCACACTATATTTCGCCCATGTTTATCATCGGAACCGGCACGGCCACGCCGTCGCACCGTTATACCCAGCAGGATTGTTGGACGGCGTTGAAAAATTCCGCCCGGTTTCAGGACCTAAATTTGCGCTCACGGGCCATTTTAAAAAAAGTGCTGACCGGTGAAAACGGCATTGCCGCGCGCCACCTCGCGCTCGACCAATTGGATAACGCCTTCGATCTCACGCCGGACGCGTTGTCGGCGCGCTTCGTGGAAAATGCGCCAGCGCTCGCCGCGCTGGCGGCGGAGCGCGCGCTCGCCGCTGCGAAAACGAGTCCGCGCGAAATTGACGCCATTCTCATCAGCACCTGCACCGGTTATTTGTGTCCCGGCCTGACGAGTTACACCAGCGAGCGGCTGGGCCTGCGGCCGGACGTGCTGGCGCTCGATTTGGTGGGGCAGGGCTGCGGCGCGGCGCTGCCGAATTTGCAGACGGCGCAGGCGCTGGTGGTGTCCGGCAATTGCGCGCGCGTGCTGTCCATCTGCGTCGAGGTGTGCAGCGCTGCTTTTTATCTCGACGATGACGCCGGCGTTCTGATCAGCGCTTGTCTGTTCGGCGACGGTGCGGGCGCGGCGGTGCTCTCGCCGACCCCCGGCGCTGGCCGGCGGATAAAATGGAAGAGCAGCGGCTCGCTCCTGAAGCCGGCTGACCGCTATCGGTTGCGGTTCGAGCAGAAAAATGGAATGCTCCGCAACATTCTTACGTCGGACGTGCCGGTGCTGGCCGCGCAACATTGCGCAACCGTTTTTGCCGACACGCTGGCCCGCGCGGGAGCGGCGCGCGCGCAGATCAACGGCTGGATACTGCATCCGGGCGGACGCGACGTGCTGGCGGCCCTGCGCGAAAAATTCCAGTTGTCCAACGACGACGTGCGCCGGAGCGAATCCGTGCTGCGCGAACACGGCAACATGAGCAGCCCCTCCGTTCTGTTTGTTTTGCAAGCGGCGCTCGCGGAGAATGCGCCGGGCGGGCTGTGGTGGATGTCGTCATTTGGTGCCGGCTTTAGCTGCCACGGCGCGCTGCTCGAAGTGGAATAAAAAATTACTCATTCATGGAACGAATTGTCCTTCCCGAATTGCTGGATGTCTTGCCGCCGCAGGACCAATCCGCCTTGCGGTCGCGGCGCGACCTCCGCCGGCTCAACGCCTGGATGCGGCATCCGCGCATCATGGCTCGGCTCCTGCAAACGTATTTGGCGGATGCAGATGCCCGGCATATTGTCGAGTTGGGCGCGGGCGACGGACATTTTTTGTTTAGCGTCGCCAAGCGTTTGCGCGGCCAATGGTCCGGCGCCAAGGCGAGTTTGGTGGATCAATTGAACGCGCTTGATCCGCAACTGGCCGGAGCTTTCAAACATCTTGGCTGGGAGGTTCGCGCGGAAGTCGCCGAGGCTTCCGCCTGGCTGCGGCAGACATCACCCATGGCGACCGATGCCGTCATCAGCAATTTATTTTTCCACCAGTTTGAAACCGAGGCGCTCGCCGAAATGCTCCGGCTGACGGCGCGTTCGGCGCGCGTGGTCATCGCGCTCGAACCGCGCCGCACTTGGCTGCCACGGATTTGCGGGCGGCTGCTGTGGGTGATTGGCTGCGGCCCGGTCACCTGCCATGACGGTCACATTAGCGTCCGCGCCGGATTTGCCGGCCGCGAACTGTCGGCGCTTTGGCCCGACCAGCAAAATTGGGAACTGGTTGAACGTCCCGTCGGTTTGTTCAGCCACCTGTTCGTCGCGCGGCGGAAGGAGTAAAAACATGCCGCCGTGCCAACCCATCACAATCATCGGCGGCGGGCTGGCAGGTCTGACTTTGGGCATCAGCTTGCGGCAGCGCGAAGTGCCGGTGAAAATTTTTGAAGCCGGCAGCTATCCGCGCCACCGCGTCTGCGGCGAATTCATCAGCGGTCACGGTCGGTCGGTGCTCGCCCAGCTTGGTTTGCTCACGCACTTGGAACAGGCCGGGGCCGTTGCCGCCCGCACGGTTCTGTTTGTCTGCGGCTCAAACCGGTCGCCGATTCGTGAACTGGCCACGCCGGCGCTGTGTTTGGCGCGTCATGCGTTGGACGCACTGCTGGCCGAATTTTTTCAACGGCTCGGCGGCGAACTGCTGATGAATTCGCGCTGGACTGCGCGCGAATCCCGCGCCGGCGTCGTTCTTGCCGTCGGCCGGCGCCCGCCAACCGCCGAACAGAATCCGCGCTGGTTTGGCCTGAAGGCGCATGTCGCGCGGTCCCATTCCGTGAAGCTGGAAGCGGATTTGGAAATGCACCTTTCACCAAATGGCTATATTGGTATTAACCGCATCGGCGGCGGCGAAGTCAATGTATGCGGACTTTTTCGCGCCGGCGAAAACCAGCGCCTGCCGGAATCAAAACAAGATTGGTTGCGCGGCGAACCCGGCTCCCTGTTACGGGAGCGATTGCAGGCGGCGGAATTTGCGACGGATTCGTTTTGCGCCGTGGCCGGGCTGCAGCTAAAACCGCAGCGGGCGGCGGCAAAAAAAGAGTGTTGCGTTGGGGATGCCTTGACGATGACGCCGCCGATCACGGGCAACGGCATGTCCATGGCCTTCGAGTCCGCTGCGCTGGCCGTCGGACCATTGGCCGATTACAGCCGCGGCCGGTTGAACTGGTCACAAGCGCAGCGGCAGATTGCCCAGAACTGCGATACGGCGTTTGCGCGGCGGCTGGCTTGGGCGCGAGGTTTGCAGTGGATGATGCTTTCGCCCATGCTGCAAGGCCAGCTAGGAGCTTGGTTGCTGCGCTCCGACTGGCTCTGGCGGTTGATGTTCTCGCAGACGAGGTAAGGTTTACGCCTCGTTGCAGGAAGCGATGACGACGGGTGTTGCCGCCACGCGTGCCTGAAAAAGTTTTTCAAAACCGGTAGTTTGCTTTGAGATCGGGCTTGCAACTGCAACAAATGATGGCTTATTACCAGTAATAACAGATGCTTTACGAACGCTGGCAGAAAGTAGTTCAGGAACGACAAAATGAAATTGCCATGCGCGATTTGGCTTCCGGACAGAGTTGGACGTTTGCGCAACTGCACGACGAAGGTGAAAAACCGTTGCCGCAAACGCCGGCGATGATCCAGCCGCAGGGCAATTCCCCCGAATTCATCATCACCGTTTTGCGCGCCTGGCGTGCGCGCATCGTGGTGTGTCCGCTCGAGGCGCATCATCAATCGCTGGCGGCTTTGCCGCCGCGGCTGCCCGGCTGCCATCTCAAAACCACGCCGGCCAGCACGGGGGTTCCGCGCGCTGTCTGCTTCACGCCGGAGCAATTGGCCGCCGACGCGGAGAACATCGTGGCGACGATGGGACTGCGGCCCGACTGGCCCAATCTCGGCGTGATTTCACTGGCCTATTCCTACGGATTTTCAAGCCTCGTGCTGCCGTTGCTGCTTCATGGCATTCCGCTGTTCCTCGTGCCGTCGCCGCTGCCGGTGGCATTGCGCTGCGCGGCGCATGCGCACTGGAATCTCACTGTTGCCGCGGTTCCGGCGCTGTGGCACGCATGGCATAAAGCCGGCGCGATTCTGAGCAACGTGCGGCTCGCCATTTCTGCCGGCGCGCCGCTGCCGCTCACTTTGGAGCGCGCTGTTTTCGCGGATCATGGCGTGAAGATTCATAATTTTTACGGCTCCACCGAATGTGGCGGCATCGCCTACGACGCGAGCCCGACGCCGCGCGAAAATGAATCCTTCGTCGGCCGGCCGCTGAAAAATGTGTCGGTGGAAATCGGCGGAAATGGCGCGCTGCTGGTGCGCAGCCGCGCGGTCGGTGAAACGTATTGGCCGGCACCGGAGCCGGCCTTGGCGGGCGGCGTTTTCCACACTTGCGATCTCGCGGAAATCAAGGCTGGTGAAATCTTTCTGCATGGCCGCACCGACGACCACATCAACGTCGCCGGCCGCAAAGTGTCGCCGACCATGATCGAACAGGCCTTGCGCGAGCACGCCGCCGTCGCCGAATGCGTCGTCTTCGGCGTGCCCAGCGGCAGTGCGGACCGGATGGATTTGATTGTGGCCTGCGTCGCGGTGGATCGGCCCAGCACCAAGGAGGAACTGAAACAGTTTTTGCTCCAGAAGCTGCCGGGCTGGCAGGTGCCGCGCGAATGGTGGTTTATCACCTCGATCAGCAGCAACGGCACCGGCAACCCTTCACGCGCCAAATGGCGGCGGGACTTTCTCGAGAATCGCGCAAAACCTGGCGTGGCGGTTTAGCAAAATCGCGAAGCGTTTGAACGCGAAGGCGCGCGTTATTTTATGGCGCAAATTAAATCCCGCCCCGCCTCAATCATCGTTTCAGAAACTGCCGTTTCTGCCCGTCGCTCAAAATGGTTTGGTTCCGGCAGTCTGCCAAAATGGGCCAATGCGTTTCAAATGTGCTTGGAATCGTTCTCGTCCTTTTTCGTGTAGCCGCTGTCTTGACGCTTGAAATTTACTTCGTTCTTTTTGACGTAGGCGGCAAACACATCATCCGCGCTCATGCTGAGCACCTGCGCCATGCTGATGAGAAAATGAAACAGGTCCACGACTTCAACGCGCGCATTTTGCTCGTCGAATTTTTGGTATTTGGCCCACCATTTCCACGGCACACTGTCGGTGAGCTCGGCCATTTCCTGCGACATGGCGCGGCAATAGTTGAGAATCCATTTCGTTTTTTCCTCCTCGCTCATGCCGTCGGTTTTCACGCCGATGCGTTCGTTGAGGGCTTGCTGCATCCGAAAGAGTTCGCGTAGCTGGTCAGGTTTTTCCATGCGCGAGTTTAACCGCCAAGCCGAGGGAAACGCCAAGAAAATTTTCAGTGCATCGCGCAAAAAATCCGCCATCATGCCGGCCGACTTCATGACCGACTTGCAATGGAACCATTTGCGGGCCGTGCTGCGCGGTGAAATTTTGGATCCGCCGCCGGTGGGCTTCATCATTGACTGCCCGTGGCTGCCGGGTTGGTGCGGACGGGACATCGCGGATTATCTTTCCAGCGAAACACTTTGGTTCGAGGCGAACCGGAAGGCTATCGAGACGTTTCCCGACGTGTGGTTTCTGCCGGGCTTTTGGTCGGAATTCGGCATGTGCACCGAGCCGTCGGCGTTCGGCAGCAAATGCCGTTTCCCGCGCAATGAATTTCCGTTCGCCGACAAAATCATCACGGACGTGGCGCAGATCGCCGACCTGGCCGCGCCGGATGTGCGCACGGACGGGCTGCTGCCGTTCATGCTCAACCGGCTGCGCTGGGCGCAGCCGCGCATTGAGGGGCTGGGCCACAAAATCCGCTTTTCCGTCTCGCGCGGTCCGCTGAACGTGGCGACGTTTCTGATGGGCGCGACCGAATTTTTGATGGCGATCAAAACTGATCCCGAGCCGGTTCACCGGCTGCTGCGCATCATCACGGATTTTCTCAAGCAATGGCACGCGCTCCAGCGCGAGACGTTTCCGACGATTGCGGGTTTGATGATGCTGGACGACATCGTGGGCTTCCTGCGCGAATCAGATTTTGTGGAGTTTGGGCTGCCGTATTTTCGCGAGCTTTACGACGTGGATTTGCCGGTGAAATTTTTTCACAACGACGCGCCGTGTGCGCAGTCCATCCGCCATTATCCCGACCTTGGCATCAATCTTTACAATCCCGGCGTCCAGACCTCGCTCGCGGAAATGCGCCGGCTGTGCGATAACAAACTTACTATTCTCGGCAATGTGCCGCCGCGCGACGTGCTGGCGCAGGGCACGCCGGACGACGTTCGCGCGGCGGTGAAAAATCTTTTGCGGGAGGCGCCGGATCGTGCGCGGCTCATTTTGTCTTGCGCCGGCGGCGTGCCGCCCGGCGTCAGCACGGCGAATCTTCAGGCGTTTGTCGAAGCCGCACGCTCGTAGTCCGCCGGCTCCGGAAAACTTTGCGCTTTGAACTTCGCGCGCAAACGCCTTTAATAATGACATGCCTACGCTTCTAGCCAACGGCGGGCCAGTGATCTGGCTCATTTTGATTGCCGCCGCCACCGCCGCCGTCGTGTTCATCGAACGCGCGCTGTTCTGCCATCGGTCCACGATCAACTCTGCGGAATTTCTCAACGGCGTCCGCACCGTGCTCAAGCGCGACAACGTCGTCGAGGCCGTCGCCATTTGCGACGCCACCGCCGGCCCGGTCGCGCGGCTGGTGAAGGCCGCGATCCTCAACCGCGACAAAGGCCGCGACCGCGTGCGCGAAGCGGTTGAGGAGGCCGGCCTCACCGAGGTGCCGCGCCTCGAGGAAAAATTGAACCTGCTCGCCACCATCGCGCAAATTTCGCCGCTGCTCGGCCTGTTCGGCACGCTGGTCGGATTTATCCAGGTGTTCGGCAATTTGCAGCAGGCCGGGCTTTATGCCCATATTAGCGGCGGGCCGGACTCGCTTTCGGCGGGCATCCTGCAATCGCTCATCTGCGCGGCGGCCGGCATTGCGCTCGCCATCCCCGCGCACGCGGGCTACAATTACCTCGTCAGCCGCGTGAACAAAATCGTCCTCGACATGGAACGCGCCGCCGCCGAGATCGTCAACGTCGTCACCGAAAACGGCACCGGCAAACCGCAATGAAATTTCCGCGCAACGCCAAAATCCTGCGCAGCCATTTTGACGTGGCGCCGTTCGCCGCCGTTTTTTTTCTGCTGGTGATTTTTCTGCTGCTCGGCGCATTTATCCCGACGGCGGGCATTCCGCTGCAACCGCCCGGCGCGGACAATCTGCCCGGCACCGACGGGTTCACCGTCGCGATGGCCGTGGACAATCAGGAACGGCTGTATTACGAAAATCAAATCGTCACGGAGCGGATTTTGAAAAGCAGTCTGATCGCCGACGTCAAAGGCGCCCGCGAACCGCTCACGCTCATCATTCACGCGGACCAGGCGGTCAGCTACGGGACCATCGCGCATTTGTCGCTGCTCGCGCGCGATTGCGGCATCACCAACGCCTTGCTCGCCACGCTCCCGCGCGCCGCAGCCGCGCCCGCCAAGCCATGAGCGATCTGCCTGCCGATTCGTCCGCGCTGCCCCCGCAAACGCGCAGCGAAAGCTGGTCGCGGAACCGGTTTCTTTTTTTTATCGCCTTTGCGCTCGCGTTCCACCTGGCGCTGATTGTCATCTTTGGAACCACCAAACCAATTGTCCCGCGCGCCGTGACCAAGGTTCCGCATCTGCAACTGGCAACCGCCGCCAACGAACTGATTGCGCTCGGCGACCCGACGCTGTTTGCCCGGCCGAACGCGCATGATTTTGTGACCGAGTTCTGGCAGCGTCCGCCGGTCGCGAGCCAGCCGGATTTTAATTGGACGGAAGCTCCGCGCTGGTTGTTGCAACCGGACGCCGGACAATTGGGCGCCGCGTTCATCCAGTTTATGCAGACGAATGAGCCGTCGGGCCGGCCGCTGAACTTCACGCCTGCGCCGGAAGTGATCGAGCCGGTTATTGCGTCCGATGGCGCGCTGCCGCCGGCCACGACCCTGCAAATTTCCGGCGAGCTGGCCCGGCGGCTGTTGACCACGCAAACCAATTTTCCGTCCATCCAAGTCAATGATGTGATTCCGCCGAGCAAAGTGCAGGCGCTGGTGGACCCGGCGGGCAACGTCGCCTCCGCCGTGCTGCTGGAGTCCAGCACGCTCGCCGCCGCCGACCAGCAAGCCTTGCAACTGGCGCGCAATTTGCGGTTCACGCCCGCGCCCCGCCTGATGTTTGGCGAGATCACTTTCGTCTGGCACACCGTGCCGGTGATTTCAGTTGCCACCAACGCGCCATGAACATTCCGCATCTGCTCGTGATTTATGTGGTGCTCGCGCTCGGGGCGCTGTGCGCGATTGGGATTCTTTCGGAGTTTCGGCGGCGGCGCTTTGGCCCGGCGCACCCGGAAGACCGCGTGTTCCGCTGCAGCAAATGCGGCTTTGTCTATACCGACGACGCCGACGTGGACCGTTCCCGCTGTTCCCAATGCGGCAAACTCAACGAGCCAATCCAGTTTTGAACTTCACCGCCGTCATCTCCTCGCGCAGTCGCGATGAAACCTTGCCACACTGAGCCATGAGCAAAAAACGCATCGTCATCGCCGGCGGCAGCGGCTTCATCGGCACGGCGTTGACGCAAGCTTTCAGTGAGCGCGGGGACGAAGTCATCGTGTTGACCCGCCGCGCGCGTGCGCGCCGCGACCGGGTGCGTGAAGTGGTTTGGGATGGCGAGCATCCGGGCGATTGGATGCCATTTCTCGACGGCGCGGATGCGGTCATCAATCTCACTGGCAAAAATATCAACTGTCCGCACACGCCGGAAAATTTGCGCGGCATCCTCGCCTCGCGCGTCAATTCCGTGAACGCCCTGGCCGCCGCGATGGGGCAGGGGGCCCAGCCGCCGCGCGTCTGGGTGCAGGCCAGCGCCACCGGCTTTTACGGCGACACGGGAAACACTGTTTGTGATGAATCCGCGCCGGCTGGCAGCGACGCGCTCGCCGAGGTCTGCCGGCAATGGGAATCCGCTTTCGCCGCCGCCAAAGTGCCGCAGATTCGTAAAGTCGCGCTGCGGATCGGTTTTGTGCTCGGGCGTGGCGGCGGCGCATTGCCGGTGTTGAGCCGGCTGACAAAATATTTTCTCGGCGGCGCGGTCGGCAGTGGCCGGCAATATATCAGTTGGATTCACCTCGCGGATTTAGTGCGAATATTTGTCGCGGCGGTCGGCTCGGAAAACATGTCGGGAACATACAATGCCGTCGCGCCCGGCGCGGTGACGAACGCGGAATTCATGCGCGAGCTGCGCCGCGTGTGGCAGCGGCCGTGGAGTCCGCCCGCGCCGGTGTTCGCGGTGAAACTCGGTTCGCGGCTGCTGGGTTCCGAAGCCTCGCTGGCGCTGGTGAGCCAGCGGTGCGCGCCCAAGAGCATTTTGGCGACCGGCTTTCAATTTCAATTTACGGACCTGCGCGCGGCGTTGAACGACCTGTGCCATTGACGCCTGCAAGTCCCCTGAACCCGCCGCCGGGGATGGCAAAAAATGATTAAGTTTTGCCAACCGATGACTTGACCGGTCAATGCCGGAGTTTCAGGATTATCGCCACAGAATGGCATGAAAAGTCTTGGAAATTCTGCGCAACGGCGACATCGGGCAAGCGGTGCAAGCTCCTCATTTCCCCTCGCGTCCTTTCCCACTGCCCGGCGGACCGCTCTGGAATTCTCTGTTTTGACCCACCCGGAATCGCGGCTGGTTCAAAATTATCAATTCTGGCCCTCCCGCCGGTCCGGCTGGTCCACAATTCACAATTTTACCCCTCCCGCGTTCACGGCTGCCCTGAAATTCTCAATTTTGACCCGCCCGGACGCGCGGGTGCCGCAAAATTCTCAATTCCACCCCGGCCGCGTTTCCGGCTGGTCTAAAATTCTCAAGTTTACCCCGCCCGGCTCGGCGGCTCGGTCAAAATCAAGAATTTTACCCCGCCCGCGATCCATTTTCGACTCGATACCAGCCATTTGCGCAGAATATGCGACTTGGCCGGCGGCTTGGACTGCGGCGACACGTCGCCGCTTTCCGACTGGGAGACATGTCTCCCAGTTCCCAAGCGCGGTCATGCCCGCGCACTCCACATGCGCCTTCCCCAACTGCCAACTCCCAACTCCCAACTCCTAAAAATATATGAATAATCCCATCCCCGATGCCCTCCCGCAACTGTTCGCCATGGCCGAAGACGCCGCCGACGGGGCCAAAGCCAAAGGCGCGCTCATTGACCTGAAACAAAACACCGAAGCCGCCATCCGCGCCGACCTGGCCGCCGCCAAGGCCGCCGAGCAGGCTTACGCCGACGCCAAGACCGCCA
>CAJAQO010000124.1 GCA_903944085.1 uncultured Verrucomicrobia subdivision 3 bacterium
CTCCAAGCTGGATAAAATCAACACACGATATTCCAGAAGTTTTCCCCAATCGCTCCTCTCATCGCTAGATATGTTAATGACAGTTTCCTTCCAATTTGCCTCATGGACACTCGCGGTCGGTTTGCCGGGGATGAATTCCCACGCTTCGTCGGCCGTGAACGCCAGGATCGGCGCGAGCATCTGGCACAGGCCGGTCACCAGCCGGTGCAGCGCGGTCTGCGTGGAGCGGCGGCGCGGCGAATTCGCGGCGTCGGTGTAGAGCCGGTCCTTGATGACGTCGTGATAGACCGACGAGAGTTCCACGGCGATGAACTGGCTGAGCTTTTGATAGACGACGTGGAATTCGTATTGGTCGTAGGCGGCGAGGACTTCGGCTTCGAGCTTCGCGAATTCGCCGAGAATCCAGCGGTCGAGGCCGGTCAGGTCTTGGTCCGCCACGCGGTGGCGCGCCGGATCGAAATCGTAAAGGTTCGAGAGCTGGTAGCGCAGCGCGTTGCGGATGCCGCGATAGGTCTCGCCGACTTTGTTGATGCGTTCCTCGCTCACGACGATGTCGCTGCGGTAATCCTGCGACGCCACCCACAGCCGCACGACGTCCGCGCCGTATTTTTTGACGTAGGCTTCGGCGGTCTGCGGTTTTTCGTAACCGCCCTGCTTGCTCTTGGAAATTTTTTCGCGGTCGGCGTCCACCATGAAGCCGTGCGTCAACACGGTCTTGAACGGCGCCGCGCCATTGCCCGCGAGCGAGAGCAGCAGCGAGGATTGAAACCAGCCGCGATGCTGGTCGGAGCCTTCGAGATAGACGTCGGCCTGCCAATCTAATGCGGATTGCGGATTGCGGATTGCGGAATGGGAAAGCTCCGGGCGGCGCATCAGGACGGCGCGCGAGGAACTGCCGGAATCAATCCACACGTCGAGCGTGTCGCTGGATTTGGCGACGGCTTCGGCACCGGTCCAATTCGCGGGCTTTACGAGCGACCAGAGTTCAGCGGCGGATTTCTCGAACCAGACGTTTGAGCCGTGTTTCTCAATGAGATCGGCGGCATTGCGGACGATTTGCGCGTCGAGCATGGGCTCGCCATTGGCGTCGTAAAACGCGGGCAGCGGCACGCCCCAGGTGCGCTGGCGGCTGATGCACCAGTCGGGACGGGCTAACACGGCCATTTGCAGCCGGCGTTTCCCCCAATCTGGAATCCATTCTATTTTTTCACCCTCTTTAAGCGCATCAATGAGATCATAAACTTGTTTTCGTAATCCAGTTAATTGAGATCCTGATTCATTATCAAGAGTAACGGTCGTCCCACTATCGGTTCTTGTTGTTTTTGCCGGTTTTCCTCCGATTGTAATGAACCATTGATCCATCGCCCGGAAAATGATGGGGGTCTTGCTGCGCCAGCAATGCGGGTAGCTGTGACGATAATTTTCCTGATGCAGCAGCGCGTGGCGGGCGCGGAGTTCGTGCAACACGGCTTCGTTGGCGTCGCTCTTGCCGTGCTTTTCGAGGATGGATTTGCCGACCATCTCGGCGGGCATCTGCTGCTCAACCGGCAGTTCATTTGAGTAAGCCAGCTTTCCATCGTCATCCACCGGCGAATAGATCGGCAGACCGTTCTGGCGTCCAAGATTGTAGTCATCCAAACCGTGGCCGGGCGCGATGTGAACGAAGCCCGTGCCGGTGTCTGCCGTAACGAAGTCGGCGGCGAAGGCTTTGCCGGTGCGGTTGCAAAACGGATGTTGATATTCCAATTCCTTGAAATCTTCAATGGCGACGGGCGTTTCCGTGTAATTTATCCAGCCGCACTTTTTCGCGACGGCGGGCAAAAGACCGCGGAAGACGATGTAATTTTCATCGGCGGCGGCAGTGGCACGGGCAGCTTGCCCGTGAGTTCCAGCGGCGGAATTCTCCGGTTCGGAAGCACACAGGCGAGACGCCTGTGCCACTACTTTCACTTTGACGTATGGGAAATCCTTGTTGTAAGCCACGGCGAGATTCGCCGGCAGCGTCCATGGCGTCGTAGTCCAGATGACGATGAACGTCTTTGGCTGGCCAACGACAGGAAATTTTACGAACACGCTCTGGCTGACGTGGTCGGCGTATTCGACCTCGGCCTCGGCGAGCGCGGTGCGGCAGGGAATGCTCCAGTAAACCGGCTTCTTGCCGCGATATACAAAGCCTTTGGCCACGATGTCGGCGAACAGGCGCAGTTCGTCGGCCTCGTATTCCTTGTTTAACGTGAGATACGGATTTTCCCAATCGCCGAGGACGCCGAGGCGCTTGAACTGGGTGCGCTGGATGTCAATGAACTTGCGGGCATAGGCTTCGCAGGCTTTGCGAATCGTGGCGGCATCAGCCGTGGTGTCGCCCGCCTTGCGCATTTCCTGGGAAACTTTGAATTCAATCGGCAGACCGTGACAATCCCAGCCAGGAATGTAGGGCGCGCTTTTGCCGCGCAGGGTCTGATACTTGATGATGATGTCCTTGAGAATCTTGTTCAGCGCGGTGCCGACGTGGACATCGCCGTTGGCAAACGGCGGCCCGTCATGCAGGACGAATTTTTGAGCGGTCGCGCGCGAGGCCTGGATTTTTTGGTAAAGCTGCGCGGCTTCCCATTTTTTCAAACGCTCCGGCTCGCGCGTGACGAGGTCGGCTTTCATGGCAAAATCCGTGCGCGGCAGATTCAATGTGTCTTTGTATTCCATTGTAAAAATGAAAGGAAACGGTAGCAGCGGGGAAAAACGGTGTCAACGAACGCGGCGGGAATTTAATCGTCACTTGGAAAAGAAAAAACCGGACCAGTCAGCCAGAGGGTGGCCGAAAGGTCCGGGGAATTCAGAATGAGCACAACGTAAGATTACGGAGAACTCGCGCACCGGCTGCACTCAAGCCGGTGCCGAAATTGTATAAAATTCAAAGATCAAAGTTGCCGGCGAACTTCTTTGCCCCTGCAACTGCGTATAATTAATCATAGTCGCTTATTTTTGTCAACACGGTTTTGAAAGTAGAAGCATGTATTATGACTTACCACGCCGCCATAAGCCGACAATTTCGGTAAAAGATCGGACAATATAAAGTCAGGACGAAAACCGCGGTCAAAGCGGTTAAAATCTTCAGACCGATGGCAACCGTGACCGCGCGGGGTTTCCCGCCGCAGAAACCGTCCAATTGGCGGGCCTTTTCGCAGTTGTGAATAACTTGCGAACAAAAGTTAATATGTTGTCCTCGTAACTTTCCCGGCAATGTCCTAAAAACGCTGACGCTGTTTGATGGCCTGCGGCACGGTTGGTCACCGGTTTTTGAAAATCGGTGAAACGACCAACCTGTAATCCGTAAAGTATTTAACGGCAATTAGTTAATAATTCACTTTAAAAAATCAGGCGGGGTTCAGGCGCAAACATTTTATGTTTTCGCTTGAATATGAACGCCGGGCACGGTTGACTGGCGAGCGAATCCGAATTAAAACGCCGGTGGCGGTGCGGGGTGAATAAAACGTAAAAATATCGGGTATTAGCGGAACAACATGCAAATTTCTGCGGAAACAATTTGGAACACGGCGTCGGAGCATCTCCGCGTCAAACTGAGCCGGGACACCTTCAACATGTGGTTCGCACCGTTGCGACCCTGTCTGGTGGACGGGCAGCAGTTGACGATGGAAGCTCCGAACGAGTTTTGCGAGGTCTGGCTCAAGGATAATTACTTGAGCCTGTTGCAAGACGCCGTGGCGGTGGCGGCCGGCTGCCGGCTGCAGGTGAAATTCCGGGTGACGAACGTCAGCCAACCGCCGGTGCCGGTGCCGGTGGCGGCTCCCGCCAAAACCAGGTCCGCCGAAGCGGCGGCGGAACGCGCCAACAGCAATGGCGACCTGCATTTCAATCCCAAGAACACTTTTGAATCGTTTGTCGTCGGCACCAACAATAATTTTTCGTTCGCCGCCGCCAAGGCCGTGGCCGAGGCGCCGGGCAAATCCTACAATCCGCTGTTTCTTTACGGCGGCGTGGGCTTGGGCAAGACGCATTTGCTGCACGCCATCGGCCAGCATGTGACCGGCGCCAAAAAAAGCGCGCGGGTCGCCTACGTTTCGTCGGAAAAATTCACGAATGAATATATTGACGCGATCCAGAACAACAAGCTGGTGGCGTTCCGCAAAAAATACCGGCAGACGGATGTGCTGCTGATTGACGACATCCAGTTTCTGGCCGGCAAGGAGCGCATTCAGGAAGAATTTTTTCACACGTTCAACGCGCTGCATGAATCGCACAAACAAATCGTGCTGACGTGCGACCGGCCGGCCAGCGAAATTCAAGGGCTGGAAAACCGCCTTGTTTCGCGGTTTGAATGGGGTCTGGTGACTGACTTGCAGCCGCCGGATATCGAAATGCGCCTGGCCATTCTCAAAAAGAAGGCGCAGATCATGAACGCTGTTTTGCCGGATGACGTGATTGATTTTCTCGCCACGCGCATCCGCACGAACATCCGCCGGCTGGAAGGCGCGCTGATCCGGGTCGCCGCGTATGCCTCGTTGAGCGGCAAAAAACTGACCATCGAAGTGGTGGAAAATTTGCTGCGCGAAATTTTGCACGAAGAAGGCCGGCAGACCATCAGCATTGAAGTCATCCAGAAAAAAGTGGCGGAACATTTCGACATCCGGCTCGCGGACATGACCAGCAAACGCCGCCCGGAAAACATCGCCTTCCCGCGCCAGATCGCCATGTATCTGTCCCGCCAGTTGACCGAAAGCTCGCTCAACACCATCGGCGAAGCCTACGGCGGACGCGATCACGGCACGGTGCTCCACGCCTGCCGCCTCGTCAAAGACCGCATGGAAGTAGATTCCAACGTGCGGCAGGTCGTCCACTATCTTGAAAAGCAGTTGATCCGATGAAGGAGTTTTTAGTTTTGAATTTTTAATTTTGAGTTCAAATTGTTGGCGCGTGGTCGGCATCAACTAAAAACTCACAATCAAAAATTAAAAACTGTCATGCCCGTCATCGAGGTCAACCATCTCACCAAAGCCTTTCGCACCTACAAAAAGCAGCCGGGGTTTTCCGGCGCGGTCAAAGGGCTGTTCCACCGGCAATACGAGCAGACGCTCGCCGTCAACGACGTCAGCTTCAAAATCGAACCCGGCGAACTCGTCGGCTTTCTCGGCCCGAACGGCGCGGGCAAAACCACCACGCTCAAAATGCTTGCCGGCCTGCTGTATCCGACCAGCGGCACCGCCAAAGTGCTCGGCCACACGCCGTGGGAGCGCCACGACGATTACCGCCGGCAGTTCGCGCTGGTGCTCGGCCAGAAAAACCAGCTTTGGTGGGATTTGCCGGCGCGCGAGTCGCTGGAGCTGAACGCGAAAATTTACGGCATCCCTGACGATCGGTTCAAGCGCACGGTCGGCGAGCTGACCGAACTGCTCGGCGTGAAAGAAAAGCTGGACGTCAACGTCCGCGAACTTTCGCTCGGCGAGCGCATGAAAATGGAACTCATCGCCTCGCTGCTGCATCAGCCGAGAGTGCTGCTGCTCGACGAGCCGACCATTGGACTCGACGTGACTTCGCAAAAGACCGTCCGCGATTTTATCCGCCGCCACAACGCGGAGCAAAAGACGACGATCATTTTGACGAGCCATTACATGGCCGATATTCAGGCGTTGTGCGAGCGCGTCATCATCATTGACCACGGAAAATTATTTTTCGACGGCAAGCTGAATGAGATCGTGGACCGCTTTGCTGATTTCAAGCTCATCACCATTCAATGTGAAAACGCGGACAAATATCCGGCGGAAAATCTGGCGCGCTACGGCGAAGTCACCGAAAAAACCGCCACCGCCATCACGCTCAAAGTAAAACGCGACCGCGTGATTCCCGCCTGCAAAGCCCTGCTCGACGAACTGCCGGTGACAGACATTGACATCCAGGAAGTGCCGATTGAAGACGTCATCCGGCAAATTTTTGCGCGGTAGCGTGCGCGTTTTTTATGAGGAAACCAAGAAACCATGAAGCTTCGGAAAGAATTCCTGGTTTCTCGGCTTCCCAATAAAATGGTCTTTGGTTGCGACTTGGCCGCGCTGCGTCTTTGCGATAACTTTCCTAATCGTGAAACAATTTGATTTCCTGATCCTCGGCAGCGGCATCGCCGGATTGACCTTTGCACTGCAAGCCGCGACGCGCGGGCGCGTAGCCATCGTCACCAAAAAAGATCGCGCGGAATCCAACACCAATTATGCGCAAGGCGGCATCGCGTCGGTCACGAGCAAGGAGGACACGTTTGAACTGCACGTCCGCGACACGCTCACGGCCGGCGCGGGGCTGTGCAAGGAAAGCGTTGTCCGCACGATTGTCGAGGAAGGCCCGGCGCGGATCCAGGAATTGATCGAGTTGGGCATGAAATTTTCCGAGCGCGAGGCGTTGAGCGAAGACGGCGGCAAAGAGCTTGATCTCGGCCGCGAAGGCGGACATTCCAAGCGCCGCATTTTGCACGCGAAAGATGTGACCGGCCGCGAAATTGAACGGGCTTTGCTGAATGCCATTTCCAAGCAGCCGAACATCGAGATTTTTGAGAACCATATCGCGATTGATTTGATCACGAGCCAGAAGCTGGAAAAAGCGGAAAGCGGAAAGCGGAAAGCGGAAATTAAAAACCGCTGCCTCGGCGCTTATGTTTTTGACAAAAATGCGAATCGCGTCTGGACCTTCGCCGCGCCGGTGACGCTGCTGGCGACCGGCGGCTGCGGCAAGGTTTATCTTTACACCACAAATCCCGACATCGCCACCGGCGACGGCGTGGCGATGGCCTATCGCGCCGGCGTGCCGATTGCCAACATGGAGTTCGTGCAGTTTCATCCGACCTGCCTTTATCATCCGAAAGCGAAGTCATTTCTCATCAGCGAAGCCGTGCGCGGCGAAGGCGGAATTTTGCGGACGCTCGACGGGAAAGAATTCATGGACGGACATCATCCGCTGAAATCGCTCGCGCCGCGCGACATCGTGGCCCGCGCGATTGACAGCGAGATGAAAAAATCCGGCGCGGACTGCGTGCATCTGGACATCACCCACAAGCCGGCGAAATTCATCATCGAACGCTTTCCGAACATTTACCAGACGTGTTTGCGCTACGGCATTGACATCACGAAAGAGCCGATTCCCGTGGTGCCGGCGGCGCATTACCAATGCGGCGGCGTGGTGACGAACGTGGACGGCGAGACGGACATCGCCGGACTTTACGCCGTCGGCGAAGTGGCCTGCACCGGCCTGCACGGCGCGAATCGGCTGGCGAGCAATTCACTTTTGGAAGCACTGGTCTGCGCGCATCGCGCGGCGGAAAAAATAATTGGCAACCGGCAACCGGCCATCGGCAATTTTGTCATTCCGCTCTGGCAGTCCGGCAATGCGACGAACGCCGATGAACTGGTCGTCGTCTCGCACAACTGGGATGAAATCCGCCGGCTGATGTGGGATTACGTCGGCATCGTGCGCACGGGCAAGCGGCTCCAGCGCGCGCAAAGCCGGCTGGCGCATTTGCAGCAGGAAATTCGCGAGTATTACTGGAATTTTATCGTGTCTGCGGACTTGCTGGAGTTGCGCAACATCGCCACCGTGGCCGAATTGATCGTGCGCTGCGCGCTGATGCGGCCCGAAAGCCGCGGGCTGAATTACAATCTGGATTTTCCCGATTTGAATGCGGAATGGTCGCAGCGCGACAGCGTGGTGCGCCGGGCAAATTAGCCGGGAACGCGGTGTTCACGCGGGGGCTGCATCGTGGGCATTGGAAGTAATCCGGATTATTTCACAAGCTTTTGTTGCGGATGCGGAAGCGGGCTGAAACCACTTCCAGCATTTATCTCGGCGGACGCTTTTCAACTTTTACCCGGCGCGTGAAATGACTAGACTGCCGGCATGGCTAGAAAGTCGGGCGACACACCCAATTCCAAGAACGGTTTGCACGATGTCATCGGCATTGCGCTGCTGGCGGTGGCGCTATTGCTGCTGGTCGCGCAATGGTCATTCGACCGCTATGACCTGGCTTCTGTGCGCATTCCGCCGAACAAGGAAGTTCACAACTGGATCGGCACCATCGGCGCGCATTTCGCCTGGTTCACTTTTTTGCCGCTCGGCGTGGCGGCGTATTTGCTGCCGTGGATTCTGGCGGCTTTTGGCAGCGCGTTTCTGCTGAATTTTCCCGGCTTCCTGCGCGAACGCGTGCGTTGGTGCCTGTTCTGGACGGTAATTCTTTTTATCTCGCTTACCGGCCTGCTCCACCTCGCCAACCGCGTTGATATAATCAACGACTGGCGGGCCAGCATTTACTCATCCTACGCCGGCGGCTGGCTGGGCTATCTCACTTACGGCCGCATGAACCGCTATGATTACGGATTCGTGCTGCTCGGCCATCTGGGTGCGACGATTGTTTATGCGTCGCTCGGCCTCATCAGCCTGCTGTTCCTGACGAATTTCCATCTGGGCGGCTGGATTCGTGGGCTGTGGCAAAAGGAAAATTCTGCGCCGGAAGATGAATCCAAATCCGCCGAGGAAATCGCCTTGGAAAAACGGGCGTTTGAACTGGAAAAGCAGAAGCGCAAACTCGAAGAACAGGTCGGACGCTCGGATAAACCCGAAAAAACCGGCAGCGGCCTTGGCGCCGACGGGCTGCCCGTGCCGGAGCCAACCGTGCGCGATTTGAGCGTGCCGCAGGCCAAAGGCCCGCGCGTCAGCAAAACCACTTTGCCGCCGAAAACGCCAAAGGAAATTGCGTCGCCAGCCGAGCCGGTGGCGGTGGACGAGGTCATTTCCGCCAGTGAAATCAAGCCGGCAACCACCGACGAAATTCTTGGCCGCAAATCAGACGCCAAACCGGCCGAGCCAAAACCGGTTGACGAATCCAAACCAGAACCGGTCGGTGCTGAAAATGTGATCGCGCCCGCGGCGGATAAACCCGTCGAACCAAAACCCGAACCCGTCATCATCATCGCCGATGGTTCCGTGCCGCCGCCGCGCCCGCGTCCCGCGCCGCGCAAACCCAAGCCGATGACGGTCGCGAGCGTGCCGATGATCGGCAATTATCAGTTGCCCTCGATGGATTTTCTTCAGCACCCGGACATGACGGCCAAGCCGACCGAGTCGAAGGAGGAGCTCATGGCCAACGCGCGGCTGATGCAGCAGACGCTGGCGCAGTTCGACATCGAGGTTTCGCTCGGCGACATCACCAAAGGCCCAACGATCACGCGTTACGAATTGCATCCCGCGCCCGGAGTGAAGCTGGAGAAAATCACCGCGCTCTCCAACAACATCGCGGCGGCGCTCAAAGCTGAACGCATTCACATCCTCGCGCCCGTGCCTGGAAAAAGTTCCGTCGGCGTCGAAGTTCCCAATTTAATTAAGACGAAAGTGATCATGCGCGATTTGTTCGAGTCGGACGAATGGCGCAATACCAAGGCGCGCATTCCCATCGCGCTGGGCAAGGATGTTTATGGCCATCCGATTGTCGCCGATCTTGCGGAAATGCCGCACTGTCTCATCGCCGGCAGCACCGGTTCCGGCAAATCCGTCTGCATCAATTCCATCATCGCGTCACTGCTGTTCCGCTTTTCGCCAGATCAACTTCGCTTCGTGATGATTGATCCGAAAGTCGTCGAGTTGCAGCAATACAACGCCCTGCCCCACCTCGTCGTGCCCGTGGTGACGGATCCAAAAAAAGTTTTGCTCGCGTTGCGCTGGGTGGTGAATGAGATGGAAAAGCGCTACAAAATTTTTGCGCGCGTCGGCGTCCGCAACATCAAATCTTTCAACGAACGGCCGAAAAACAAGCCGCTGCCGGAACAGGAAATGGAACTGCCGCTTTCCGCCAAGAAGGAAAAAGTCGAGGCCGGCGCGGGCGGTTTCGCCGTCGAAGTGGATGAGGAAATCGTCGTGCCACGCGAGGAAGACATTATTATTCCGGAACGGCTTTCCTACATCGTCGTCATCATTGACGAATTGGCTGACCTCATGCTCGTGGCGCCGGCTGACGTGGAGATGGCCATCGCGCGCATCACGCAGATGGCGCGCGCGGCGGGCATTCATTGCATCGTCGCCACGCAACGGCCGTCGGTGGATGTCATCACCGGCGTCATCAAGGCGAACATCCCGGCGCGCATCGCGTTTCAAGTGGCCAGTCGCGTGGACTCGCGAACGATTCTCGACGCGATGGGTGCGGACAAGCTTCTCGGCAAGGGCGATATGCTCTACTTGCCGCCCGGTTCCGCGAATCTCAAGCGCGCGCAGGGTGCGCTCATTACTGACAAGGAATTGCAGGACATCGTGGATTTCATCGCCAAGCAGGGCAAGCCCAGCTACGAAATGGAAATCCACCAGCAGCTTTCGAAGCCGAGTGCGAACACCGACATCGAGAGCGGCATTGATGAGGACGAAGCGCTCATTGAACAGTGCATTGAAGTCATCCGCAGCGAACAAAAAGCCAGCGTCTCGCTGCTCCAGCGCCGGCTGCGGCTCGGCTATACCCGCGCCGCGCGAATCATGGACGAACTCGAAGGCCGCGGCATCGTCGGCCCGAGCAAAGGTGCCGAACCGCGCGACATCCTGATTGACCTCGACGGCAACGGTGCCGACGGCGGCACGCAGAGCGCCGTTTGATTTCTGAACCGCGTCCGCTGCGGGGTCAGCTCAATCTGCCTGGCCGAACATCCGGCGGAGCCGGTTCAACATCCTTTGCCCCATGCGCTCGTAAGGCACCAGCGGACGGCCGTGGATTTTGATCTCGTCAATTGTTTCCAGCGCCATGCCAAAATCAAAATCGTGAAACGCGCGGTCGCGTTTCACCCGGCGCACCCAGCGCGTCAGCTCGGTCACTTCCTCGATGTCGCCGGCGTGGCCGGGGCGAAAGGAGATGTTCCAGTCGTCGCGCCGCTCGAATCCATCGCGCGGTTTTTTTTCCTCGAACCACGAATCGCAGAGCAGAATACAGACGGACTTTTTTTGCGCGGAGCCGAGCCGGTAGAAAACGATGCGCGCGTCGGTCTCGCAAAACTGGTCATAGGCGATCTCCAGCGCGTCGTCATCCGGCGGCGTGAATTTCGTCTGGAAGCCAAAATGCAAACTGCCCGGCACCGCGCGCGAATGCTCGATGCACAGGTTCTCGGAAAAAATCCAGAGCGGGTCAGTGGGCAGACCGTGGCTGGCCAGACAATCGTTCCAGGCGGTCAGCGCGACGGTTAGTGGCGGACGGGTGAATTGGGGGTTGCTCATGCGGGCAAATGATTGCCCTTATTACTGCCGGTTTTTGCGGAACCAATCAACAAAAAGCGGAATTCCTTTTTCCACCTTCACCTGCGGCTGGTAGCCGAGCATCCGCCGCGCCTTGGAAATATCGGCGAACGTGATCGGCACATCGCCGGGCTGGAGCGGCTGGCGGTCAATCACGGCTTTTTTGCCGAGCGCATTTTCGATGAGCGCAATCAGCTCGGACAATTTCACCGTCTGCGATTCGCCGAGGTTGAAAATTTCAAAACCGAATTCTTTCTTCGTGCAGGCAATAATTCCTTCGAGAATATCCGAGATGTGCGTGTGATCGCGCGCCGTGCTGCCGTCGCCGAAAACCGGGATCGGTTTGCCCGCGTCTATCAGCTTGGTGAATTTGTGGATGGCCAAATCCGGCCGCTGGCGCGGGCCATAGACCGTGAAGAAGCGCAGCATCGCCACGTCCATTTGGTAAAGGTGATGCCACGTATGGCCGAGCGCCTCGCACGCGAGCTTGCTGGCGGCGTAGGGCGACACGGAGGAAAAAATCGGATCGCTCTCGCTGAACGGCACCTTGGCGTTCACGCCATAGACCGACGACGACGACGCGATGGTGATTTTTTTCACGCCGGTTTTGCGCGCGGCTTCGAGGACGTTGACGGTGCCTTCGACATTCACGCGCTGGTAAAGCGCCGGCTGCTCCAAACTTGGCCGCACGCCCGCGCGGGCTGCGAGGTGGATGACCTGGTCAAATTTTACCGACGCAAATAATTCCGCGAGCGCGGCGGCATCACACAAATCGCCGGGGACAAATTCAAACGGCAGCGCGGGTGCCTGGATTTCGCGAAGATTGCGGCGCTTGACCTGCGGGTCGTAAAAGTCGTTCAGATCATCGAAGGCCCAGACGTGGTGACCGTCGCGGAGCAGGCGTTCGCAGACATGCGAGCCGATGAAGCCCGCGCCGCCGGTGACGAGAAAATTCATGCCCGCAAGCTAACCGGCCACGGGCGAAGTGTCGAGCGTGGGTGCAGCCGTATGCGGAATGTTCGTAGGCAGGAGGCGAGAGTCTGTAGCCGCGTGGGCAGTCAAGGCAGCCGGAAGGATGGTTCGGCCAACCGCACGGTCGAAGCATTTAACGGAACGGCTGGCTCGTCTAACCGTATGGCTGACTGGTAACGCCATGTAGCTGGCTCGTTCAACCGTGCGGCTGGATCGTTTGACCGTATGGCTGGCTTATCCAGTCGTGTGGCTGACTCGTCCAACCGTGTGGCTAGATGGTCCAGCCGTGTGGCTGGGTCGTCTAGCCGTGTGGCTGGACCATTTATCCGCACCAATAAATCATTTATCCATACCGGAAAATGACTCGAAGGCATCGGAATTGGCGAATTCCATGCAGTTTTACCTAAAAACCGTCTGTCGCCAAGCTTCAGCGGTCAAAAACGGGACACTCAGCTTGCCGCCGTTGACGGAGCAACTTCGGAATTGCCCGACGGCTCAAAGCGCGGTCGGCGATTGGGTCTTTTTGGCAGCGGCATACCAGCGGACGGCACCCACAACCACGAAGATCAGACCGAAAATGCGCCTAAAACTCGCCCGCCGCCGTCGAAAGCAACCGCTTTTCCTCCGGCAACCAGTCGGTTTTGGTTCGCGCAATTTTCAAGTAGGGCGCGGCCTCGTTGGTCGCGCCGGTGGCGGTTAGCAGCACGCCATAATAAAGCGCGGCGTCGGGCCGCTGGCGAAGCTGGGGATCCAGCTTTTCCATGACCGTCAAGCCGTCCCGCGTCCGGCCTTGCAGGTGCAGCGCGAACGCGTAAGTGGAAGCGATCACCGGATCGTTGGTGGCGATGGCATAAATTTCCGCCGCCCATTGACCGGCCTGGGGCAAATTGGTTTTCAACAGCAAAGAAGTCGCCGCCAGATTATTTTTGATGCCCACGTCCCGGGGAAAAATGGAGAACAATTTTGCATAAAGCTGGTTCAGTCCCGCCGTGTTGCCGGCGACCAGATACAACTGCGCCAACGCCTGCTGCGCCCAGCGCTCGCGGGGAAATTTTTCGACCAGCCGCTGGAGCAAATCCTCGCGCTCGCGGAATAGCTTCCATTTTTCCGCCAAGCCGAGCAGCGTGGTCAAGGCGCTATAACGGTTGCCGGCGGCGGTGACAGCGGAACCCCAGTTGCTGTCCGCCACCGGCTTTACATCCAGCTCTGACCACGCGTGGGACAGCAGCGCCAGCCGCAGAAAATCCGTTTCCTCCCAGTTGCCTTTGGCGGCGAAATCCCGCAGCGTCCGCCAGTCGGCGCTTTGCAGATAAGCATCCGCCAGCGCCAGGCGGACCGGCGGCTGCGCTTGAAAGGCAGTCGGCAAATTCGTCAGCCATTGGAGTTCCTCCGCGACCAAGTTATTGGCCTGCATCCAACCGGCCACTTCCGCCGCCGCAGAGGCATTGGTGGCCGTCGCCTGCTGCACAGCCAAAAGGCGCGCGCTGAAAGATTCAGCTTTTAGCTGCCGTAAAATCCCCAGGTGCTGCAACCGATCGGGCAAAGTCGCCTGCGCATTGGCCAGCAACTGCGTGGAATAATTATTTGCCGCCGCCACATCCCGGTGCGCCAGCCGGTCCACCACCAACGCGCGCAACGCGGGCAAACCGAGATTTGTATCCGTCCGCAAATTTTCCAGCACCGCGCGGGCCGGCACCGCTTGCGTCGCATTGGTCGCCTCCAGCCGGACGATGGCGAGATTCAAAGCGTAAAGCTGATTGGTCGGATCCAGTTTGGCGGCGGTTTCAAAATGCGTTTCCGCCTCGGCCAACCGTCGCCGGTTCAAAGCCAGACTCGCAGCGACCACCTGATAGCTGGCCAGATTGGTGGCAGCCGGCGCAAGTTCATCCAGAATTTGCGCGGTGAGCGGATACGGAGGATTTTGGTAGCGCAGTCCCGACGATGCCAGCAGCAATTTATTTTCAATCGTCGGCTCGGTCTGCACCACGCGCCGCTGCCAGTCCAACACCGCGGGCGAGTGGGAAAGATCCGCGACCGCCGCCATCACGCGGCAGGCCGGCACGTTGGTGGGATTGAGCTGGAGCGTCTGGCGCGCGCTCAACAAAGCGCTGCGAAAATCGCCCTGGGCCAGAAATGCCTGGGCCTGAGCCAGGCTGCGCTGCTCCTTGAAATTCCGGTAAAAGTCCCGGCCAAACCAGGCTGCTGCCGCCAGCGCCAGCAGGACAACGACACTGCCCGCCGTCCAAAGCCAAACGCGATTGTTCTCCTGAGTCATTGCGGCTAGATAGTGTCAGACCGCGAAGGATCTTTCCAAATGATTTTTAAGCGGCTCAAAAAGAAAGCTGGCAATTACCTTGCAGGAACAATGCAGTGTTTATGAAAGCCCGCCGGGAAATGAAACGCCGGGCCAAGCCAACCGACAGCACCAACCCACCGAAGATGGGCAGCGCGAACGTGATGGGTTCGGGCACGGTTTGAAATCCTCCAAATGAACAGGTGGCTAATGTTTTAGGCTGGATCGGCGCGGTGGCGCAAAGACCGGACAACGGTGGTGCCAATTGGAACCAGCAGGAACGCGATGGCCAGCCCGGTGGAAGCTTCCGGCACGGGCGTGATGGTGGTGTTCTCGAAACTGATTTGCACATTGAAATTCTGCCATCCGTTCACATTGCCGCCCAGCGTGTAACTGCCATCGGCGTTACCCCAGAGATTAAGCTCGTTGCCGTTGCTCTGGGTAAACAACAAACCATAATCATCCAGCAGCGGCTTGGCCGCAGGGTATTGCGGGTTGGCACCGCCAAGATACACGGCATTGTTGTAAATATAAGCGCCCGCCGGTGAATACATGTAATTGGGATAGGCGCTGGTGCCGCCGGCAGTGTAAAGGCTCCAATTGCCGGCCGCGCCGCCAGCGGTCACGTTGAGATATCCGCTGCAGGCATAGTTGCAATTGTTGCCGCACTCAACGTCAATCTGGCCGCAGCCAGCATCGCCGTGCCCGTCGTTGAAGTTGATTTGATAAATGGCGGCGACGGCGTGGTTCGCGCTGCCTAGCGTCAAAATGGCCATCGAACATAAAAGATTGATGGCTTGTATCACTCGATTTCTCCGCGCGAAAAGCGGCGCATGAGGAGTAATCGCTCCAGTCCGTTGCCGCGCGCTGGCCCAAGTTGCAATTAGATCCAAGCGGCGAAGAGCCTCTGAGTGGAACCGGCTTGCGGGAAGACAAAGAAAATTCATCAAAACTGCGGCGGACGGAACCGGAGCTCGATTTTTGATTGTGTCTTTGGATTTCATTTTTTGCATCTGCGTTAAACTGCCCAAAGACTGATTTAGCAACTGCGAGGCCACCCGGCGGATTTTGCCGTGAACACCACCAATTGTGGGAAATAATTTCCGCAGTCACTAATCGCAGGGAAATAATGGCACTGGCGATGTCAGGTTCTGCGACAGCCATGTCCAACAAATTGAATGAAGTGTCAGAAAAACTGCCTGACAAGAAACTCGGCCACCGTGGACGGCGGGAAATAAATACCGAGTTTAAAAATAAAAGCGAGGCGCCCTTTCCGATTCAGTCGGCGCGGTTTTCATTTCTGGAGATCAGCGCCCGGCGGCTCGGCTGCGCCACAATTCCGGCACTTTACGAAGCTGATTTATCCGGCGTTTGAAAAGCCGTGGCGCGCACGTCGCCTTCCTTGATGATGGAAATGATCGGCACTTCAATCGTCGTCTGCCGGCCGAGAAATTCCATGAGCACCGCAACACGTTCCCGGCTGGGCAGGACGCGCGTCACCACGGCGCTCAAACCGCGCATCGCCCCTTCGGCAATCTCCACCACGTCGCCGGGATGCAAGGTGGTTGAAATAGTGTGCAACTCGTCCGCCCCGACCGCCGCCTGCAATTCCGCGATCACGGCTTCCGCGATCACGGGCCAGCGTTCGCCGAAATGAACTACGCCGCTGACACCGCGCGCGGCCTGCACTTGGCGCAGGGAGTTTTGCCAGTCGAACCGGGCGAACAGATAATTCGGAAACAGCGCCTCAGTGACCCAGGCTTTGCCTTGACGCGTTGAGCGCTGGAAACGAACCCGCGGCAGAAACACATCCACACCTTCCATTTTTTTGAGATGCGCCGCCGCGATGTGTTCGTGCTTGGGCTGGGAACGCAGACAAAACCAATGCCCGATGGTGGCCATGCTAAATCCTCCAGCAGTGGTTGCCGTCAGGCTTTGTGGTAGTCCTGATAGCGGTAATAGTAGTAATAATCCCCGGTGCTGACATGCACGGAGTTGAAGACCAGGCCGAGCACATTGGCCTTGCGTTGATAGAGCATGTTCAACGCGGCGTGAGCGACGCGCGAGGAGGTGTATTCGGCGCGCACCACAAACACCACGCCGTCCACGCGCGGGGCCAGGCTGGTGACGTCGTCCGCCGCCATCACCGGCGCGGTGTCAATCAGGACATAATCGTATTCCTGCGCGGAGTCCTTCAGGAATTTTTCCATGACCGGCCCGATGAAAAATTCGCTGGACCGCTGCGTGGTCGCGCCGCGCGGCAGCAGTGAAAGATTCGGAATGAAGGTGGGCTTGACCAATTGCCGCCAGTCCGCGCCCTGCAAAAACACTTCGGAAAAACCGCCGCTTTTGCCGTCCACATTCAACCGCGTGTGCAGATTGCCCTTGCGCAAGTCCGCGTCCACGATCAGCACGCGCGAGCCGCCCATCGCCATCGTGATGGCCAGGTTCGTCGCGGTCAGGGATTTGCCGTCGCCCGGCACCGAGCTGGTGACCAGCAGCGTGCGCGGCCGCGGCTCTGTGTGCGTCATGTAAAGCAGCGAGGAGCGGAGATTACGAAACGCCTCCACGAACGGATGCCGCTGGTCGTCCACCTGCAATGAGGGAATGATGACGCCTTTGCGCGGCCGGCGCTCGCGCGGAATCTGGCCCAGCACATCTTCGTCAAACAATTCTTCCAGTTCCGTGAACGAGTTCATCCGGTCGTCCACGCGGTCCAGCAGAATCAGGATGACTAGGCCCAGGCCCAGGCCGAGCACGCCGGCGAGCAACATGCCTTTTTTGAACAGGGTTTTGTCCGGCAGACCGTCCGTCGCCGGCTCGTAAATCGTGACGCTCTCCGGGCTGATCTCCTTGTTGACGTCCAGCGTTTGCAGCGTGGCGAGCAGTTGATCGTAAAGCGACTGGACGCGCGCGGCCTTGGCTTTCAAGCGTTCGTATTGCGCGGCCTTGCGGCTAATCTCCAGATTTTCCCGGCCGCGTTCTTTGGTCTGGGTTTCCAGATTTTTGATCTGCAAGGCCAGCGCGCTTTTTTTGGCTTCCAACTGCTCCACGCTTTGGGTCTTGTAAATGCCCAGCATCCGGTCGAGTTTCTCGATCTCCTGATCCAGCGCGACCATCTGCGGATGTTTGGGCTTGAGATATTCCGCAAAGCGTTCGCGGTCGGCCTGCAACAGCAGGATCTGCTGTTTGATGGCCAGATACTCGGTGCCAATCGTCGTGGGCGCGAACAAGCCGGACTGGCCTTCGAGGCCCGCATTCACCAAAATGCCATTGCCGACGCCAGCGCCCGACGAACCGGATATCACCGGAGTCCGGCCCTGTTCCAGCAACAAATTTTGATCGAGCGTCATGGTTTGCAACAGGTCGGATTCCGACTGCGCGTTGGCCAGTTGTTGGTAGATGGAAGTCAGATAGCCGCCCAGACCGCTGGCCTGTTCCATCAGCGCAATATCGTTCGTGCTCAAAAACGACTGCATCTCGGCATCGCACTTCTGTAATTCCGGCTCCAGCCGCATCACCTGTTCGGTCAGGCCGGCAATCGTCGTGTCCGAAGTCCGCGCCACCATCTGCTTTTTCAGGCTGATGTATTCCTCCATGCAGGCTTGCAGATAGGCCTTGGTATAATCAGGATTTTCGCCGGTGGCGCGCAGCACGAAAATCGTGGTCTTGGGCAGCACGCTGACATTCAGCAGCACCGGCTTCGGCGTCAGGGTGGTATTCTGATTCGCCACGCGGTCGCGCGCCCGCTGCACCACTTCCGAACCTTGCATCAACGCCGCCTGGGTGCCGAGAAAATTGCCCAGCTCCTCCGTGTAGAGCGAGCCCTGCTGGATGTTCAGTTTGATGCTGACAATCATCTGGCCCACCGAGATAAACACCGGCGGCGTGTATTTCAGGTAAAGCGTTTCCGCTCCGAGCGCCAGGCCCAGACAGATGAGCAGCACCCACCAGCGTTTGACCAGCAGATTGCGGTAGCGATACACGCGCGCAAAAAACTTCCCCGTCCGAACGTGACGGTCATCCGATGACAATTGCGGTTGGTCGTTCATGAAATGGTTTCCGGCGGCTTAAAAATTGATCAGGCGCGAAGGCACAATGATGAGGTCGCCCGGCTGCAGCAGAATGTCCTGCTCCGTTTTGCCTTTTTCCAAGATCTGCTCCATGTCCAGGTCAAACGTCTGCTTTTCCCCTTTGGCGCCCACCGACCCGCGCACGACTTTCACCTTGTTTTTGTTGGCGAAGTCGGCGAAGCCGCCCGCCCGCAGCACCGCCTGGCCGGCCGTCAGATTTTCATTCATTTGCATGTCCAGCGCGCCTTGGCTATGCACCTGGCCCCAAATATAAACCCGGCCCAGCAGCCGGTTGGCCACGTTCAACGACAGCACCACCGTGGCTTTGTGGTAATAATCCTTTTCCAGCGCCGCCTTCATTTCGTCCGCCAATTGCTGACAGGTTTTGTCCACCGCCATCATCCGGCCGATGTAAGGCACGTCCAGTTCGCCCGAATCCGTCACCACCAAGCTTTTCGGCGCGTCCAGCGCGTTCCAGATGTGATCTTCAAGAATTTGAAAACTGATGGCATCGCCCGCGCGCAATTTGTAGGTGGCGTCCGGCACATAACCGCCGAGCAACCCGGAGGCTGCCACACTCCCACCGGCTGCCGGCGGAGCCATGACCGGAGCGGCGTTGCCGGCCGGCGACTTGAATGGCACCGGCGTCGGAATTTGCGCCGGGGCCACCGAGGCGACCGCGCAAAGCATGAGAAAAATTATCAGCCTGAACATATCCCGGTGTATTATTTAGAATTGATAGGACAAATTCAAGTCCACAATATTGACCGTGTAAGCCAGCCCCGCCAAGTTGGACGTTTCCTGAACAAATTGATAGCCGATGCTTGCCGAAAGTTTCTTCGTCAGACTGCGGCCGACATTCAAGCCCAGTCCGATTTGTTGGTAATCGGCGTTGCCGCCCGCCGTGGTGTTATAAACCCGCGTGCCTTGCTGCCAAAAAACCGGCGTGCTGATGGAATATTTATTGAACAAATTCCAGTTGGGCGTCAGCCGCGCAAAATAGTAGCTCTGCGCCTGGCCGTAGGCGGACATGTCCGTGGTGCGCCCGGCGGACAGCGTGTAATTCAACCAGCGGTTCACGCGATGCGACAAGGAAAATGAAAAATAAATGCCGGATTCATCCTGCAGCACCAGATTGGTGGCCGTGCTGTCGGGCGTGTAAACCATGTAGCCCGCGTCCAGCCGGACGTCGAGATAATCACTGATTTTCGCGCTGCCAAATGCCCCGGCATTCCATTGCACCGCATTGGGCGAGACCAACGAATTGGAGACGCTGGTCTGGCTGTAAGTGATCACGGTGCCACCCGCCTCCAAGCCAAGCAGCAGTTCCGGGCGGACGCGCACCCCGCCATTGGCGTAAATATTTTCCGAAGCCGAATCCGGCTGCTGGCCGGACGCTCCTTGCGTCAAGGAAACATAGTTGACGTGGTCATAACCAAAATTCGCAACCACCTGGTTTAAATCCCACAGCGCGCTCGTGCCCAGCGTATTTTCCAGGCTCTCCAAATTCTGGTTATTACCGCTCGCGCCGGTGTTTTCGTAGGCATTTTCTGAAATGGTGATCCGGTCATGCAGATTGATTTTGAAATCGCCCACAAACACATCGAAGGACAAACCGGAACCGGGAGTGATGAAAAACTGGCTCAAATCCTGATGCTGGACGTATTCCGAATAGCCGACGCCGAGCGAAACATCCAGGCTGTTTTTCTGCGTGACCGGCCAGTGGAGATCGGCATCCACACTCGGTTTGAAAATCAGATCGCTCTGCGCGTTCTGCTGCAAGCGGACGTTGTCGTTGAATTCCAGACCCAAGCCCGAGGAAAAGCGCCACGCCGTCGGCCCCACCAGCAGGTTGTAATAGCCGAGCGAACTGGCGGCCTGCTGCCGTGATGCCGCCGCCAAATCGCCCGCCATGGAAATGCGCAACGCTTCCTGTCCGTGAACCGTTCCGGCCAGCGTCATCAGGCACAACGCCGCCAAAACCAAATTCCGAAACCGGCGGTTCAATCCGCTTGAAATGAATATCAGATTTGTCACTCGACGCTCGCTGCGAATTCTCCCGGTGTTCTCAAAAGCTGTCCGCAAGCCGCGACAGGATGCCGGTTGCCGGTCGGATGGTAAATCAAAAATATCGGCCCGGCCCGGCCGCCAGCCGAAAAAGCTTTGGTTCCGGTTTGCGGCTGCGTTATTATTCGCGCTGATGGCCGTTCAAAACCTCATTGTCAAAGTTCAGAAGCGCAATCGCGCGCTGGTCAAATTCGACGTGGCCCGCATCTGGAAGGCGATTTTCCGCGCGGCGGAATCCATCGGCGGCTTTCACCGCGATTTTTTGCCGGGCATCAATGACAGCATTTTTGCCACGCACCAAACCGACGAAAGCATCGCCACGTTTCTCGCCGACGCGGCGATTGTTTGCCTGAACGCCGACCCGCATCATCTCATCTCGAATTTTCCGCCGACGATTGAGACGATTCAGGACGAGGTGCTGCACGCGCTGCGCAGCTACGGTTTTCAAAACACGGCGGACGCGTATGAATGTTACCGCTGGGGCCGGCACTGGCTCCGCGAAGGCGCGCTCACGCCGGAGCAATTCGTGGCCAACGGTTTTCCGCACGACCGCATGTGGCAGACTTTGGAAACCAATCGCAAGTTCGGCGTGGACACGGTGGCGAGCCTGAATGAAACCGTCCGCAGCGGGCGCATGAAAGAAGTGATCACCGAGACGCTCGCGGCTTACGAAGCTTCGCTGGACGCGGCGGCGCAAAAAGTTCTCGCCCGGCGCAACCAAGTTGATCCGCTCCGCATGATCTGGGTCAGCGGACCGAGTTCCTCCGGCAAAACCACCACCACCGTCAAGCTCACGCAACGACTGGAACAGCACGGTCTGAAATTTTTGATGCTGAACTTGGACGACTATTTCTGGTCGCTCGTCGAGCATCCGACCGACTGGATCAACGACCGGAATTTTGAAACGCCCGAGGCGCTGGACTTTCAATTGTTAAACCAGCACCTGCGCGATTTGCTCGAAGGCCGGACGATTGACAAACCCATTTACAGTTTCAAGGAAGGCCGGCGGCTCGGTTCGAAGCCGGTGAAATTAGAGCGCGACCAGATTTTGCTGCTCGACTGCCTGCACGGATTTTATCCACCGATCACCGAGGGCATCAGCGCCGCCGCGCAATTCCGCCTCTTCATCGAAACGCAAAACGTGCTTTATGAAGGCGACGGCAGCACGAAAAAGCTCACGCACTTTACCGACGTGCGGCTCATCCGGCGAATGCTGCGCGACTCGCACCATCGTAACCACAGCGCGCTCGGCACCATTCTGCACTGGCACTATGTCCGCGCCGGCGAACTCTTCAGCATCATCCCGCTGATGGGCCTGGCCGACCACATTGTCAACGGCGGTTTTCCGTTTGATTTGCCCGCGCTGAAACCGTTTTTCAACGGTGAAAAAAGCCTGTTGCCCCAGCCGGAAGCTTTCGCGAACTACGCCGGTTTCATTGACGCACGCATCCGTTACGAACGCGTGAAGTCGTTGCTCGAAGCTGTTGAAGGTTTCACGCCCGCGCAGATGGCCGACACGAATTTCATTCCCGGCGACGCCGTCATCCGCGAATTCATCGGCGGCAGCACCATCCAGATTCCGCACAACGAATAAGCGCGGCGGAAAAATCATTTTCTCCGGATTGCAACCGGCAGAATTCCCCGGCGAAAATTTTGAAGATGGTTTGAATGGGTGTGACTGATGCGGCGCGTCACAGCTTGAGCAACTCATCCAGTTTTCGGCGGACGAAGATGTCCACGATTTCGCGCACAATCGGGCCGGCGATCACCCAGTCAACGCCCGCTTCTTTCATGACGCTGTTCGCCCGCGCCACGAAACAATCACGCACCGCTTCGCGCACGCCTTTGTCCATTTGCTCGAGTTTCAGACCGTCCAAACTTGGATCCGGCACCGGCACGACCTCCGGTTGAAAATTCAGCGGACCGTTCAAACCAAAGATTCCGGGCGTGTTGAGAAAGGCCTGCGCCTTCCGGCGGCCCACGAGGTAATCATGCTCCCGATAACTGCGGTCAAAGAATCCGCCGAACGCCTCCAGATCCGCGCTCGCCAGTTCCGAATCTTCCGCGATGACGGAATAAATCGTCATCTCGTCCGTTTCTCCCAGCCCGGCGGCGCGCTCAAGCGCAAGAATGGAATCAATCCAAGTGTCGCGCGTCTGCGGCTCCATCGCGTTGTAATCCGACGCGAACTGGTTTTTCAACCGCGCTCGCGCATCCGCCAGCACATTGGCCGGCTCGCCGGCAAACAGCGCCGGCAGCAGCAGGTCGGCGGCAGCGCGGAGCGTTTTGGACTTGTCGAGCGTCGCCGCATCGTTCGCGTTCAATATCTTTTTCATTTCTTCCGCACGGCTGTTGAGCAGCATGACTTCCTGATTGAGTTCCTCCGCCAGCAGCAAATCGGGAAAACGCGCCTGGCCGAAAATCGCGCCGAGCAGATGCGTGGCCGTGCTGATGAAGTTCGCGCTCTGATCATTGAAATCCGCGTTGGCGCTGGATTTCTTCACGTCCGGCGCGACGAACAGAAAAAACCGGTTTTCCAAATCCTGATGCCCGTCTATCGAATCCACCAGCCGCTTGGCCAAGCTCAACGGCTCGTTTTGAAACGCCCCGCCGTCCGTGTAGGCGAAATGCGCTGTGTTGGCGATGCCGGAAACGCGGTCCGGCAAATTGTATTCCGTCAGATGCCGCGGCACCTCCACCACCTTGAACGCGAACGGAAACGCCCCGCATGACACCGCCGCATTGCGCAGCGCGTCCCAGACATCGCCATTGTCGTCCGCCGCCGAATTCGGCACGTCAAATTCCCGGATCAATTCGTCTTTGAACCGCGTATAAGTCAACTGGCCGGCCGGACGCAGTTGCGCCGCGTAATCCACGCCGTTCAGATTGCTCATCGCCAAGCCCAGCTTCAGGTTGTCCGCGTCCAGCGCCGGATGCGGATCGGGCAGCGGATTCAAATGGCTCTGGTAGCGGCCGGTAATATATTTCTGCGAAATCTCCACCACCGCCTCCGAGGAAAAAATAGACTGACTGCCGCTGTCCGTCCCGTGCAAGTTCATCAGTCGTTGAATACTGATCTCCGCCACCCACGGCGAATAAAACGCGTTGGTAAACGCGCCGTCCAGCGCCGCCGCCTCATACAACAATTTGTGCGCCGCGATGGTGGCCGTCATGCCGCCGGCGGAGGCGCCCGTCAGCACGTCAATGTAGATTTTGTCGTCCGCCGACGTGTTGGGATTTTGGTTATGCTGGCCGATGGCCCGGATGACTTCATATAAAACGCCGGCTTCGTAGCTGCCGAGCGAAACCGCGCCGGAGATGGTGATGGCTAATTTCTTTTTCATGGCTCCATTTTTTTGTGGTTATTCCGCACGATGCAGAAAGCCGGAAAGCTCCAAATGCCACAGCGCCTCCCGCTGCACCTATAACGACTTGAACACAATTATTTTTCACGGTCAAGCCGAACCATGAATGAAATCGCCGGCTGATCCCGCCGCCGATTCCCTCGTCATCCTCAACCGCGCCGCCCGGCCGGTGCGGCGAAGGCCGGCGAAAAGGCTTGAAAGGAATTCGCGTGAATGTTTTCCTAAAAACATGCTCGCCAAAATCAGAGCCATCGTTTTTGCGGCGATTTGTTTGGGCGTGTTCACTGGCTGCGCGACCAAACACGAGTCCACTTATTCCAGCGTTCTGGAAGGAATGTCCCGCAATGTATTGCGCTATAATTTTGGCGAGCCGTTGCGGATTGCGCCGGGAGCAGCCGGCGGCGAGGATTGGTATTATCGTTTTTCTGCCTTGCAGATTCAGCCGACCGGATCATCCGCGACCAGCAAGGATTTCGGCCAACAAACGACGTATGTTTCGGTGGGCTTGGAACTGTCCAGGCCGGTGGTTGAACTGCCGGTGCATGTCTCAGCCGAAGGGTTTGTCGTTCCGCCGCTGCCGAAAGGAAAAGTGATAAAAAATTGACCCGCCGGCCGGCTTTCAAAGCCGGCGGCAACGCGCATTATGAAAACAAAACTCACCCGCTGCGGCTGCGGACTTTTATTACTTGGTGCAGTCTCGTCAGCCACGGCGCAATCCACTTGGAACTACTTTATCTCGGATGCGGGCAGCGGCAATTCGCTGGTCACTTGGAGTGTTGCCGGCAATTTGGCCACCGCGCCAGGAGCCGTGTTGCTGGTCAGTGAATCAACGCTGGCGGTATCAATCAACGCCCCCGGGATTTATGCGGATACTTTTGCGGCCGACGGAACACCGCAATCTCTCCCCACACCGGATGGAAGCGATTTTCAATACCAGCCAGCCAGCGTATATGCGCCCATTGCCTTGTATGAAACAGACAATGCGCCAGGAAATGGGAACGACAGCTTTGCGTTAATCGCCCCCTTGCTGCCGCATACCGGCCCGGGGATGCAGTTGCTCTATCAGGCCGGATCGCATTCCGCAATCATTCCAGTTGATTTTTCCAACTTCAATCCCGGAACCTACCAGTCCGAAGAAGCCGGGTTTAACTCCGTTTTAACGGTGAACCTGACCGTGGAATCGGTGCCCGAACCGGCCACGGCGGCGCTAATTATTATTGCTGCGGCTACCGGCGTCGCCGGTGCCAGCAACCACGGCAAGGGATCAAAGCGACGCTGAAGCGATGATTAATTCTCTGAAACACGCTTACTCTTGCGGATAGACCAGGATGCGGTCATGCACGAGGACGATTAGATCGTTCTTGCCGTCGCCGGTCACGTCGGCCACGGCACATTCGCGCGGTTCAGGAATGGCGTTCTGCGCGCCCCGGAAGGTGTGCTGCTCGAACACCTGCCAGCGGTCGCCCGGCACCAGCTTGCGGTTCTTGTCGAAAGAAACGAGGTCCAAATAATTCTTCGCGGTCTCCATGAAAATGATCTGCTTGCGGCCGCTCCCGGTGAGGTCGCCGGCGATCAGGTCGTTCAAGTAGCCGTCCTTGATGGGCGTGTCGTATTCGTCAAGCTTGGTGAGTTCCCAGACATTGCCGGCGAGCGGCAGCCAGGCGACGGCATTCTGGCCGGTAAAGGCCACGCCCGCGCCGCCGAGCTTGACGCCCTTCAAATCGGCAAAGCCGGTGACCGGCAGGTCAATGTTCTTCACCACCTGCCACACGCCGTTCGTGTCGCGCTCGGAGAGGGTCAACTGTTTGTGCTCGGCATCGAGCAGGAAGAGCGACGGCACGGCGTTTTTGCCGTTGGCCACGGCGGCGACGCTGATGATGCGCGAGTCGCTGGCGGAGCCGTTGATCTGGTCCTTGACGCGGAACACCCAGTTGGGCGCGTTGGTGGAACCGTCCACTTTGGCACCCGGCTCCAGCACGACGGCGCGGACGAAATTTTTCTGCGGCAGCAGGAGTTCGGGCTTGCCGTCGCCGTCCACATCCGCGGAAGCGAGCCACGGTTGCTCCATGGCCCCGCCGGGCGGGTCCACGTCCTTCTCATCTAACTTGCCGTCCTTCTTTTGCAGCAGCACCTTGATTTTTTCGTAAGGGATGAGAACGACGAGATCGGCGAGGCCGTCCTGGTTCACGTCCTGAATCGCCAGCGTGGTGGGATTGGATTTGAAACTGTCGCTCAACTTCTGCGTGGTGCTCTTGCCATCCGCCGTGCGGAGGACCAGCGAGCGGACGCCGTCTTTGTCCACAATGAGAGCGAGCACGGACTTGCCGCCGGGCTTGAGCGCGCCCACGGCCATCGCCAGCGGTTTGCCATCGAGCGGCAGCGGCGTTGGAAACGGCAGGCGGCCGCTTTTGTCGAAGGACGTGACCGCCACGGAATTTTCATCGCGGCTCAACAAAAAGATTTCGGGATGGTCGTCGTTGTTCCAATCAGAAACGGCGATTTGCGAAACGCCGGCGAGACAGGGAAATTTTTTGGGCGACGCGAGCGTGCCGTCCGCCTGCTGGAGATACACCGAGAGCTGGCCGCTTTCCGGCTCGGCCACGAGCAGGTCGGCGCGACCGTCGCCGTCCACGTCTGCCCAGAGCACGCCGCGCTGCGCCGTCTCGGTCTTGTTCAGCGGCAGAATCTGAAACTGGCCCTGCTTGAACGCGCCGGACAGCGGTTCCGCCGGCTTGCGCGTGAACTGCGAAACTTCCGCCCGCCCGGTGGCCTGCACAATCGCGACGAGATAATTCGTGCGGTCGCCCGCGAGACTGTCCAGCCAGAAAGAACGGATGGGCTGGGCCTTGAAATAAATTTCCGGGCCGAGCTGGCCGCCGGCATTTTGCAGGCGCACGCGGAACGGCGCGGCGTTGTCGAAATCCACAAACATCAAATCATTTTTCCCGTCGCCGTCCACGTCGGCGATCTGAATGGCCTTGGGCGTGCCGGAATAAGGAATTTTCACCGGCTCGGCGAGCCGGTGATCCGGCTGCTGCGCGAGAAAATAAACCGCGCCGTTGTCGCCAAGCAGCGCGATGTCGGGCAGACCGTCGCCGTTCAAATCGCCGGCGACGAGCGCGTTCGCGTCCATCCGGCCATCGTCAAAATGCCAGCGCTTCGGCTCGCTCCAGCCGTTCGTGCCGAGATTGTAGCGGACGATCAAATCCTTCGCGTCGCCAAAATAAACCAGGTCGGGGCGGCCGTCGCCGTTCATGTCCGTCACCAGCAACGCCGAGATGCGCTCCTCCGACGGCAGCGAGTCAATGCGGAACCGCGAATCCGGCGGCAGCTCGTTCAGCTCCAGTTTGCGGGCGGACGCCGCGTCGGCGCGGTTCGTCTTGCCGGTGAGATTGTAAAGCAGGTTGATTTTGGACCGGAGATTGTTGACGACGATAAGATCGTTGAGTCCGTCGCCATCGAGATCGGCGACGTGCAACTGGCTGATGCCCTGGTCAACGGGAAAAATCTCGTGCCCGCTGAAACCAAAGAGGTTCGTCACCGTCGCCGCCGCGGCGGAAAAAACAAAAAAAAGCGCGGCGGCGACCGCCACTGCAGAGAAACATTTTGCAAAACGATTCATGCGGGCAACGTGCCATTGGACGTGAAAAATGGCGAGATTATTCGCCGATGAAATGCAGCGCGACGCGGCGCGAATGCGAGCGCGTGCGGTGTTCCCACAAATAAATCCCCTGCCACGTTCCCAGCGCAAGCCGGCCGTCGTGGACGGGGATGGAAAGGTTCACCGCTGTCAGCGCGGTGCGGATGTGCGCGGCCATGTCGTCATCGCCCTCAGCGGTGTGGATGAACAGCGGATCGCCATCGCGCACAAGCCGCGCAAAAAAGGCGTCGAGGTCGCGGCGCACGTCCGGGTCGGCGTTTTCCTGGATCAGCAGCGAGGCGGACGTGTGGCGCAAATGCAGAGTGAGCAGGCCGGCGCGGAATTTATTTTCCGAGATCCATTTTTCAATTTCATCCGTGAACTCGCGCAGCCCGCGCCCGCGCGTGGCGATGACCAGTTCTTGAAACGCCTGGCGCATCGGAATTAATCCACCGGCGCGCCCTTGTCGGCGAGGAGTTTTTCCAAATCGGCATTGCGGGGCTGGCCGGCGGCAATCGCCTTTTGATAATGCCAGCGCGCCAGCATCGGCGAGGGCGGCGTCTGGTTCAGATAAACCACCGCGAGATTGTTGTGCGCCGGCGCATACAGCGGATTGAGCTGGATCGCCCGGCGCAGCGCCGTTTCCGCCTGCACCCGCAGGCCTTTGTGGCTCAAGGTGACGCCGAGATAGTTTTGAATCTCCGGATTGGTGGGATCAATCTTCACCGCGCGGCTCAAGACCTCGAACGCGTCATCATATTTTTCCTCGCGAAATTTCAGGTAGCCGAGCGTGGAGAGGTTGTAGGCGTCGTCGGGACTTTGCGCGAGCGCGGCGTTGATGTGTTTCTCGGCTTCCGGCAACTTGTCCTGCTGCAGCTCGATGGTGGCCAGGTTGGCGAGCGCCAGCCCGTTGTTTTGGTCGCGATCCAGAATTTTTTGGTAATCGGCCTCGGCCTGGTCAAATTCACGCCGGGCAAAATGCTGCTGCGCCGAAACCACCAGTTCGGCGGTGCCACTCGGCAGTTCGCGAATGGAATGTTTGTTGGGATCGGAATTCGGCTGCGGCGCCGCCTGCCGGAACAGCGCCAGTTCATCCGGCGCGTAGGGCACCGCCTTGGCCTCGTCCACGGCCACGCGGGCGCGCAATGCCTGCATCTCGTTGTTCAACGCGGCGAGTTGCGCATCGGTGCCTTTGCGGGAATTCTTTTTGCCGGCGGCCGCAAGCTGTTTCGCCAGCTCATCGCGCTGCTCGGTCAGATCGCGAATCCGGCCCTCAAAATTCGCAGCGCGCAGCTCCGCAACCTCCGCGGCCAACTGCTTGACCCGGTTTTCGAGCGCGCCCTTTTCCAGCGAGTCCGTCGCAACCTCCGTTTGCAGCGAGGCAATCTGCGTCCGCGCCGCCTTCAGCTTGGCGGTCAGCTCTGCCGCCGCCGCCGCGTCGTTCCCTGCCGACTGCAACGCCGCCAACTGGGCTTTCAGCCGTCCGTTTTCACTCTGCAACAAATCCAGCGCCGTCGCGTCCTGCCCGCCGGCCCGCCGCAGATTGCGCTGCAAGGCGGCGTTTTCCGCGACGAGCTTTTCCGCGCGGGAATGTTCATCCGCATATTTTTTGAAAGCCTCGGCCAATTGCCGGTGCAGGCCGGAAATGCCATTCGTGTCCAAGCCGGAATTCTTTCCCGAGGCAGCCGGCTGGGCGGCTTTCAATAAATCATTTTCTTTCATCAGCGACCGGATTTGCTCCTGTGCGCGGGCCAGTTCGCCGGCGTCAACTGCCGCCGGCTGCACCGACAGCGCCTCTTTCAGCTTCGCCTGCAAAGTTTGGTTTTCCGACTGCACGGCGGCGAGTTCCGCCCGCAAATTCTCCTCCGGCGACGGCGACTTGACAGCCTCCGCCACGACCGCGCCATTGGTCGTGGTCGCCGGCGACACGGGCGCGTTCACGGCGGCGAGTTGCGCCTTCAGCCCGGCAATTTTTTTGGCCAGATCGTCCAGCCGGTAATTGATGATGCCCGGATTCCAGGCCGGATAATGTTGCTGAAAACGTTGCAACTGCGCCTGCGCCTCCGTGAGACTGGTCAGCGCCTGCGACGGCTCGCCGGTGGTGGCCAGATTCTCGGCCTGCTGCACGACGCCGTAAATGGCGATGTATTTTTCATCCGCCTCCTGTTGCGCCTGCGCAGCGGTAAGCAGCGAAATCAACATCCAGATTGCCACCAAAAATGATTTCATGCGCAGAGGATGCCAGAGGATTTTATTTTGGCAACTGCCGCCAAGCGCCGGTGCTTTCCTAATCTTAATCTTGTTCTTAATCGTAATCGTGGTTTAAAGCGAATTAAGATTACGATGACGATTAGGATTAGGACACTGCCCAAGCGCCGACCCTGCGATCAGCCGCGATCAACTCGTTTGCTTGTGTTTCGCTGCCGGTTCTGCTTAAACTAAATTTATTGCCCGTTGCGGCTTGTGCCAGCAGATTTGCGAAAAATTCAAGCATCAATCCACGGCTGATCCATGCGCAACCCAATCCAACCAATCCTGGCCGGCCAACGCGGGCCGCGCAAATTCCGCCAGTGCCGATGATTCACCTCCAAAAAATTTCCTCGCTCGAACGGCCGGAACTGGCGCCCTATCGCTCGCTCAAGCGTTCCGCCGAACACGCCAAGCTGGGCATTTTCATCGTCGAAGGCGACAAAGTTTTGCACCGCCTGCTGGACAGCGAGTTCACCGTCGTCTCCGTGTTGCTGCTGGAAGCGCGACTGGCCGAGTTCGAGCCCAAGCTGCGGGCGCGACCGGAAAAAGACATCGCCGTTTTCGTCTGCGAACGGCCGGTGATGGACGAACTCGTGGGCTTTGAAATTTACCAAGGCGTGCTGGCCATCGGCAAAATTCCGGAACTGCGGTCGCTGGAAAAAATTCTCGCCGGCAGCCCGCGTCCGTATTTTTTTGCGGCCATGGACGGTTTGTCCAACGCGGAAAACATCGGCGTGCTGGTGCGCAACTGCGTGGCGTTCGGCGTGTCGGCACTCATCGCGGGCGAAACCTGCAGCAGCCCGTTCCTGCGCCGCTCCGTCCGCAATTCGATGGGCGCGATCTTCAAGCTGCCCGTGCTGGAACTCAACCAGCGGCGAGCTGAATTCCACGAAGCCCAAATAAAAAAACAATCAGGGCCTCTTGAAACTCGGCCAGCCGAAACTCTGGCGCAAACCTTGCGCGAGTTGAGCGCGCGCGGCATCCGGTGCTTCGCCGCGCATCCGCACACGGATAAAAAAGTTTTGTCGCAGGCGGATTTTACCGGCGACTGCTGCATCGTCTTCGGCAGCGAAGGCCAGGGAATTTCCCCGGCCGTTTTGGCCGCGTGCGATGAAGCGGTGGCGATTCCGATGGCGAATGAGGTGGATTCGCTCAATGTCAGCGCGGCGGCGGCGGTGTTTCTTTATGAGGTGAACCGGCAGCGGACTGGCGGCGGCCCAAACGCGGCGTGACATTTCGGCAGCAACCCGGTCTAATCGCCAGTGAACATCCTCATGAACCAACCGGTTGCCGGGCAAAAGATTGCAGCGGACGTCGCGTCCCACTGGACGGCGGCGGAGTTTGCCGCGCTTTACGACGAGCACAACCGCGCGATTTATTATCTCGCGCTGCGTTTTCTCGGCGATCCGCAAAAGGCCGAGGACGCCACGCATGATGTTTTTTTGAAAGCTTTCCGCCGACTGGATCAATTTCGCGGCGAAGCATCGATCCGCACCTGGCTTTACCGGATTGCCATCAACCATTGCCAGAACCTCTGCCAGTCCTGGCACAACCGGAATATCCACGCCAATTCCGAGGATGCCGTCTGGGAAACTTCCCCGGCCAAGACCGATTCGCCGTTGCGCGTGCTGGAAACCAAGGAGCTCGGCCAGCGCATCCAGCAGACGCTCGACGCCCTGTCCGACGAATACCGGCTGCTGCTGCTGCTCGTCGCGGACGAGGAGTTGAGCTACGAGGAAATCGCCGCGCTCGTCGACCAGTCCGCCGACGCCGTGCGCGGGAAATTACACCGTGCCCGCAAAGCTTTTGCCGCGCATTTTGAGAAAACCGCTTGAGGAGATCGCCCCATGAAACAGCATTCCAAACTTTCGCAGAAACAAGAGCACGTTGCCGAACAAACGGCGCACGCGCACGCGGCCAGGGAATTCTCCAACTCCGACGAACTGCTGCGGTTCGACGCCGCGCATACGAGCGTGCCGCCGGAAATCGCCGAACGCCTGAAAAAATCCGCCGCGCAGCTGCCGCCGCCACCGGCGCGCTCATGGTGGAAAAACTTGTTTGGCGGCTGAAGCATGAAGATTTTTTGGCAACGTTTTCTCGCGGCGCTCACGCCCGGCGTGCGTTTTTCGCTGGCATTATTGACGGCCATTTATTTGCTGGCAGTGATCGGAACAATGACTCACGCCTTTGATCTTTACGGCTGGCTGCCGTTGAGCGGGCCAAAATTGTGGAGCGGCCAAATCTGGCGGCTGGTGACTTATGCTCTGTTGCCGGCTGGAATCCTGGATTTTCTGATGAACGGAATCGCGCTGGTGATGCTCGGCGGCCTGCTCGAACGCCACTGGTCGCGCGGCCAATTCTGGTTTTATTGCCTCGTGGCGGCAGTGGGTGCCGGCCTCGCCAAAGTGTTGTTGCAATTTTCCAGTCCAATGCCGCTCGTGGGCGCCGCGCCAATGATGTTCGGCCTGCTCATCGGCTGGGGTTTTCTGTGCGGACGCGAAAATATTACGATCCTGCCATTTGGCGAAATGACCGTATGGAAACTGGTTTTGGTCGCGAGCGCCGTCAGTTTTTTGATCATGTTTTTTACCGCCGGGCTGGTGACGGCGATCATCATGTCGGCGGGCGGTTTGGCCGGCTGGCTGTATCTCTGGCTCAAACACAAATGGCTGATGAGCCGCGCCAGCCGTGTCGCGCACTCGGAGCGGATAAGCCGGCTTGAATTATGATTTGTGCGCCGCCAGAAAAAATCTTCCGCGCGACGCGAAATCGTCCGGCGCTGGCGCGCGAACGCGCCCGACTTGCGCGTGCCGCGCTCGCGGATTGCCGGCTGTGCGCGCACGACTGCGGCGTGAACCGGCTCGCGGGCGAAACCGGCTTGTGCCACGCCGGCGCGGAGGCGCGTTTTTTTTCCGCGCAGGTGGAAGTCTCCGATGAGTTGGAATTGATGCCGACCTTTTCCGTCGCGTTGAGTGGTTGCGATCTGCGGTGTGATTTTTGCATCACCGGCAAGGAAAGCTGGAATGCACGCGCCGGCCTCGGCTTCGATTCCTTCCAAATGGCTGAGCGCGCAAAGCTGGCATTGCAGAACGGTGCGCGCACAATCATGGTGCTCGGCGGTGAACCGACAATTCATCTGCCGAGCGCGCTGGAATTCGTTTCGTTGTTGCCGGCCTCGGCGAAATTGATTTGGAAAACCAACGCGCACGGCAGGACGCAGGCGCGGGAACTGCTCGACGGCATGTTTGACGTGTGGCTGGCGGATTTCAAATTTGGCAACGACGCCTGCGCGCAACGGTTGGCGAAAGTTTCCGATTACGTCCGAGTGGTTCAAGAAAATTTGCTTTGGGCGGACACGCACAGCGAATTGATTGTCCGCCATCTGCTCATGCCCGGCCATGTCGAGTGCTGCTGGCGTCCGGTGGCGGCATGGCTCGCGGCCAATCTGCCCGGCGTGAAAGTGAACTTGCGCGCGGGATTTTGGCCGGCATGGCACGCGCGCCGGCACGGTGAATTTAAAAATTCCTTGTCCGTGTCGGAAAACCAGTTTGCCTTTGGACTGGCAACTGAATTGGGATTAAATTTAATACCATGAACCGCCAGACCAACCGCCGGCGCGCAACATCCTCCGCCGAAAAAGCAGTCTGCGAAATATTGATTTTGCCCGACGGTAAAATTTTCGCGCACAACATTACGCCGACGATGGCGGCGGTGTTGGCGGAATTAAATCCGGCGGATGAAGCCATGAGCCGGCGTGCCACGCGGAAAAAAACCTTTAAAAATGAACTTCCAAACTGAACTCGAAACGCTGATCCGGGCGCGCTACCCGATCCTTTACGTCATTTCCAGCGAGGAAATGCGCGTGCAAAACGTGATCGTGGAGATCGCCAAGAAACGGCAGAAGAAAGTTTTCGAGTGGAGCTACAGCACCGGCATCGTGCCCGCCGGCACGTCCATCCAGTCGCACAAAAACCGTAGCGCGGCCACCAAAGATCCGCTGATGGCGCTGGACCAGGTCATCGAGCAGGTCGAGCCGGCGATTTATATTTTCAAGGATTTTCATCCGTTCCTGACAAAAAACAATTTCGCCATCGTCCGCAAGCTCAAGGAAATCGCGCTGCACCTGAAAAACAGTTTCAAAACCATCATCCTGATCTCGCCGATGATGGAAATTCCGCCGGAGCTGGAAAAGGAAATCACCGTGCTGAATTATCCGCTGCCGTCGCGCGAGGACTTGGCCGAGCTGCTCGAAAAAATCATCGCGGATGTTGCGCAGTTCAAGCAGGTGAAAATTGATCTCGACGATGCCGGGCGCGAACGACTGCTGTCGGCGGCGTTGGGTCTGACGCTGGGCGAAGCGGAAAATGTTTTTGCCAAAATCATCGTCAAGGACGAGCGGTTGAGCGGCGATGATGTGAACGAAGTTTTTGCCGAGAAGCAGCA
>CAJAQO010000125.1 GCA_903944085.1 uncultured Verrucomicrobia subdivision 3 bacterium
CGATGCCGGGCGCGAACGACTGCTGTCGGCGGCGTTGGGTCTGACGCTGGGCGAAGCGGAAAATGTTTTTGCCAAAATCATCGTCAAGGACGAGCGGTTGAGCGGCGATGATGTGAACGAAGTTTTTGCCGAGAAGCAGCAGATCATCCGCAAAAGCGGATTGCTGGAATATTACACGACGGAAGACAGCTTCTCCAACATCGGTGGACTGTCGGTTTTGAAGGACTGGCTGGACAAGCGCGCGGCGGCGTTCACGAAAGAAGCGCGGGCTTTTGGTCTGCCGGCACCAAAAGGTATTTTGATGCTCGGCGTTCAAGGCTGCGGCAAAAGCTTGTGCGCGAAAGCGGTGTCGAATCAGTGGCAACTGCCGCTGCTGCGGTTCGACATGGGCCGGATGTTCGGCAGTCTCGTGGGTTCGTCGGAAGAAAATGTGCGTCGCGCCATTGCCGTGGCGGAATCCGTGGCGCCGGCGATTTTGTGGGTGGACGAAATTGACAAGGCGTTCGCCGGCTCGCAAGGCTCCGGCGCAACGGACGGCGGCACGACGGCGCGTGTGTTCGGAACTTTTTTGACCTGGCTTTCGGAAAAAACTGCGCCGGTGTTTGTGGTGGCCACGGCCAATGACATTTCCCAATTGCCGCCGGAGTTGCTGCGCAAAGGCCGGTTGGACGAAATCTTTTTTGTGGATTTGCCGAGCCGGGACGAGCGGCGGGATATTTTCCGCATTCATATCAATCGTCGCGGTCGGGATGCGGAACAATTTGACACGCTCGCGCTGGCGGACGCGAGCAAGGATTGCAGCGGCGCGGAAATCGAGGAAGCCATCAACAGCGCGCTTTACGACGCCTTTTATTCAAGCCAGGAAATCACCACCGAATCTGTGCTGGCGACGCTGGCGCAAACGGTGCCGCTGGCCAAGACGATGGACGAGCAGATCAACCGCCTGCGCAACTGGGCCGAAGGCCGCGCCCGCAACGCCAGCGTGCCGCGCGACTTGCAAAAGGCCAGCACCGTGCGCCGGATGGAATTGTAAATTCGATTACCAAGATGAATTTTTATTTTTGGACAAGCCTGGCGGAGATTTATCGGGAACGAAATCCCCTGGCCACTTTCTTTTACGCGCTGCTGGTGCTTTTTGCCCTGTTGGCGTTGGGTGTGGCCGCTTGCTGGCTCATCTGTGCTCTGGGCTTGGATGATTATGCGGTTTTCTTTCTCGCGGGCGCGGTGGTGATTTTTTGCTGCTGGCTGATCCGCCGCATACGCCGTGTGTTGGCGCGGATGCGTGACGGGTATGTATCCAAGCCTTTGTCGAGGGATGAAATAATCAAAGCGCAGACCAAACTAGCAGCCCATTCAAATTTCAAAAAAAGTCCAACCATTCTGGAAGGTCATCGGTGTGGCCAACGTGGTTCCCGTGCGACACGATAAAACAATGAATTTGGGCAACCTTATGTTTGATTATTTCAAAGACCGCCGGTTTGCGCCGATTTTCTTTGTTACCATCCTCATGCTTACCGGGGCAATCCTGCTGCTGAAGGACGTGCCGCTGGGGTTTCAATTGGAATACGCCTTGCCCGGTTTGATGTTGCTGCTGGCAGCCTTCCTTCTCCGTGAATTCAGGCAAATTCGCGCGGATCGGCGTAACCGCTATAAATCTTCACCTTTGTCGCGTGACGAAAAGACGAAAGCCCGGTCAAAACTGATAACGAAATCAACTTTCAAAAAATCATGAGCGCAGTTTGCATTTTAACGCCGGTGGTCATCATGGCGTGGCCGGCTTTCAGCGCGGCGGTGGTGGCGGCGGCGGCTTCGCTGGGCTATCAGGTCGCGGCCGAAGTCAACAACCAGCGTCCCGGCGAGGCCGTGCGCAAGGACGGCGGCGCGGTGCAACTGGAGATTGAGCGCAGCGAGGTCGTCACGAACCAGTTGGGCCGCGACCAGCGCATCGCCGTGTCGCGCGAAGGCGTGACGGTGACATTTTCCCGCGACGCGCGCGGCAAGGCATCTTTATGCGTGACCGGCAATGGCCAGAGCAATGAGGAATTGCGGGCGCTCGGCGAGGAATTGAGCCAGGCGGTCGTGCAGCAATACGTTTATCAAAAGCTGATGGACGAAATGCGGTCGCGCGGTTTTAACGTGGTCGAAGAAGAGGTGAACGAAGACCGCTCCATCCGGCTGAAAGTCCGGCACTGGGAAAACTAAGCACGGGAGGCATCCAACATGAGCGCCCAGCCAATGCTAAAATTCGTCAAGGTGTTTTGTCGCGATCTGCAAGGAAATCACGAGAACGTGGTTTTTCTCAATGCGGATCACATTGTGAAGATCGAACTTGCGGCCTGTGGAGTGGAAGAGGTTTCTTCCATTATTACGCTTATCAACGGCGAAACGCTTGAGGTCGCCGGAACCCCGGAAGACTTGGTAACTCACGAGCGATACTTTTACCCGAAGACCAAGGATGAAAACAGAACCTGAGAAAATGTATTTGAGTTCATTTTAAAACTTTATGCCCCAGCGCGAATTTGAAATCACCATCGGCAAGACCGGCGAGGTCGAGCTGCACGTCAAAGGCTACAAAGGCAAAGGCTGTCTGGCGGCCGTGAAAATTTTCGAGGAGATTGTCGGCGAAATGAAATCGCAGCAGCAGACGAGCGAGTTTTACGAGCCGGAAGAACTGGTGCAATATCGCATTGACCAGCGGCATTGATTTGGTTTTTTAACCAAACGAACCTGTTTGGACGCATGGCGAAACCGCACCTTCCAGAAGAAGCTTCGACGTATTACCCGCCGCGAGCGAGGTGGTATTCAGTAATTTTTTATCTGGGCGACGCCTTGCGCCGACGCATGGCGCTGGACCGGATGAAGCTGCCGCGCACCATGAAAATCGGCGAACTCATCGCCGGTTTTTTTGTGCCCGGCCTGGCGGTCTGGCTGCGCGGGCCGTGGCTCTGGGGTCAGGCGGCCTTGGCCGGCAGCGCAACGCTGCTTTTGATTTTCATCGTCTGGCTGGGTTATCCGGCCGCCAACCTCGCGTTCGGCCTGCTGATCTCGCTGCATTGCACCGGCTTTGTTTATTACTGCAATCCGCTCCTGGTAGGCGAGCCGTTCCGCGCGCGGCTGGGGTTCACGCTGCTGATGCTGCTGGCCATCGGGTTGTTTCTTTACCTGCCGGCGCAGAGTTTCATGCAGCGGCACTGGCTCACGCCCTTGCGCATTCACGGCCACGTCATCGTCGTGCAACGCAGTTTTCAAACGCGCAATGTCCGGCGCGGCGACTGGGTGGCCTACACTTTCGATGAGAACAATGTGGGCAATAATTATCATGGCGGGTGGGTCGTGTTGCAAAATGGCCTAAGCCTGGGACCGGTGCTGGCGCTGCCGGGCGACCAGGTGACTTTTTCCAACAATTTATTTTCGGTGAACGGCATCTGGCAAACGAACCTGCCGCATATGCCGTCGGCCGGCGAATTGAAGGTGCCGGAAAACCACTGGTTCATCTGGCCGAATCTTGGTATAAGCGGGCATGGCGATGTCGGTGAAGCCCGGATTAGCAGCGCGCTGTTCGGGCTGTCCGACGTGGCCGAGGCCAATTTTTTCGGCCGGCCGATGCACCGCTGGTTTTGGCGGAAACAAATTTTACCATGAGCCGTTTCGTCAATCTGGAATTCGCGGACGGCTCCGACAACCAGTTGGAGCCGCAGCCGAAGGCGCTGGTCAAAGACGAGGCCTATTATCTGGCCGAGGCGCGCACGGCGTTTGAAACCGGCAACTTCGAGCCGGGCTTGCGCGCTTACTCGAAAGTCTTGGAATACAATCCCAAAAATGTCGTCGCCTGGACCGGACAAGTGCGGATGCTGATCGAGCTGGGCGAATATCGCGAGGCCAAGCTGTGGGCGGACAAGGCGCTGGAACGCTTTCCGAACGAGCCGGAACTGCTCGCGGCCAAAGCCGTCGCGCTCGGCCGCAGCGGCGATTTGCAGGGCGCGCTGGCGTTTTCCGATGCTTCCATCGAGGAGCGCGGCGACACGCCTTACGTCTGGCTGGCGCGCGGCGACGTGCTGCTCGCGCGCCAGGAAACACGGGCCGATTACTGTTTTGAAAAAGCGCTGCTGCTGGCACCGCGCGACTGGTTTATTTCCTGGCTCGCGGCGCGCATCCGGTTTTTCTACCAACAATTCGCCCTGGCGCTGAAGCAAATTCAGCAGGCCGTGGAATTGAATCCCGGGAATTTTTTATTATGGCTCGAGCAGGGTCATTGCCAGCAGGCGATCGGCCTGGTCGGCGCGGCGGAAATATCCTTCACGCAGGCACGGCAGTTGAATTCGCAATGCGATGAGGCGGACAAGGCGCTGCTCGGGATTTCCCAAGCCGGCCCGCTGGCGCGGTTGCGCGGCAAATTGCGAGGACTTTTTAAACGATGAACCCTGAAACTTTGAACCGGCTGCTGTCGGCGGTGAATGAATTTGACGCGTCGGATTTGCATCTGGTGGCGGGCGTGCCGCCGGCGTTCCGCGTGAACGGCGAAATCATCATTGCCGACGAAGACGCGCTGACCGAGGAGGAAATCACCGCGATGGCCGACAGCCTGATGAACGAGCCGCAGCGGAAAAAATTCGAGCAGGAATGGGAGCTGTGCATTTCCATTTTGCACAGCGTGGCTGGCCGCGTGCGCGCGACATTTTACCGGCGCAACAATCATCCCGAAATGAGCTTCCGTTTTTGCGGCGAGAAGGTGGCGGCGCGCGCGGAACTGGGTTTGCCGGAAAAACTGGATGAACTGGCGCGCAAGCCCAACGGCCTGCTGCTGATCACCGGGCCGACCGGCGCGGGCAAAACCACGACGTTGAATTATCTCGTGGACCTCATCAACAACGAGCGCCGCTGCAAGATTGTGACGATTGAGGATCCGATTGAATTCGTCCACGAAAACAAGCGCGCCATCGTGGTGCAGCAGGAAGTGCTGACGGACGTGCGCTCGTTCAATCGCGCGCTGATCCACGTGCTGCGGCAGGACCCGGACGTGATTGTGGTCGGCGAAATGCGCGATCACGAGGCGATTTCCACCGCGCTGACGGCGGCGGAAACCGGTCATCTCGTGCTGGCCACGATGCATTCGCCCAATGTGTCGCACGCGCTGGAGCGCATCATCGGCGTGTTTGAAGGCAGCGCGCAGAAGCAGATTATTTTGCAGCTCTCCAACGCGCTGCAAGGAATCATCGCGCAGGATTTGTTGCCGTCCGCCGACCGCACGCGGCGAGTGCTCGCCTACGAACTGCTCGTGGCCACCGGCGCGGTGCGGAACCTGATTCGGGAAAATCAGTTTCACCATCTGGAAAACGCCATCCAAATGGGCCGCAAAGAAGGCATGGTGCTGATGGACAATCAGCTTTACGACCTTTACTGCAAATGCGCCATCACCTACGACACGGCCATCAGCCGCGCCCGCAGTCCGGACCGGATCACGCGCCAAAAAATCTGATCGTTTCATTGTTCAGCCCGCCGCCGGCTAATTTGATTTTCATCAAGTCAAAGTTTGCCAGCTTCAACTCGCAGATCGTGGAAAAAAATTTCCGATTCCATTTTACACTGCGCGGCGACTTCGTTAAACCATCGGCCCGTTTTTGAACGGCCAGCGCCGCCGGCAAACGACTGCCGATGAAATCAAAGTTCAGCAACCAGAGCGCCCGGCAAGGCCCGGCAACCCGGCACACAACGAAATATTTACAAACATGAAAGCCAAGAAACCCGCCAAGTCCAAACACGACGAGCAGGCGCAACTGCTCCAACTGCTCAAAATCATCCTGCCCAAGGTGGCGCCCGACCCCGTATTCGCCGAGCAGATTTATTCCGCCTGCGAGGCCGAACTGCGGGCCAAGAACCGCGTCCAGTCGTTTGAAAAATTTTGCGAACGCATCGAGCTGCCGGATTTGGAGCCGAAAACGCTGGAAGAAGTGAAGGAACAGCTCATCGCCGGTTTCGGCGAGGCGGATCTGGACATTGAACCGGCGGAAAACGGCAAGGGGCTGACGGTGGATGTTTCGCTGCCGGACGGCACACAGTTCCACAGCCAGATTCCTGTGCGCCCGCGTGCGGCGGACGGCGACGGCGAGCCGGAGGTGACCTTGAAATTTGTGCCGTTCCCGGTGAGCCTGCCGGGCGACCCGGAATTGATCTGGGCGCTGGCCAAGCGCGAAAACATGACCGGCGAAGAAGCGGGCATCGCGCTGAACAAAATCGAGGACGATTTCTGGGCTTCCAAGCCGGGCCAGAAGCTGCTGCGCGACCGGGTGGAGCGGAGTTTTCCTGAATTCATCGCGCGGGTGCCCGCCGGCGCGCTCGGTGATTCCGGTTTGAAGCGGCATTATAAATTGCCCGAGGCATTGAAAATCCTGCGGGCGGCGGTAAAGAAACTTTGAATTGCCGACCGTCTTTGAATTGCCGACCGTGCATATGACTGCAATTGCATTTCAATTGCAATGCGCAATTCTCAGTTTCCGGGCGACGCGAACTTTTTCTGAAGTGCCGCCGCGCAAAAGCCGATATGGAACTGACGGGACACAGGGTGCTCAATTGCGCGACAGCACAATGGATTTAAAGCTTTGGGTTGCAAATTCTGCCTGTCAAATGTCCTAGCCGGCGGGACACTGTCCCGTTTCCAGACGCCGGGCGGGATTGCGAGCCGTAAATTGGGAATCTGGCCTCATAACATGTGTCAAAACCAGCGGTTTTTCAGGGGATTTCCAAGGGGGTTTTACAATTTTGGGAATTATGAATATAAATTCTGGACTTTGGCATCCGGCGTGCTAAATACCACTCGTCGTGGTTGCGACAGGCAATAAAGTGAACAAAGTTGTAATTATCTAAACCCGCCTGCCGCATTGTTCCACCAGGACATTAAAAGAAAGCAAAAACAAAATGAAACAGACCAAGAACCTCCGCAAAGCCGGCTTCACGCTGGTGGAAATCATGATCGTCGTGGCCATCATCGGCCTCCTCGCTGCGATCGCCATCCCGAACTTCGTGAAGGCGCGCGCCACCTCGCAGGCCAATGCCTGCATCAACAACCTCCGCCAGATTGACGCGGCGGCCAACCAGTTCGCGCTGGAACAACACCGGACCACCGGCAACACCATCAGCTTCCCGAACGACTTGACGCCCTACATCAAGCTGAATTCGCAGAGCTCCATTCCCGGCTGTCCGGCCGGCGGCAACTACAGTTGCAATACCGTCGGCACCTCGCCGTCCTGCAGCTTGAACAACACGGTGACGCCTGGTCACTATCTCCCGTAATTTCGACCTGACTCAAACCACCCCGGCGCGCAAGCTCCGGGGTGTTTTTTTGGAGAAGGCGGTTTAGTCGTGGCATCGGAAGTGCTTCTCCAAAAACTGCGGTTCCAACAGGCAATTTGTGAACGCCAGTGTCATCATAATAAATATATAATAACCCGCCTGTTGGTGGTTCACGCCGCGCCAAAAAAATGAAAACCACCCGGACAAAAGTCGGTTTGGGAGGGTTCACCTTAGTAGAGATAATGATCGTGATCGCCATCATCGGCTTGCTGGCGGCCATCGCGATTCCCAACTATGTGCGAGCCCGTGCCAATTCACAGGCGAATGCCTGCATCAACAATCTGCGCGAGCTGGATTCGGCCGCGCAGCAGTTCGCCATCGAAAAAAACAAGCGCGTCAATGACAACGTGACCTTCCCGGATGACCTCACGCCTTACATCAAATTGAATTCAACACAGAGTATTCCATCCTGTCCTGCCGGCGGCAATTACACCGTGAATCCGGTGGGTGCCAGCCCGTCCGCCCAATGTTCGCTGGGCAACACCGTCACGCCGGCACACATCCAGCAATGACGATTCCCCGCCCGTTTCACGGCGCAAGGCCAGACCGCCTTGCGCCTTTTTGTTGGTTTTCGCAACGCGGTGGTTGACTCGCCGTTTCATTTCCGTTACGAAATCCGCCGTGAACAAACTTTCAGGCCAGACATGACCGCCATTTTGCGGACGGAAAAATTGCGCGTGGAATATCGCAGCCGCGAAATGCGCCAGGCCACCAAGGTCGCGCTGGCCGGCCTCGACCTCGAAGTCGGCGCCGGCGAGGTCTTCGGTTTTCTCGGCCCGAACGGCGCGGGCAAGACCACCACCATGAACGTCCTGCTCGGCTTTGTGCCGCCGACCAGCGGCGCGGCGTATCTGTTCGGGATTGATGTCCGCCAACCCATCGCCCGCCAGCGCATCGGCTATCTGCCGGAGCTGACGTATTACTACAAATTTTTGACCGCCGAAGAATTGCTCCGGTTCTACGCGAAAATTTTTGGACTGTCCCGCGCGGAAATGGACAAACGCATTCCAGAACTTTTGAAACTGGTCGAACTCGAACACGCCGCCAAGCGGCCGATCAAATCCTATTCCAAAGGCATGCAGCAGCGCGTCGGCCTGGCGCAGGCGCTCATCAACAATCCCGATTTGCTCGTGCTCGACGAACCGACCAGCGGCCTCGACCCGCTGGGCCGCATGAAAGTCCGCGAAATCATCCAACGCCTCAAGAACGAGGGCAAAACGGTTTTCTTCTCGTCGCACGAACTGGGCGAGGTCCAATCCGTCTGCGACCGCGTGGCCATCATTCATCAGGGCGAACTCAAGGCCATCGGTCGCGTCAGTGACATCGTCGGCAAACACGCGAATCTCGAAGAAGCCTTCCTCGAAATCATCGGTTACTCAACGCCCGCCACGCCATGAAGAATATTTTTGCCGTCGCCGGCATCGTCATCAAGGAGCTTTACCGCCGCAAGGATTTTTACGTCCTGTTCATCGTCACCATTTTGATCTGCCTGGTCATGGCGTCGGTCAATATTTTCAACGACGCCAAAATCGTCCGCTACCTCAAGGAAATCTGCCTGCTGCTGGTCTGGCTTTCCTCGCTCGTCATCGCCATCACCACCACCGCGCGGCAGATCCCGGCGGAACGCGAGAACCGCACGCTGCTGCCGTTGCTGGCCAAACCGCTCACGCGGCCGCAGCTCATCATCGGAAAATTTCTCGGCTGCTGGCTCGCCTGCGGTTTGACACTGCTGTGTTTTTACATTTTCTTCGGCGCGCTTGCCGCCAGCCGCGAGCATCAATGGCCGCTGCTGAATTATTTTCAAGCAGCCACGCTGCACTGGTTCATGCTCGGCATTGTCGTGGCCATGACGCTGCTCGGCTCGCTCGTGTTCGCCGCGCCGTCGTCCAATTCCACCATCCTCTTCGTGATTGTCGGCGGCATTTTGTTCGTCGGCCGGCACCTGGATCAGGTCGCGCTGACGTTGCACGAACCCATCCGCACGATTGTTTATTCCATTTATTTTGCCATTCCACACCTGGAATTGTTCGACGTGCGCGATCTCGTCATCCACAACTGGCCGCTGATTCCGTGGCTGTATTTTTCGCTCGCCCTGCTGTATGCGCTCGGCTACATCGCGATTTTTCTCACCGGCGCCTGCTTGGTGTTCCGTCGCAAAGCGGTAAATTGAAAAATGAATTCGCCGCGCCCATTTGTTCTGCTGCTGCTCGCGCTACTCGTTTCCTGTTTCGGCCTGGCCGCGCATTTGCAGCCGCAGTTTCAAGCCTGGCGCGGCAGCCGTGCCAAAGGCGACATTTTCAACGTCGTGCTCGGCGACAGCCGCCGGATGTTTGCAAATCAGTTTTACGTCAAGGCCGACGAGTATTATCACAGCGGCTATTACCCGACGATGTTTGATGACAACGCCGCCTTTCAGACCACGCACATGGCGGCGGACACCGGCGCGGTCAACGATAAAAATCACGGCGACGAACATGGTTTTCTCGGCCCGACGCGCAACTGGATTGACGCCTTTGGCCGGAATTTTTTCCCCGACCGGCACACGCATTTGGACGAAGGCGGCGCGAATGATGATTTGAGCGGCAGCGAGAATGTCCGCGAAATTTTGCCGTGGCTGAAACTTTCCGCCGACCTTGATCCCGACAATGTCCAGACCTACACCGTCACCGCCTTCTGGCTGCGGATGCGCATGAACAATGCCAAAGAAGCCGACGCCGTCCTGCACGAAGGTCTGCGCAACTGCCCCGACAGCTATGACATCTTGTTTGAGCTGGGCCGGCTTTATTACGAAAGCTATCACGACCGCGACCGCGCGCGGAATGTTTGGGAACAAGGCGTCCGCCTGTGGCTCAAGATTTATCCCACGCTCGACCCGGAGGCGCAAAAAGACAATCGCTTCATCATGGAGCAGCTCACCACGCATCTCGCCAAGCTGGAAGAGGACGCCGGCAACCTGCCGCACGCGATTGAATGGTTTCAGGCCGCGCAGAAAGTTTCCATCACCCCCGGCGAAATCCAGAAGCAGATCAACCGGCTCAAGGGCAAGCTCGGCGAGGAATTCAATCCGCTGGCGAAGCCGCTTTACTGACTGCGCAATTCCGGCAACTTGCGGATTTGGAGTGCGCGGACACGTCCACGCTTTGGAACTGGGAGACAGGTCTCCCAGTTGAAAAGCGGCGACGTGTCGCCGCAGTCCAAATCGAAACAGCAATTCCGCTTGGTCTTTCCGCCGCCGCTCTGGTTTAATTTCCGCGATGAAACAACGGCAGTCTCAAATCAAACGGCACACGCTGGAAACCAAAATTTCCATCCGGCTCAACCTCGACGGCAAAGGCAAATCCTCCATCAACACCGGCATCCCCTTTTTCGACCACATGCTCACGCTGTTTGCCAAGCACGCGACGGTGGATTTGGATTTGCACTGCGACGGCGATTTGGCCGTGGATGCGCATCACACGGTCGAGGATTGCGGCATCGCGCTCGGTCAGGCAGTGGCGCTCGCGCTGGGCGACAAGCGCGGCATCCGCCGCTACGGCCACGGCTTTGATCCGCGCAATCCGTTCACCGGCGAGGCGTATGTGCCGATGGACGAATGTCTCGCGCGCTGCGTGGTGGATTTCAGCGGCCGGCCCTATCTCGTCTGGCGCGGACTAAACAAGTTTTCGCCGAAGCAGATTTCCGACGCGGAAAAAAATCAGGACATGTCGAGCACGTTCCGTTTCGGCCTGGCGCGGGAATTTTTCCAGGGGTTTACCAACGAGGCGCGGTGCAACCTGCATTTGGAACTGCTTTACGGCGACGAGCCGCACCACATTGTCGAAGCGCTGTTCAAGGCGTTTGCGCGCGCCGTGGATGCCGCGCGCCAGCATGACCCGCGCATCGCCGGCCAATTGCCCAGCACGAAGGGGAAATTGTAAACGGGCTGGACAACCATTTGCGTCAGGCACAACCTCGCTTTGGTAAAACCTGATAGGCCACTTTACACGCTTATGAGAAGAGACAGTTTGTTACCTCCCAGCTGCAAAGATATTGTTGATGCTTTGCGGAATGTGCGTGTCGTTGATAAGACTGGCAGGCAGCTTGGGATTATGACGCTAAACGAAGCGTGGAGCATGGCAGAGCGTGAGTTGGCTGAGTTGTTGTTGATTTCTCCGTCAGCTTCTCCGCCAGTTTATCGAATCACAAATCGCCGGATAACTCAGAAACCAAGTGATGAGGATTAAATTGCTGCGGGCTAACAGCAGCCCAGGCTGCAAACTTTCCTGACCCGCCAGCCTGGAGCCAACGCCGGTTGGCGCTGTCAGTCCGCCGGCACGGGCGGAATCATCCTTCCGGCAGGGTTTAGCTTTCTGCGCGGCAGGACGCGGATTGAGGATTGGCCGGGTTTGAGGGCTGTGCGCCGGGGCCGGCGTTCCGTGCAGGCCAGCCGCCGACCTGTGCCGCCGGTTCGCCAACCGGTGCAGGGTGTCCACCGACTTGTGCAGTGCGATTTCCGACCTGTGCAGGGTGTTTTTTGAGTTGTGCAGCCTGTCCGCCGACTTGTGCAGCCTGTCCGCCGACCTGTGCAGGGTGTTTGGCGACCTGTGCCAGCCATCCGCCGGTTCGTGCCTGATATTTTGGCATCTGAAAATGCCGCTGGACGGAAATCCGCCGTCACCACGCGCAGGAAAAACAGACTGGACAATCATTTACGCCAGGCACAACCTCGCTTTTATGAAACCTGATAGGCTACAAAACCGGCCGTCCATTATCTGTTAGGCATCATTCGCACCATGCAAAAGACAGAGCAGTTAGGTTGGATTGAGATTTTGTTGGCTCGTCAGCCGTATAGTTGCAGCGAGCCAGACCACGTTCATTTACGCCAGGGCTGGGTGCGAGAACGTATTGCCGGGTATGTCGCGGCTTACGAGAATGGTTGCGAGCTTTTGCATAGCGCGTGTTGCGCCACATTACAGCATGATGATGCCAGCCGGGTTGAGAATGCGCTCACCTGCCTTTTTGTAGTCGGGGCGGCAGCAGATGTTGCTGCGGTTGAGCCATTGCTCAAGCATCCAGATGAGTCTGTTCGCAAGGCTGCCAAGACATGCTTGTTTGAAATTCGGCGGCGACGAGATTGAGATATGACCATGATGCCTAATGTATTGATAGGCTGCAAACTTTCCCGCCCCGCTGGATGTCCGCAGAAAATAAAAAATCCGAGAATTGCGGCGCGGCATTCTCTAATTTCAGCCGGCGGCCCGGCGCTCCCGCCGCGCGCAAACCGCCGGCGCGGGCATGAAAATGTTGCGCGTCTGCATTGACTTTTGCGGCGGCACATGAAACCTTTCCGCCGTCGCGTTCCCTGAATTTAATAGTAAGTGTCCGCGCTAAAAAATCTCGTGGCAGAAAAAGACGATTATTTGTTGGACCTTCTGGTTGACCTCGGCTTTACCAGCGCCGATGTCGTCGCCAAGGCCCGCGAGGAGGCTCAGGCCGCCGGCGTGGGCGTGGTGGATTTGCTGGTGGCCAACAAGGTCGTCCGCCCGGGCGACGTGACGCAGGCCAAGGCGGCGCAATTCGGCGCGGAAGTGGTGCATCTGGCCGGCCTCAAGATCGAGGACGAGGTCATCTCCATCGTGCCGCGCGACATCGCCAAAAAATACCGCGTGATCCCCGTTTTCCGCACGGAAGGCAAGGTGGCCGTGGCCATCGCCGACCCGTCGGACCTCAACACGATTGACTCGCTGACGCATCTGCTCAATTCGGAAATCGAACTGCGCGTGGCGTCGGAACCGGACATCGAGGCGGCGCTGAACAAATATTACGGCTCGGAAAAACGCACGATGGCGGACGGCGCGTTCAAAGATGTCATCCAGGAACTGACGTTGAGCAATGTCGAGGCGATAGCGGATGACGGCGCGGAGGTGGAAACGGATGCGCCGCTGATCCGCCTGGTGAACCAGATCATTGTGGACGCGTTCAAGCTGCGCGCGTCGGACATCCATTTGGAACCGCTGGAGAAACGATTCCGCCTGCGCTACCGCATTGACGGCATGATGCAGGAGATGAAATCGCCGCCCAAACGTCTGCAGGCGCCGGTGATCGCGCGGTTGAAAATCCAGGCGGGCATGGTCATTTCGGAACATCGCATCCCGCAGGACGGACGCATCCAGAGCAAGATCGGAAACAAGCTGATTGACTTACGCGTATCGTGCCTGCCGACCAATCACGGCGAAAGCATCGTGATGCGTATTTTGGACAAGGAAGGTCTGAAACTCGGTCTGGCGGAGCTGGGTTTTTTGAGCGACGACCAGGCGACGTTCGAGCGGATCATCGCGCTGCCGGACGGCATTCTGCTGGTCACCGGCCCGACCGGTTCCGGCAAGACAACGACGCTGTATTCCTGTTTGAATTTCATCAACCGCCCCGACCGCAAAATCATCACGGTCGAGGACCCGGTGGAATATGTTTTGTCCGGCATCAACCAGGTGCAGGTGCATGAGGCGGTGGGCTTCACCTTCGCCATGGCTTTGCGCGCGATCCTGCGCCAAGCGCCCAACATCGTGATGCTCGGGGAAATTCGCGACATTGAAACGGCGTCCATCGCCATCAACGCGTCGCTCACCGGCCATTTGGTTTTCTCCACGCTGCACACGAACGACGCGCCGGGCGCAGTCACGCGTCTCGTGGACATCGGCGTGAAACCGTTTTTGGTGGCGTCCTCCACGCGCTGTCTGATGGCGCAACGGCTCGTCCGCAAAATTTGCAAAAAATGCGCCGCGCCTTACGAGCCGACCGACGCGGAACTGCGCTCGCTCGGCATCCGGCGCGAGGATTTGAAAAACGCGAACGTGTCGAAGGGCCGGGGCTGCAACAATTGCAACGGCTCCGGCAACCGCGGGCGCTTTGGCATTTTTGAAATCTTCGTGGTGGACGACGAGGCGCGGAAACTGATTTACGACCGCGTGCCGACGAACGTGCTCCGCGCCCGCGCCCGCGAAATGGGCATGAGAACTTTGCGCGAGGACGGCATCCGCAAAGTGCTGGCGGGCCTCACCACGCCGGAAGAAGTCATCCGCGCGACGGTCGGCGATGAAGCGTGAGGAAACGATTTGAAACTGGTCTAAATTTATAGCAATACGGAACTGGAGATTTTGTCATGTCTTATTCGATGTCAGATTTGTTGCAGTTGGTGGTTTCGGAAGGTTCATCCGATTTGCATATCCGGGTCGGCACCGCGCCGACCATCCGCGTGCATGGCATTTTGCACCGCGTGGAAGGGCCGTCGCTCAAGCCGGAAGACGCGGAAGAATTGATGCGCAGCATCACGTCGGAAGAGCACATCCAGCAAGTGCGCGAACGGGGCGGCGCGGACTTCGCGTTTGCGTTCGGCGAGGCGGCGCGCTTCCGGGTGAGCGTGTTCAAGGAAAAAGGCAATTTCGGCATGGTGCTGCGGCAGATTCCCAGCAAGATGCTCACCTTTGAGCAGATCGGCATTCCGCAATCGGTCAAGGACCTGCTGTTCAAACCGCGCGGTTTGATTTTGGTGACGGGGCCGACCGGTTCCGGCAAGACGACGACGCTGGCGTCGCTGCTGAACATCGTGAACGAAGAGCGCGATGAAGTGCATCTCATCACGATTGAAGATCCGATTGAATATTATCACAAGCACAAGAAGGCGCTCATCACGCAACGCGAAGTGCACGTGGACGTGCCGAATTTCGCGGAAGCCTTGCGCCGCGCGCTGCGCCAGGACCCGGACATGATTCTGGTCGGCGAAATGCGCGATTTGGAAACGATCGAGGCCGCGATCACGGCGGCGGAAACGGGCCACTTGGTCTTCGGCACCCTGCACACGACCGGCGCGGCGAAAACAATTGACCGCTTGACGAACGCGTTTCCGACGAACCAGCAGGAAATGGTGCGCATCCAGCTTTCCACGGTGTTGCAGGCGGTGATTTCGCAGTTGCTGATTCCGCGCATTGACAAACCAGGCCGCGTGGCCGCGTTTGAAATCATGATCAACACGCCGTCCATCGCCGCGCTGATCCGCGACAATAAAACATTCCGTATCCAGTCGGACATCCAGACCGGCTCGAAGTGGGGCATGGTGACGCTGGATTCATTTTTGATTGAAAAATATCTGCAAGGCATGATCGCCCGCGAGGAAGTCATCAACAAATCGCAGGACCCGACGACCATCATGGCCAAGTTGCAGGAGCTTGAATTGGCGGCCAGCACGACCGGCGGCAAAGGCAAAAAATAATTTCATTTCATGTCTGACGAAATTTCCAGTCCGCTGTTGCGGCTCATTCATGGCAATGGGTTGATTGACGATCTGCAATACGAAGAGGTGGTCGGCGAAATCAAACGCAGCGCCGCGCCCGCCATCCAGGTGTTGCAGGATTTCGGCATCATGAAGCTGGACGACATCCTGCATGTGGAGGCGACGGCGCTCGGCACGGAAGTGATTTCGCTGAAGGATCGGGAAATTTCGGCGGAAGCGTTGAAGCTGATCCCCGCCAAGGTGGCGCAGATGTATCATTGCCTGCCCATCGCGCTGCTTGACGGGATCTTGCAGGTGGCGCTGGCCGAACCGCTTGATCCGGCGACGTCGGATGAAATTCATTTTGCCGCCAAACGCGACGTGCAAATTGTCGTGGCCGACCCGGCGGATATCCTCAAGGGTATCGAACGCTTTTACGGCCAGGAGGAAAATGAAACCTTCTCCCAGATCCTCAAGGAACTGGACGCCAACAAGGACATCGCGCGCGAAGTGGTCGAGGCCGGCGATGACGCCGCCGCCGCCGAGGCGCTGGCCAACGAGGTGCCGATTGTCAAATTCGTAAATCTGGTGCTGCAACAGGCGGTGCTGGACCGCGCGAGCGATATTCACTTTGAGCCGTTTGAATCGGAGTTTCGCATCCGCTACCGCGTGGACGGCGCGCTTTACGAAATGGCCCCGCCGCCAAAGCATCTGGCATTGCCGGTGACCTCGCGCATCAAGGTCATGTCCAACCTGAACATTTCCGAGAAACGCCTGCCGCAGGACGGACGCATCAACATCACCGTGAGCGGCAAGCAAATTGACTTACGCGTGTCGTGCCTGCCCACGGCGTTCGGCGAATCCATCGTGCTGCGCGTGCTTGACCGGTCGTCCGTCAGTTTGGAAGTCGAATCGCTCGGGTTGCCGAAATATGTTTATGATTTCGTCACCGAAGTGATCCAGCGGCCGAACGGCATTTTCGTCGTGACCGGCCCGACCGGCTGCGGCAAAACCACGACGCTGTATTCCTGCCTGCGCCGCGTGAACGCAATTGATTCCAAGTTGCTCACGGCGGAAGACCCGGTGGAATTTGACATCGAAGGCATCATGCAGGTGGCCATCAACGAAGCCGCCGGCATGACGTTCGCCAAGGCGTTGAAATCGTTTTTGCGCCAGGACCCGGACATCATCATGGTCGGGGAAATGCGCGATTTGGAAACCGCGCAAATTTCCATTCAGGCGTCGCTGACCGGTCACTTGGTTTTGAGCACGCTGCACACGAACGATTCGCCCGGCGCGGTTACGCGTCTCGTGGACATGGGTGTGGAACCGTTTTTGATTTCTTCGACACTGATGGCCGTGCTCGGCCAGCGGCTCGTCCGCACGATCTGCAAAAACTGCCGGACGCCGTTCGAGCCGACCGAGCAGCAGTTGTCGCTGCTGGGACTTTCGCCGTATGATTTAGGCGACAAGGTTTTTCATTACGGCCGCGGCTGCTCGACCTGCAACGACACCGGCTACAAGGGCCGCAAAGGTATTTTCGAATTGCTCGTGGTCAGCGACGCCATCCGCACGCTCATCAACGACCGCGCGCCGACCGTGGTGGTGCGGCAGAAGGCGGTGGAGTTGGGCATGGTCACCTTGCGCGAAGACGGCTTGCGCAGCATATTCGACGGTGACACCACCATTGAAGAAGTCGTCAAATACACCTGATCCGCCATGCCAAAATACAATTATGTGGCCCTTGACCAAAAGGGCAATGAAACCAAGGGCAGCATCGAATGCGGCAGCCAGAACGAGGCCATTGGCCGCGTGAAGGAAATGCAGTTGTTTCCCACCAAGATCACCGAGGCGGACAAGGAAGACAAATCAGCGGCCAAAAAAGGCAAGCCAAAAGCCGCCGCCAAACCCCGCCCCGGCGGCAAAAAGGGCGGCGCGATGAGCATCAACATCAAGATCCCCGGCTTGGGCAGCGGAGTGAAGCCGAAGGTCTTGACCACTTTCACTCGCCAGCTGGCGACGCTCGTGGACGCCGGCCTGCCGCTGTTGCGCGGCCTGCGCGTGCTGGAAAAGCAGGAACGCAGCGCGGCGCTGAAAAGCATTCTCGCCCAACTGGCCGCTTCCATCGAAGGCGGCAGCACGTTTTCCGAAGCGCTGGCGCAGCATCCCAAAGTTTTCAACCGCCTGTTCGTCAACATGGTCAAGGCCGGCGAACTTGGCGGTGTGCTGGAAGTCGTGTTGAAACGCCTCGCGGAATTTTCTGAAAAAGCGCAGAAAATCAAAGGCAAAGTCAAAGCCGCCTTGTTTTATCCCATCGCGGTTTTGATCGTCGCCATCGGCATCATGATTTTGCTGATGACCTTCGTCGTGCCGAAATTCAAGGACGTGTTCGCCGGCATGGGATTTGAACTGCCCGGCTTCACCGTGTTTGTGCTCGCGGTCAGCGACATTATCCGCAACAACATTCTCGGCACGATGGGCGGCATCGCGGTGTTCGTGGTCATCTTTTTGCTGTTCATCAAAACCAAATTTGGCCGGCGCATTTGGGACAAGACCAAGCTGGTCATGCCGCCCACCGGCCCGGTCGTGACGAAGGTTTCCATCTCGCGCTTCACACGCACTCTGGGCACGCTCGTTAGCAGCGGTGTGCCGATTTTGCAGGCGCTGACCATCGTCAAGGAAACCGCCGGCAACGTCATCATTGCCAACGCCGTCGCCAAAGTTCACGAAAGCGTGAAGGAAGGCGAAACCATCACCGCGCCGCTGGAAGCCTCGCGCGTGTTTCCGCCGATGGTCGTCAGCATGGTGGACGTCGGCGAACAAACCGGTGCGCTGCCGGAAATGTTGCTCAAGATCGCCGACAATTACGACGAAGAGGTGGACAACGCGGTCGCGGCCATGACCTCGCTGCTGGAACCCATTATGATCGTGTTTCTCGCGCTCATCGTCGGCAGCATCGTCATCGCCATGTTTTTGCCCCTGATCAAAATGATCACGCTGATGAGCGGTGAAGGCGGCGGCGGCGGCGGCGGCAAAGAATAATCATAAAAACGACCGGAACATATTTTCAGAACCAAGACTTGACAAATATCGCCCGCACGAGTAAATACATTGTATTCACATTGCATGGGCGAATTATTTACAACTGACCCGTTATGGAGTTCGATTGGAATAACCCGCCTTTTGAGCTTGGTTCTTTGAATCAACGGGAAGTTGAGGAGTCGTTTGAAGACGCATTTGCCGTGCGGCTGATGCCGGATTCACCCCGGTTTGGCGTGCAGGCGCGGTTTTTCAATCTCGGCATGTCGGCGGGCGGCATCGGCATTTTGAGCGTCTATCGCACCAACGGGCGGCTGGTCCGCGTGATGCTGGCGCGTCCGTTTGAGCCGGAAGAACGGTTTTTCTACCAGCGCAAAATGGGGCAGACCCTCTCGCAATAGATTTTTAGTTTTGAATTCAAAAACCCAAGGGCGTTTCCCGCTGAACTTAAAACTCAAAACTTAAAATTTAAAACTAAAACTCAAAGTGCGCGCATTTGCCAAATGGGAAGAAGTGCCCCTTTTCGACAGCGAGGAGGCGGAGGCGATTTTCTGGGCCGAGAACCGGCCGGATTTGCGCCTGATGGAATCCGCCACCGCCGGCAACGCCGAGGCGTCCGAATCTGTGACCATCACGCTGCGGATTGATCCGCGGATGCTGGCGCGCATCAAGCGGCTCGCCCGGATGCGGTTTCTGAATTACCAGAGCATGATCAAGCAATGGTTGAGCGAACGCATGGAGCAGGAATTGAAAGAACGATAACATGAAAAACATGAACGAAATTAAAATGCGGCAAGCGGCAAGCGGCAAGCGCGCCGCCTTCACCCTGATTGAACTGCTCGTGGTCATTTCCGTCATGGGCATTCTCGCGGGCTTTACTTTGTCGGTTTTGGGCGGCATCAAGAAAAGGCAATATTTGAGCACTGCCCAAGGGGAATTGAATCAGATCGAAACCGCACTGGACAATTACAAGGCCAAATACGGCGTTTATCCGCCGGGCAATGCCAACAACCCGCTGCTGAGCCAGCTCTATTACGAATTGTCCGGAACGGCGATTAACGGCGTCAACTTCGTCACCCTCGACGGCAGTTCGCAAATTAAAATCGTGGATGTGCCCACGGCTTTTGGCGTGGGCGTGGGCGGATTCATCAACTGTTCCAAGGGCAGCGGGGAAGAGGCGCAGGTGGCGAAAAATTTTCTGCCCAGCCTGCCACCCAATCGCTACAACCTATACGTCACGAACAATGGCGTTCAGACGACCATGCTGGTCACCTCGGTGGGCGGACCGGATGTGAACTATCAGCCGTTGAAAGCCCCGGGCCTGAATCCATTCCGCTATGCCAATCCCGGCACCAACAATCCCAGCTCATATGATTTGTGGATTGATCTGTGCATCAGCGGCAAGACCAACCGCATCTGCAACTGGGGCAGCGGAAAACTCATTTTGTAGCCGCACACAAACCTTTAAACCACCAACCATCAACCCCTGTTTTTATGTTCACCAACGACGCCAACGGCCCTGATTGCTGGAAGTGCTCGCTGAATGTCGAGTGGCACGACTGCTCGTTTTGTCCGGTCATCCAGTTGCGGCAGGGCATCGTCCGCCGCAACGGCACGGATATAAAACCATTGCCCACCGCCGGCTTGTTGCCGCATCCTGCCCGCCGTAAAAATCTTTTTAAACCCATGAAAAAAACTCTCCTCAGCCCGCGCCGGTTCCGCGCCGGTTTCACCCTCGTCGAACTGCTCACGGTCATTGCCATCATCGCCATTCTCGCCGCGATGCTGCTCCCGGTGCTGGCCGCCGCCAAAAAGGCCGCCAAGAAAACCCAGGCCAGAAATGAAATGGCCGCCATCGTCGTGGCGATCAACCAGTATGACCAGGATTACGGGCGTTTTCCGGTGACAGCCAATGAAAAGACTTTTGCCTACGCGGGCGGCAATAACGATTTCACCACCGGCTATGTTCCTGTGCCCAGCCCGGGATTAGCTTGGCCGGCGGCCAACGGGGCTTACAGTTCCGACAACAACAGCAATGTCGTGGCCATTCTCATGGATTTGCAGAATTATGCGAACGGGACGGCGACCTCGAACAACGGCCATGTTTATAATCCCAAGATGGTTAAATATCTTAACGCCCATCCGTCGGGCTATGATCCGATCGGAGCGCCCAGCGCCAACCCGCCCGGCGGCGTGGACAACACCGGTGTCTATCGTGATCCTTGGGGCAATCCTTACATCATCACGATGGACTTGAGCTACGACGACCAGTGCAGCGACATTGTTTATTCGCTTCTCGCGGTGTCGCAAAGCAGCGGTGGCGCGGCTGGTTTCAATGGGTTATCCAATCCAAATTATGCCACCACACCGAATAATTATCTTTTCCACGGCAAAGTCATGGTCTGGTCCGCCGGACCGGACGGGAAGGTTGATCCCACCAAAGCCGCCAACTCGGACGTCAACAGAGACAACCTCCTGAGCTGGCAGTAACATGACATCCAAGTTACAAGTTGCCGGTTGCGAGTTGCAGGTTTCCCAAGATCGGGCGGCGGGTAAAACCTTCAACCTTCAACCTTCAACCTCCAACCGATCCCCCGCCTTCACACTGATTGAATTGCTGGTGGTCATTTCGATCATGGGCCTGCTGGCCGCGCTGGCCGTGCCGGCGCTGAAGAACCTCGGCAAGTCCAACATCCAGACCAGCGCGTCGCGGCAGTTGCTGGATGATGTGGGCCGCGCCCGCCAGCTCGCCATCAGCCAGCATACCACCGTTTACATGGTGTTCGTGCCGACGAATTTTTTCAGCCCCGCGTTCATCACCGGCTTGAACAACATCGCTGCGCCGGATGTGCGGCTGACGGCGCTGACCACGATGTCCAATGTGCTCGACAAACAGTTGAGCGGATACAGTTTCTTATCGCTGGGCAAGGTGGGCGACCAGCCAGGCCAGCATCAATGGCATTATTTGGCCACCTGGCAGGCGCTGCCGGAAGGCACGTTCATCGCGGCGGGGAAATATCAGTTCCAAAATCCGGCGACGCCCATTCTGCCGCTGCAAAATGATTACCGGATTGACAACTGGCGTCACAGCACCGCCGGCAA
>CAJAQO010000126.1 GCA_903944085.1 uncultured Verrucomicrobia subdivision 3 bacterium
CACGGCGCTCATCATCGCCGCGTCAAACGGGTCGCTCGCGGCCACCTGCAGCACGCCGTTGTTAATGGCGGCGGGCATCACGGAAAATTGAAACGCGATCTTGGTGGTCAGCTTGCTGCGCACCTCGTCTTCAATGGTGAGCTTGGCAAGATCGAGATACGGCCAGCCGAGGGCGGCGGCGAGCTTTTGAATGAAAGCATCCTCACCCATGCCGCGTTCGCGCGCGACAAACGTCAGCAGCGGTTCGGTGGAACCGGCGTCCGCGGCGGCGCGCCACGTCCGGCGCCAGTCATCGAACTGCGCCGGCGACGCGTCCGCGACCGTCGCGACAAGATTTTTTACCGAGCTAAAGGCCATTCTGGTCTAGTTTGAACAAACGGAGCCGGGGAAAGTTGCAGAATTTCTTGGAATTATCAAACCCGGAGTGCAAATGATTGGGCCTGTCCCCGGCCGAAACTGCCAATTTGCATGTCCGCAGCGGTTCTGCTAAATCTAAGGCGTGAATTTTTTCATTCAACGCAGCGAGTTGCGCGACATCTACGACAAAGTCGTCGCGGGCGAACGCATTTCCGAGGCCGACGCCCTGCGGCTGTTTGAATCGAAAGACTTGAACGCGCTTGGCGCCATCGCCGATTTTGCACGGCAGAAAAAAACCGGCAACAACCACGCTAGCTACATCGTCAACCGCTACATCAACTATTCCAACTACTGCATTCTCTCCTGCCAGTTCTGCTCGTTCGCCAAGAAAAAGCGCGACGCGGACGGCTTCCAGCTTTCCGTCGAGGAAATCGTCGGAAAAGCGCGCGAGGCGTTGAAGCTTGGTATCACGGAACTGCATATCGTCGGCGGCCTGCATCCGTCGCTGCCGTTCAGCTATTACACGGACATGCTGAAGGCGTTGAAAAATCTCGATGCGCGGCTGCAATTAAAATGTTTCACGGCGATTGAAATTTTGCACCTTGCGTGGCTCGCGAAAAAATCCGTCGAGCAAACGCTGATCGAATTGAAGGACGCCGGCCTGGAATCGCTCACCGGCGGCGGTGCCGAAATTTTTCGCAAGGAAGTCCGCTCGCAAATCGCCAAGGGCAAGGAATCCGCCGAGGAATATCTGGACGTGCATCGCACCTGGCACAAGCTCGGCGGTCGCAGCACCTGCACCATGCTTTACGGCCACGTCGAAAGCCTCGCCGACCGCGTGGATCATCTGCGGCAGTTGCGCGCGTTGCAGGACGAGACGCACGGTTTCGTCGGCTTCGTGCCGCTCGCCTATCATCCGGAGGACAACGACATTCCCGTCAAAAATCCGCCGACCGGTTTCGACTCGCTGCGCACGATTGCGGTGAGCCGCATCTATCTCGACAATTTTCCGCATCTCACCGCGTATTGGGTCGGCCTCGGCACCAAGCTGGCGCAAGTGGCGTTAAGCTACGGCGCGGACGATTTGCATGGAACGATCATCGAGGAACACATTTTCCACATGGCCGGCGCGACCTCGCCGCAGTTGCAGACCGAGGCGGACATGATCAAAGCCATCCGCGAAGCCGGCCGCACGCCCGTGCAGCGAAATACGTTTTACGAGCCAATTAAAATCCTTGCAGACGCCCTGCCGGCGGAACCAGCGGAAAATCCCGCGCACTCAAAAGTGTTGGAAGATAATTTGGCGACCGCATAAAACCAACCTCTGCCCTCGTCAATCGGGCTCGGTTTGCGCTCAAAGATACTTCGCCAAAATCGGCTTCAGTTCCGCAATGGTTTTTTTCGGCCAGAACTTGCGCTCGGTCATAATGGCGTTTTTCAATGCGGCATGACACGGCCAGTTCGGTTCGGCGGGAATCTGCGGAATGGCCTGCGCCACGATGGCTTTGGCAGTCGCGGCATTTTTCATCAGGTTGGCTACCACCATTTCCACGGTGACGTGCGCCTCGTCCACTTTCCAGCAATCGTAATCGGTGATCATCGCCATCGTGGCGTAGGCGATCTCGGCTTCGCGCGCGCACTTGGCTTCACCCAAATTTGTCATGCCGATGACGTCATAGCCGAGCCGGTGATTCGTGAGCGATTCGGCGCGGGTGCTGAATGCCGGGCCTTCCATGCAAACATAAGTGCCGCCGTCGTGGACTTTGGCTTTCAAACCACGAGCGGTTTTCAAAAGGATCTGCCGCAGTTCTTCGCAGACCGGATCGGCGAAGGCGATGTGGCCGATGATGCCGCGCCCGAAAAATGTGTGCTCAAAGTTGTGTTTGGTGCGGTCCAAAAATTGGTCGGGCAAAACGATGTCGCACGGGCGGTATTTTTTTTGGAGCGAGCCGACAGCGCTGACGCTGAGAATCCACGCGACGCCCAGTTTTTTCATCGCCCAGATGTTCGCGCGATGATTCAACTCGCTCGGCAGAATGCGATGACCGCGTCCGTGGCGCGGCAGGAAAACCACTTCGCGGCCGGCGAGCGTGCCGGTGAGAAACGCATCCGACGGCGCACCGAACGGCGTCTTGACCTTCACCCATTTCTGCTTCGTAAAGCCTTCGAGGTGATACAAGCCGCTGCCGCCGATGATGCCGATTTTGTAGGTTGCCATGCCGGAATTTTTAACCGCGAAAGCCGCAAAACACACGAAAATAAACCGGCGTTTGCCGGATTTTTCTCGGCTGGCATTTGGCGGAGATTGGATTATGCTGCGGGCATGGAACTATTCCACAAAATTCTCAAAACGGCCGTGGATGGCAATGCGTCCGACATCCATATTAAAATTGGCACGCCAGTTATTTTCCGCATCAACCGCGAGTTGATTTCCATCGAATGTCCCGTGCCGACGGAACAGTGGATGAACAATGTCATCGAAAAACTCACGCCGATTCATCTGAAGAAAAAACTGGAAGAAGAGCGCGAAGTGGATTTTTCGTATTACATCCCGGACGTGGGCCGCTTCCGCACCAATCTTTTCCAGCAGCGCGGCCAGTGGGCGCTCGCGATGCGCTACGTCCGCAGCCACGTCGCCAGCTTCGAGGAACTGGGTTTGCTGGAGCAGATCAAAAAAATCGCCGAGGAACCGCGCGGCATCGTGCTGGTGGCAGGTTCCACCGGCTGCGGCAAATCCACGACGCTCGCCGCGATGATCGAACACATCAACGGCAATTTCAAAAAACACATCATCACGCTCGAAGACCCGATTGAATTTGTGTTCGAAGACAACCAGTGCGTGATCGAACAACGCGAGGTCGGCCTGGACACGGTTTCCTTTCATCACGCGCTCAAGCACGTTTTGCGGCAGGACCCGGACATCATCATGCTCGGCGAAATGCGCGACGACATCAGCTTCGGCGCGGCCATGAGCGCGGCGGACACCGGCCACTTGGTTTTGTCCACGCTGCACACCACCACGGCGGCGCAATCCATCACGCGCATCCTCGACTTTTTCAAGGCGGACGAGCGCGAGCAGGTTCGCCGCCAGCTTGCCGGCACGTTGCGCGGCGTGGTCTGCCAGCGCATGGTGCCGACCGTGAACGGCAAAATGACGCCGGCGCTGGAAATCATGGTCAATTCGCCGCTCATCAAAAAAATGCTGGAAGAAAACCGGCTGGACAAACTCACCGCCGCCATCGAGACCGGCATTGACGACGGCATGTTGACGTTCAACCAGTCGCTGTTCAACTTGGTGAAATCCGGGCGCGTCACCGAGAAGGAAGCGCTGGGCAAGGCCAGCAACCCGCAGGCGCTGGAAATGAATTTCAAAGGCATCTTCCTCAACGAAGGCGGCCGCATCGTCGGCTGATGGGTGGCAAGGCCGCCATTTATACGCCCCGGGCGCGGCCGGGAAAATCTCCCGTCCGGGCGCGTCAAGGAGCTGCGGAAACCGGGCTTTGAAATGTGAACACCGCTGACATTGCTTCGTCCCAACCGGCGGCCGAGCCGCAACTCTGGCGGCTCGATCCGGAAATTATTTTTCTGAATCACGGCGCTTTTGGCGCCTGTCCGCGGCGGATTTTGGAATTGCAAAGCGAATGGCGGGCGCGGATGGAGCGGCAGCCGCTGCAGTTTCTCGTGCGCGAGCTGGAGGCGCAGCTCGACGCGGCGCGCGCGGCGCTGGCGGTATTCCTCGGCGCGGCTGCCGATGATCTGGTTTTTGTGCCGAACGCGACGTCCGGCGTGAACACTGTTTTGCGCTCGCTGGAATTCAAGCCGGGCGACGAACTCCTGGTCACCAATCAGGAATACAACGCGAGCCGCAACGCCCTGAATTTTGTGGCGGAACGGGCCGGCGCGCGAGTGGTCGTTGCGAAAATTCCTTTTCCATTTCGCAACGCGGATGAATTGATCGCGCCGATCCTGGCCGCCGTGACGCCGAACACGCGGCTGGCGCTGCTGGATCATGTCACCAGCCAGACAGGAGTGGTTTTGCCGCTCACCCCGTTGGTGGCGGAATTAAATCGTCAGGGCGTGGACACGCTGGTGGACGGGGCGCACGCGCCGGGCATGCTGCCGTTGAATCTGACTCAACTTGGTGCCGCCTATTACACCGGCAACGGCCACAAATGGCTCTGTGCGCCCAAAGGCGCGGCATTCCTGCACGTGCGGCGGGACAAACAGAAACTCATCCGTCCGCTCACCATCAGCCACGGCGCAAATTCGCCGCGCCAGGATCGCTCGCGCTTTCTGCTCGAATTCGGCTGGCCGGGAACGTGGGATGCCACGGCCGCGTTAAGCGTGCCGGCAGCAATTCGATTTATTGGTTCGCTGCGGCCCGGCGGCTGGCCGGAAATCATGGCGCGCAACCGCGCGCTGGCGCTGGCGGCCAGAAAAATCCTTTGCTCCGCCTTGTCCGTGGCCGAACCGTGTCCGGCAGAATTTATCGGCTCGCTCGCCGCCATTCCGCTGCCGGACGCGCCGCCGGATGCCGGACCACAATTGCCGTTCAATGAATATCCGCTGCAAGACGCGTTGCGGCTGAAACACCGGATCGAAGTGCCCGTCATTTCCTGGCCGGCTCCGCCCAAGCGATGGCTGCGCGTTTCGGCGCAGCTTTACAATGCCTGGCCGCAATACGAACGGCTCGCCAAAGCCCTGATGCAGGAATTGCCCGGAAACTGATCAACTGCGGCCATGGCCGGCCATTTTCGTTTTTGAATTCACGTGGCCACGGGCTTGGCCGGCTTAACCCGGCCTTTTCACACTGACGTGCGGCATGATTTCGCGGCTCTGCCTGCGCTTTCCCGGCCACCCTGTAGTTCGTGGTTAATCAACTCCGTTTTCTCCGCTTTCTCCGTTTTCCCGGCTGAAATTCACTCCCACCTGATGCTGGCGCGATCAGGACGCTCGCGCATGGCTTGAACCTAAAAGCCGCAGTTAAGTTGCCACAAAAAGGCACAAAAGGCGCAAAAAACTGAGGGCTTTCACGTTTGAATGGCGGCCACCCCTGCACCCGGCAAGGGAATTGAGCTCGCGCCGCCGAACCGGCTAAAACATCTTTGTTTTGTGCCTTCTGTGCCTTTTGTGCCTTTTGCGGCCATTCCAACTGCGGAATTTGGCTTGAAAATAACGGTTCCCCGCTGTTTTCGGTGGAATTGAAGCTTCGGGTTTTGGAGGCGGCTTGGGCGGTCCCGGCGGGACGGCGGAAATTAGCCGGGGGCAAGACCGCCTGGGCGGTCGCCGCCCCCGGTATTGCGACCGTAAGCGCCGCGTCCTGAAAGGACGCCGGAAGCACCGTGAGCCGGGTTGCCGCCGCCCCGCCGGGGCGGGTTCCA
>CAJAQO010000127.1 GCA_903944085.1 uncultured Verrucomicrobia subdivision 3 bacterium
ACCATCCGCCCGTCAGCACCAAGACGGTAAAGTGTGTGACGTATAAAGTATAGGACATGTCCCCCAGTGGCTTTAATTTTTCCAGCCATCGCAAACGAGTCTTCCGTTCCTCCAGCAGAAATCCCCCCGCCAGCACGGCTGAAAAAATCAGGCCCATGCCAAGGTCATGCAGCACAACGGCAAACCGCAATGCCAGCAACCCGGCCAATCCTGCGCCGAGCGCAACCCAATGCCAGCGCCAGGCGATCCGTCCGGCAAAAATGTCCGCCAGCAGTGCCCCCAGCCACCACGCCAGCATGGCGGTGAAGACGTCGTGTAACAATCGCAGCGGCCAACCGGCTGGGAAAAAACTTGCCACAAACAACCCGGCCATCAAAGTCGTGGCCAAGGCGATGGACCTGCGGCTCAACCACCAGAAGGCCGGATAGATCATGTAAAACCACCATTCAAATTTCAGTGACCATAAAGGCCCGTTGCAACCAAACACCGGCACATAGGTGTTCATCACAAAAGCCAGGTTGCCCAGCGCCGTGATTCCGTCCAGATGCGAAATCACGCCCGTATTGATCACCGGATACGGCGTGTTCTGGCTGTATATGGCATATCCGTTGGCCTTGCCGACATTATCCAAGATCAGGGCCAATGCCATTGCCGCCACCAACGGCGGATATAATCGCCGCGCTCGCCGCCAGACAAACGCCGCCCAGTCAAATTTTGCGGCCATCCCCTGTCCGGCCATCTGCCGGGCATAGCGCAGATGGATGACAAACCCGGAAAGGACAAAAAAGAATAACACCGCCTCGTGCCCGTATTTGAACAGCGTGAAGAAATACACCAGCGCCTTGTTGATGGTGGAATAACTGGCAGGATGCTGTTGAAACCCTTCGCTGTAGCCCTCCCACAATAACCAGCGGGCGTGCCCAACCATCACGTAAAAAGCCGCCAGCCCCCGGAGTCCATCCAGAAACAACAAACCGCCATTGTCCGTTGAAAGTTTATTGTTCAAGTATGCCAATTTGGTCAACGATGACTTTCAAAAGCTGTCATGCCAAAGAATTGAAAGAGCGACCACTTGCCTTGAAAATCTGCCCGCGCTCCACTTGAGACCGAGTTTTTGGGCAGAATATCATTTTGCCGATGCTGCTCAATTTGCTTTCATCCTTTCGATATCCGCCCATTGCGTGGATACGGTTTCGATTGGCATTGCGCCGGCGATTTTCAAACGGCGAAATAACCGATAGGCTGTTTGATTCACTGGTTTTCGCTGCCTAAAATATTTTCCGCAAGCCGCATATCCGCAGATCAGCCCCCAAGCCATGAGTATTGGTCTTTTCACTCTGACGGCCCAGCGCAAACCGTTGCAGGTTGTTGCCAGCAAGTGGACCGGCAACCCTAACAACGGAACATTGTGCCAGGCAAACAGCACGTCGTTGCGCCGCCCATAGAAATCCATGCGCCGATAATTCCTCCTGGCTGATTCATGATGGATGATGGCATCCGCATCAACCAGCCGGACAAAATGGCCGGCATTTAACAGACGAATACAATAATCTCCCTCCTCACCTTGATGCACCAATTGTTCGCGGTAGCCGCCAAGTTTTAAGAATACATCCCGTCGAAGGGCATGGGCGGTTCCAATGAAACGGTCAGAAATCCATACGTTTTCAAGGTCCGGAGCTTGTTGCATCAGGCGGTTGTCTTTGTGCGGCTCAATATAGGGAATGGCGACGGCACCGATACGCGGATCTTCAAATCCCATTAATGCCTGCTCAATGACCTGCGGTGTCGAAAACTCAGCATCATCATCAATCGAGAAAATCACGTCGCCGGTGGCGAGCCTTGCTCCCTCGTTGCGCCGGACAATATATCCTTTGGATTCAATAAATCGGTGCAAAACCGTTTTTGGAAATTCATTTCGCACCATTTCTGCGGTTCCGTCGGTCGAGCCATCATCAATTACCACCACTTCAGGTTGCGCCGTTTGGAAAAATACCGAACGTAGCGCCACTCGCAATTCCTCTTTGCGACTCTTGGTGGTTATGACAACGGACGCAAGCAATGTCGGCGTATTTTCCACGACGGCTTTTAATTACGCCGCCCAATTTGGCGCGCCGGCACACCGACCACAACCGCATTTGCCAGAACGTCTTTGGTAACCACCGCGCCCGCGCCAATGACCGCTCCGCGACCAATGCAAACTCCGCGCAATACGATTACTCCCGCTCCCATCCAAACTTCGTCTTCAATAATAACCGGTTTGGTTTCCATCAATTGCTGGTTAACCGGCAAACCTGTGGTCGTGCCATGATTGGCATCGGTGAGATAACAGTGCGGTCCGATCATGCAATTGCGCCCTATCTGAATCCTTTCGTGCGCATCAAACACCGTATAACGGTTCACATATGTGCCGGAACGGATTACGAGTTTGTCCGGTTTGCCCGGCCCGCTGCATAGCAAAACCACACCAGCATCCAGACTTACACTTTTTTCAAGGGTGATGTCGCTCCAATTGCGTGGAATGGATATTTTACGCATCCACACATACCCGCCAAAATGCACACCTAAAGCGCGAAACCAGGTGTTTCGCATCCGCGAAGACAGCCCATCATTGACACGAACAATTACATGAAGCGGGTTCATTTAGTTCTGCCAATCAATGCCTTCACGGGAAATCCCACGAGATATTTCCAACGCCCAAGAGCGATATGCCACCGGAACATCGCCCAATAAAGTTTACCTGCTTCTTGAAGCAACCCTTGGCGCAGACAGTCGAAAGTAACTGGACGTGCTTGACGGGCCAGAATGCGCCACCGTTCAAGCGCCCGTTCCTCGCCGCCGGGATACTCTCCGGCTTGTTCCGCGTGAATTGCGAGCCAAGTTCCTGTCAATGTCTTGGAAAGATTTTTCATCGCGCTGCTGTCATGTTCACGATAGGCGAAGGTTGGCGGATTAGTGACTTGCACAAAACCGGGCGAGATTCCCAATCTCAGTGCGAGGTCGGCATCCTCGCCGTTCACCCATTCATTGGTGAATTTGCCGGCGGCCTCAAACGCATCGCGACGGATGACAAAGGACGAAGCGCCCCACCAACGCCATTCATCACCCGCAGCAAGGTAGTTTTGAAACCAGACTGCCCGTGGTTCGCCGCCGATGGATGCCTGCAATTCTTTCTCCGCGCGAAAGCGCTGCGGTTTCCCGGCAAGAAACGCCGGCCTTTGGTTGCACATGATGAGCTGTTGGTATGTTTCCAGCGTCCAAGGAAACCACAGATCGTCACTGTCGAGAAAAGCCAGATATTCTCCGGTGGCATGTTGCGCGCCCAGATTCCGCGCCGCTCCCGGTCCATTATTTTGCAGCTGAAAATATCGCACTCGGTTTCCATAACTGGCCACCACGGCAGTAGTCTCATCCGTGGAGCCATCATTCACGACGACCACCTCGTAATCCTTGAGCGTCTGCGCGAAGATAGAATCCAACGTTTCGCATAACAACGACGCACGATTGTAGGTGGGAATAATGACAGAAAAGAGCATTGCTTTGGATCACAGAGTCGGCGGATACATTAAAGGACCTGCCAATCTGCGGGCAAAAGGTCATCGATTATCATTCGAAAGCTCGCTTCCGGAGGTGACCAGACTTTGGGGGCAATGACGCGTCGCCCGGGCTTGGCGTCGAGCCAGGCCGCCCACCAACTGAAAGTGCTGTTGGCAATGATATGATGATCACAAAGCGTCATTGCGGTAAAATCCCAGATATCCGATTCGGCTTTGGAAAATTCAATGTTCTTTGCGGTTATGTTCTGCCGGCACCAGGCAATGTCTTTCGGTGAATCGGAAAACACAAAGAAGCAGGTGTCCGGCTTAAATTCCGCCATCGCGCGGGAAATATATTCCATCGTCACCGGTGCACCGTGCGTAATGTTCATTTTGCCCAGGGTTTCGTGGGCATGCGCAATATCTCCTCGGCGGACGTGTAGTGACACGACTGGGGACGAGCGAGTCTTTAATTTCTGGATCGCGTCATTTGCCGATGCCACAATGGAAGAATCCGTCGGTTGCAATTCCTGTCGGATTAACGGGGCGCTGTCCTCAAAATATTTAGGGCTTTGCCAAAAACCCTGCAGATAGACATTGTCCGGCCACGCCAACGCCGCAGATTGAAATCGAAATTGTTGTTCTTTGATGTGGCTTTTATTCCACAAAAAGCCCGGCCAAAGACGGCGGAATTGCCGGACCACGCGGTCGCGCGGGGTAGCCCGGAAGTAATCATCACGCAATTGGGAAATTTCATTTGGCAATGCAACCCTGGCTTTGACACGAAAGCGGAATAAACCAAGTGGGCGATTGAAGGCGGCCAGATTTTGAGGACGCAGTTCGCCATTTGACCCATAATTGGACGTATCCAGCAGCAACTCCGCATTGTGTTTCTCCGCCAGTCTGCGAGCCATGCCATACTGGAAAAACTGATTGCCCAGCCCGCCGGTTAATTGTGCGATAATCATGATGCCCGTTAATTCACGCGTTTTAACCAGAGAGAACTAAATGTGTTTGGCTGGCTGGTTATCCCTTGGTAGGCGGGCAGCAAAGCTTTTAGAAACGGCTCGTCATAGTGGCGAATCAAGGGCGTGGACAGCTTGATCTTCCAGCAATTGTTGAAGCATAGAAACGCCTGTGTGAGCATGGCTTCATTCCAAAACATCGGCGGCACAGAGTCGTTGAAGATCCAAAAATCTGCGGGGTATGGCGTATTGTATGGAAACGGCGTGTCATGCACATGCACCGTGACGCCGGGTCGCAACCGCGGAATAACCTCGAGCAGAAGGAATGGCACATCACTGTCAATTTTGGCGATGTGGGAGGAGTCAACGAAAAGCATGTCTCCATCAGCTAAAACCTCGAACATTGAGGGGGCAACGCTTTGTGCTTCTTTAACAATGAGCTTGATGCCCTCAAGCTCGGCGAGGCTCTTGTTCGGGTATGGCTCGATGCAGGTGATCTCACAGGGATGCCCTTCGGCTGCGTTTTTGCGGGCCGCAAGATTTGCCATATACGTGGACGCGCCCGAACCAACCTCCAGGTAACGCATAGGACGGTTGGAGCGGATCATGAGGTAAAGAACCTGAAGATCGATGTAGGGCATTCCCCATCCGAGGCCAAGTTTTTGTAACGCGTCATAACTGGGCAGAGTATTCAGTTCACTCCCAAAGTCGGTCATCATGGCTTTGAGGTTTGACTTTATCCCATCCAAGTCGTAACTCACTCCCGCCATCGCGCTTGGCTTGTCCCATCGTAGCCGGTTGGCTCGGAGAGCCTCCACATCCGGCAGCGGGCTGTTGAAGTCATTACGTCTCGTTGCCACAAGCCCAAATACCCGCAGCAACCATTTGAGAACCAGCATAAGAGCGCCACGCAAGGCACGCCAGGCTGGTCGAGGCAGTAGCTTCTTGATAAGAAGCACGGTCTGAAAATCTTTTGCCATATAAAATGCCAATTAGTTCCTATCCTCATCTTTCTACATTGTCACTCCTTGTATTCGGCTGGCCGAAGGACGAAATTTACATACGGTAAACCCCATGCAGCATCATTAATGTCGATGGTTTTATTGGCAGATGCATCCATTGCCCGATAGTTATGTTTATGAAGAAGCTGATACAGTCTTTCCTTTGTAGCCCCGAATGACGGCCAAGTATTTGTGCCATATTCCATGATTATGACGGGGCGCATCTCAGAAAGCATACATGGTGCAAATTCGAGAGCGTCCAACTCACCCCCTTCAATGTCGATCTTGAGCACATCCACCTTTTTTATTCCCTGTTCTACGAGAAGAGTGTCGAGTCGTCTGGCCGGCACCGGATAGGAAATGGCATGTTCCTCCTGAACTAACCCTCCCAGCCGCAGACTTGAATAAGCGTCCCCTCCGACGCAATTGCCTTTCTTTGGTTCAAATAGAATGGTCTTACCATTCTCTCTTCCCAAGGCGGCCTGAATTGCGTTGCCAAACTTGTTTATCTCCAGATGCCGTTGGAGCAGCAACAAGGTGCCCGGATTCGCTTCAATTGAAAACACCTGGCCCGAAGGTCCAACTAATCGGCCGGCAAGGACACTAAAATAGCCGACATTTGCGCCAGCATCGATGAAGGTGTTCCCTGGTTTCAGATAATGATGCAATGCTGCAGCCACCTCCGGCTCATACTGATCAACTGCCGGCCAAAAACCGATGGTGAAACTATGGCCTGGTTCCAACAACAGCACACCTCCGTCCGGCAACCGGTAGCGGAGCGGTGCCGTTGGCTGCAAGCACCAGTGAACCCGACCGCGCAGGCTCCGCATGACCAGTTTGGCACTGCGCCAAGCCGCTGTTTGATCGGTCGCACACTTCTTAACAAATCTGAATAAGTTCATATGACATTAAGCTTTTTTGCTGCTTTCGCGCTGACAAATAGAACGTCTGCCTGCAACAACGGGCGACCGAGAATTGTCGCGGCTCCGAACGCGCACACATAAAAGCCGCGCTCCGCAAGAAATGCCGCAAGCCCATGAAACAGACACTGCTCCTTGTAGAGTTCGATCAAACTGACTTCGGCAAGAATTGCGTGTGCACCCATTAAAGTTACTTCACCACCGCGCAACGCCTCCAGTTCGTAGCCCTGAATATCAAGCTTGACCACGTCAGGTTGGGGAATTGTTTTCGCCCGGAGCAAGTCGTCCAGGCGTTCCACCCGCACCGTCACCGTTCGCTCATCCTTCAAAGCAAAATGCTGGCTACATTCGGAAGTCATCGGCAGCAGGCTTGACGCGTCCGATCGGTTGAGCACATTCATTTGGAGATTGGCAGGCATTGCCCCCAATGCCAGTTGGTGCAAAGTCACGCCCTGAAGGCCACGCGTTGCCGCAGTGAATTTGGCGCAATGTGACTCAAGCGGCTCAAACGCATAGATCTCAGTTTCGGGATAAAGTGCTTTGGCCAGAATCGTCCATGTCCCAATGTTCGCCCCAATGTCAAAAATGGCTTGCGGATTCAGTGGCCGCAGCAATTCAAGCAACTCAAGCGAATCAATATGACCAGTCGTCAATTGCGCCGCAACGGTGCCGCGCAGTTTCTGCAAACGCCGCCTCTCGGCAGCCCACTGTCCGAGACGTTCTATAAACAACAGCGGGCTGTATAAAAGTTCAATGCGCATGAGATCTTGTAGGAACAAAATTCTTAGTTTCAAAGCTGGTTAAACTGGATAGAAAAATGTCACTGGCTGCCGTCGGGCTGAAATACTTGTTGCCGACCCTGGCAGCGGTTGCAGCCAATTCTTTGCGCCAGCCATGGTTATCCATTAATTTTTTAAGCATTGTCGCCATGTTGCGTGGCTCCGGTTTGGTGACGACGGCGGCGACGCCAGCCTCACTCGCGGCCCATTTGGCCGCTGAACAGTTTTCTGGTCCCCAAATCAACAAAGGCAACGCCGCCGCCGTGTAGTCTGTGAGTTTGCTCGGAAAATTCAACGCCATGGCCTCCAGTTCAGAATCGGCAAACGACATCGGCAAAAACAGCACATCAGCGTCGAGGTGGAGTCTCCGAACTAAATCAGCCGAAGAAAGCATTCCTCCAACAATAATGCTGGCCAGATTCATGCCAGCAGTTTTGAGCATTTTTTCATCAAACGGGCCAAACAGTAATAATTTGCCACCCAGATCAGAAAGGAACTGGCTCATGACTACCAATTGGCGAACATAGTCACTGGTGGCTAGACTGCCAGCATACGCCACAGTGAATTTATGCCCGTTTTTACAATCGCCGCCACTAATCGCTTCAAACACGGGGGTATTTGGATCGCGCGAGGGATAAAGCACCGTGCTTTTGGCCCCATAACGCCGCTCATATTCTTCCGCCATGTAGGGCGAAACGCATAGGCATGAAACGGCTTGACGATAAACCTTCATGAACTCACGTTCCAAGCGATTGCAAAAAACGAGCGGCACGGGAGCCAATCGCGGCCAATCGTCATGACAAATGAGATGCAACGGCAATGAATGTTTCTGGGCGTAACGGGCGGCGGTCAGCCACAAGAAATCATGCGCCACGGTCAGGACGGCTTCCGGTTGCAAATTGCCCAAAGCGTGCCCGACGGCATTTGCTTTCCAACCGGCGGCATACGAATAAACTAAACGGGCCCAACGGTTGAGGCGGGTGTTAAGCGGTCGTGCCCAGCCAACCTTGACCGAGCCGTAACGGACTCCCGCCAGCCGCCGCTCCGGCAGGGAATTCCGGAGATTGCCTTCAATGATCCGCAGCTTTGCCGCCGGATAATTCTGGAGCAGGCGATAGATCAGCGCCGATCCGTGATAGGACGCTTCCACCGGCACATCCCCGAGGTAGAGCAGCCGAGGTAATTGATTGGTAGTCGAATTCACCGACAAAAAATGAGTAAGAGGAGTTATCAGATCACTTTTTGGCTGCGGTTTGCCATGGCCCGTGCGGGGATGCCAATTACTGTTGTTTTGGGAGCTACATTATGAGTTACAACGGCTCCTGCTCCAATGATGGCATCGTCGCCAATTTCAAGCCCGGGAAGAATAACCGCATGAGAGCCAATCCATACATTTTTCCCAATTTTTATTGGGAGGCATATATTTTCTTCGTTATATAACAGAGAATCCTTGCTGTGAGTGATGGAAGTAATCACCGCGTGGCTGGCAATCATTGTATTATCGCCGATAGCAACGCCACCGTGCCCCCAAATATGAACAAAAGGCGAAAGGGAGACGCGTTTGCCAAGTGTAACATATTCCGGTCCCTCTATGCGGACTGGAAAGTTAAACGAACAATCAGCACCAAAGGACTTCAGTTGACTTCTTAATAGTTGCGTTCGCAACCACCGCCCTTCGCCTCGAACAATTTCAGCCAAGCGGAGTAAACAGCCCCGGCGCGCAAGCAAGAGCGACAAAATGGAACGTGTGATAGATCGGATGAAACTGCGTTTCCAAGGGCGCATAATTTATTTTTTTTGATTTGCAGTCAGTAGCCGTAAGCAAACTAGGAAACTCGCACAGGCATGCTCCGCAAACTGTCAAGGGTTCTATAATTGAACAGAAGAAAACCAACCGCCGCCGCCATTCCGGCAACACTTGCCAAACCAAATGGTAGCCAGCGGGCTGCGAGCGTGCACCCCCCGAATAAGGCCACGACGGTAACTAAAAGCAATCCCCAGCGCAAAAACTGCATCGCATCCGTCTGTTTTCGATACACAAAAATAATGCAAGGTATGCTGCCGACGGCGAATGCCAATGTGGTTGCCGCCGCGTAGCCGGCGGCACCATAGCGCGGCACCAGAAACCACGCCGTGCCGGCAAATAGCAATGCGAATTGAAAATTCACCAACCAGCTAAACCACATCTCCCCCATGCTGATCAAGATGCTGCCCATTGGAAACGTAACCGCATTTAGCACGGCATGCAGCATCAGCCATGTCACTATTGCTGGGTGGCTTTGATACTCCGCGCCGAATGGCATCATAGTGAGCGCTGGGGCGGCCGCCTGCACCAATGAGATCGGGACAATGATCAGAGTGGCTAGCACGAAGTTGAATAGCAACGTGCGTTGATACGTGACGCGATCCCCCTTGCCGAACGCCTCGCTGAGGATCGGCAACATCGGCGCGATGAGCATACCGAGGAAGAGTTCTGGCACCTGTTTTACGCGCAGCGCCGCATTGTAAATGCCCATGTCGCCATAGCCGCCAATTTGGTTGACCACCAACGCGCCCGCTCCCCAACTCGCCACGCTGTTCAACAACCCAGTCAATACCGCCGGCAGGCTGAAGCGCCAGAATAAACTGAGGTCCGAGAAACAACCGGTGTAGCGAAGGGGAATGTGGTAGTGAGCGGCTTCGACGCGAACGGCTAAAAAACTCATAACGCAATTCGCCACCTGACTTCCAATCAGTCCCCATACCGCGCCCGTCACTCCCCATTCCCCGGCGCCGATGACCATGAGCGGAAAGGTAAGCAGACCGGAAATTAGATTGATGTGGGCAATCCGCTTGAATGCTTCAAAGCCGGACAAGGCTCCGGTCTGAGCACCGTTGACACCACTCGAAAGCAGTAACAAGGCACCGATTTGGAGCAATCCTGCGAGGTGGGGAGCCGCCAATGTTTTCGCCGCAAGCCACGGCGCGCACACTACCAACACCACGGCCATAACGCCGCTGCTGATCCACGCGGTGGCGCTGGCCAGCGCAATGATGCGCCCGGCGCGGTCAGGGTCGGTCCGCTTGAACTCGGCCACATATTTGTTGGCCGTCAATCCCATGCCAAACCCAGCCAGCGTCCCGAACATGCCAATCGTGTTCTGAATGATTCCCAGTTCGCCATACTCCTGCTTGCCCAGCATGCGCCCGACGAGAATCGCGGAAAGCAGCCCCAGCCCGCGCGAGATGAGGGCTCCCGACAGTGACCAAAAAGCACCTTTCGCCAGCCGATAACCCAGCGGCGAGGCTTCTATTCGCTGGTAAACCGAGTGCAGCGCGCCGGGGGAGAACCTATAAATAAGAGCTTTCAAAAATGCAAAAAACTGAAACGTTGAAAAACTGATATGCCGCCCGGTGAAATAGCCCAGTAAAGTAGCCAGCCAAGGACTTCGCGGGTCAATCCCCGGTGGAATAATAAGTCTGATTCCACAGGTCAAGTCGCACTCCACGGGGCGAGGGAAACTTGAAACCTGAAAGCCGGCTCAATCACTCCCCAATTGCGTCCGGTCCAGCCGCTGACGCAGCCAAGCTGGATCACGGCGGCAATCCACAATGGCATGGATAAAAATCGTTTCGTCAGCCACCGTGTAAAAAACCGCTTGGACAGCAACTGGTGATAGTTCTTGTATGGCTTCAGATGGATGCCTGCGTAGAGGCGGAGTGATTCGATGTCCGCATACAAGTTGGCCAGAAAATAGCCACCAATCCCGGCCTGCTGGGTTTCGTAAAATGAAACCCTTCGATCAAATCCGCTTCCGCTTGGTCAAGAATTTTCAGGTGCAGGCCGTCTGCCCGGTAATCCTGCGCTTGGCCGTTTCCCAGTCGGTGAACCGTGCTTTGCCTTCACGCACCAGCCGCTCGCGTTCATCGAGCAGATCCCGATGCCACTGGAGCATGGGCACGCCGGCTTCGCGCCGGCATAAATCATCCCACAACGCCTCCATCGCGTGCAGTTTTTCCGCCAGCGTCATCTGGTCTATGTGTATGGCAGCAAGTGGTGCTGCTGGAAAAGCCGGTCACAGTCGGCCAGAAACAGGCGCAGGTTGTTCGGTCGGTTGAAGGATTCAACGACTTCGGAACCAATGAGGCCGGACGAGCCGGTGACGAGTAGGATTTTCATAAACAACCGAAAGGAGCGCAGAAGGTAGCGATCAAATCAAACAATGAAAGTGAAATGCAGAACCTCCAAATTTATTTTCCGCGTTTCAGGCTTCTGTTTTCAGTATTGCAAATGTTTCTGCTGACCGATCCGGGACAGACTTCGTCTCGGTCAATTCGCAGTTGCTTTTTCGCACCTGCGATCTACAAGTCTGAAGATCGCTATGTTCATTTCATTTCCGACCTAAGACCGGATCATCCAGTCTTCCGGCTGCGGGCCTCAGCTATTTCTTTCACCCCAAGCCCAACCGGCATTTTGCCGCCCTGCTCAAAGCCAGTTTTCTACGAACCTATATTTGCCTTCACGCCATTGGCCGAGGAATAATACCCGGCGTATTTGTAAAAGTAATAGGAGCGGGCGGAAGGATCGGCACGGTTCAAAATCAACCCCAGCACCCTGGCCTGACGCTGGAACAGCGTTTCCAGCGCTTCGCGAACCACCCTAGCATTGGAAAAGCGGCTACGCACCACGAACAACGTGCCGTCCACCTTGGGCGCAAAGGTGGAGGTATCATCCGCCGCAAACACCGGGCTGCTGTCAATGAGGACGTAATCATATTGCTCCCTTAGTCGGGCGAGGATTTGGTCAAATGCCGGACTTAAAAATAAATCGCCAGGATTGCGGGTAAGTCCGCCGCGGGAAAGGAAGGAAAAATCTTCCAGATCCGTGGCCTGGATGAATAGCGCGGGATCGTCAGGCTGCCGTAGCAATTCGCTCAGTCCGGGTCTGGACGGCAGCTTCAACAGCTCATGAATGTGACCTTTGCGCAAATCACCATCCACCAACAAAACCTTGGAGCCACCCAAGGCCAACGCCCGGGCCAAATTGGTGGCAATGGTGGATTTGCCCTCATTTGGCACGGCGCTGGTGATGAGCAGAACCTTGGGCCGATGCCCTTCGACTGCCAGATAGAGCAGGGCGGAACGGAGGTTGCGATAGGACTCCGCATAAATATGCCGGTCATCGTTACCCTCCAACAATCCCAGTGGTTCCGTTGCTGAAGTTCCGGAAATCTCCGGCACTTGGCCGACAACATTGTCGCCAAATCGTTCAGTGACCTCGACCAAGGAACTAAACCGGTCGTCGCGGATGGCAATAAGCAACACGATGCCCAGTCCGAGGCCAAGACCGAGGATGATGGACTGAGATAACAGGGATTTTGCCTCCTGATACGAACGTTTCGCCGGCGAAGCAACGTGATTTATGGCGAGGGTATCGTCATCAATGCTCTTGCTGACTCTCACATTGTCAGATAGAGCTACGAGGCGATCATACATCCGCTGCTTGGTGAGAATGTCCTGGTTGAGAGTATTCGCCTGGGCAAGCCGGGCATTGGCGCTGGCGACCTTGGCCTCCCACTCTTGTATGAATTGTTCGACGCTGTCAATTTTGATTTGCAGCGCCTGGCGGGCGGCAACAATTTCTTCGTGGTTCTGCTGGTGGTAAACAACGATCAGTTTTTGGGCGCGGGCAATGTCTTCATCCAATTTCACCATTTTTGGATGGAGCGGGCGCAAATATTTGGCCAGCTTTTCGCGTTGCAATTTGAGCAGTTCAATTTCCTTGGCGGCGTCCAGCCGGCTACTGGTGAATGATGCGGCGGAGCCGGCATTGCGCAGCGACTCAAAAATTGCGTCGCTGGCATTGGTTGTCCCCGTCGCGCCAGAATCCAACTCCAGTTCCCTCGCCGCGAGCAGCATGGTCTGGAGTTGATAGTCGGACAATTCAGTCTTTAGTTTGACCAGATAAGATGACTCAACAGCACTTTCCTCTTGCAAAACCGCAAAGTTGTTACTGCGCTCGTATTCACCCAAGGCCGCCTTGGCAGCGTTCAATTCCTCCTCCGTGTTTTGGATTTCTGTAGAAATGGACTTCATCGTTTTGGTGGAAACCCCGCTCCGGGCATTTTCTCGATAATCCAGATACCTATCCATGAGGGTGTTGAGATACACCTGCGTAAAGGCCGGGTTGGCGGTGCGGGCTTCAATCGTATAAAGCGAGCTTTTCGGGGAAGCGAAAACCTGAATTTCCGCGTCGAGGATATGCCCGTCTTTATCCAAAACAATCTCATTAGTATTAAATTCCTTTAAGTAGTTCGTCGTCATCTCCCGCATCGTGCTGCCGCGCAGCAATTCAGTCATTGTGCCGATATAGTTTTCCCGGTCATAAGTAAAAGCAGCCCCTTCCGGCAGACGTAATCTTTCAGTCTCCCACATGTTCCCGTAGGAGACAAATGTGGGCGGGGTGAGGGAAAAAATTGCAATGGCCGTGCTGAGGCTCAATGCCAGGGTCACCACGGGTATCCACCAAAATTTGCGCAGAAAGAATAGAAACTTCTGCAGGCGAAATTTCGCGGCTGCCGGGGCATGGTTGTTCGCCATTGGCTCCATCAACTGGAACCCTGGTTCCGACGGCGGAACTGGTGTCAAATCATTCATTGGCGCTCAAAATCGGATCATACGCTCGGGCACGAAAATGAGGTCGCCGGGTTGCAACGCCGGATCATTCTCAGTCTGTCCCCGGTCATAAATCCGGGAAACATTTACGATGATGTTTGTCTCTTCTCCAAGATGCAGTCCGTTGCTGCGCGTAATTCTTACATTTTTCCCATCTGCGTATCCCGTCAAGCCGCCCGCCCGTAAAACCGCTTTACTCACGGTCAGCGCTTCGTCGCTGGAAATGTCCTGCGGTCCGGGCGCCCCCACGGCACCCACGAGATAAATTTTGCCTCGGCTTCGAGGTTTCAAATCAACGGCAACAATGACAGTAGCCTGCAGGTAATATTTTTTTTCCAGTTCATGCTTCAGGGCCAGCGACATTTCTTTGCAAGTTTTGCCAACCGCCGGGTAGCGCCCAATGTAAGGAACCTGCAAGTCGCCCGAATCCGTGACCACAAGCATTTTGGGATCTTCCTCATCTTCCAGAATCTGAAAGCTCAATTGATCGCCAATTGTCAGACGGTATTTGTCGTCCAGCACATTGACAAGGTTGGTAAGATTGGGAGCCGCCAACTGCTTGGACGCTAAATCCGCCGGCTGGCCGGCCGTTGCATTTGTAGTTAGATCATCCGCTGCCTTCACGTTCCAAGCCGCAAGAACCAGAACAAGCGCGGTCATGACTGCCAGCACTCGCGTAAAGCTACGAGTCATCCTTCGCCTTGGGCCAGAACCGATAATGACCGGCACTGGTAGCGTGGTAATTTGGTTGATGCCAAAGTTCATTTGGGGTGGTAAGTCAATTGCAACGCGACCAGATTCTGGGTGTATCCGTCATTGGGTGTGTCGGACGAGCGCAGCGTGATCCGGCAACTCAAAGCCAATGTGAGCTGGCTAGTGAGTGCGTGCTGGAGGCTCAGCGTCCCGCCATACCAGTCAAAAGTTCCATTGTGATTCCCCGGCAAAGTTCCGGTGCTGCCCACGCCCTGGTCCCCGTGTTCATAAAAAAAGGAAGCGGCAATGTCCAAGTCCTTGATGATTTTCAAAGAAATATTCGGACGAACATACCAATCTTCAAGCAGATCCGATTGGATGCCGAGTTGGACTTCGCGGCCGATGTCGAGCGAATAACTTACGGAATCAGAAGGCTGATGAGCTATGTTAACCCCGGCATACCACGAATTTTGGTCCGTGGTCTGGATAGCAGTGCTTGTGTTTTGAAAGTCGTAAATCGTATAACCCCCGCGAATGATAAGGCTAAAAAATCTGCCCGGACGGAACTCAATATACGGACCGATCGTATAGGCGTCATTATCGTTAAGGCTAGGCTGCTCGTAAGTTGTGAACGCGGCAGTTGACTCCAAGCCGACGGTCGCTTTGGGATGCACTTGTAAACCCGCCCGCACAAACAGCATTTCTGCAGCGTGGTTGATGTTGTCAAATTGACCACTGGTCGCGAGAATATTTTGGTGATCGTAGCCCGTTGACAAAGTGACTTTGTTCAAATCCCAGGCAACGGAAAGCCCGGCCGTGTTTTGGAAAGTGCCATAGCTGGCGGTATTATTCACGCTTCCATTGGCGGTATTGCCCACAAATGAGTTGGCGGTATTGAGGGCGGTTGGATTGGCGGTGCTTGTGGCAGATCCATTTTGGCCCGCGCCCTCCGAATAGCTTATCCAGTCATGGAGATTCACGGTAATATCTTTTACGACAAAGTCGAAGGAAAGTCCGGTGCCGGAGGAGGAATTCAACTCGAACGAACTAAATTGAGGATGCTCGAGATACCAGTCATAAGCCACGGTAACGTCCAGATACAACAGATTGCGCTGGGTGAAAGGGTAGCTGGCGGTAATTCTGACCGTCGGCGTCACGATCTCATCCGCTAGTTCATTCGTTTGGGCTAGGTTGATATTGTCGTTCCACTCCAAGCCCATTGCAGGGACCATGAGCATTTGAAAATCACCCTCTTTGAAAGTATAACCCTGGGACCGCTCAGACTGCATCTGCTGTGAGCGGTCGCCTGCTGCCGCCGCGCCGGCCAGTGAATTCTGCAGCGCCACCTGGCCGGACGCCGTCGTGACCTCACAAGCCAAAATTATTGCAATCCATCGGCAGCAGCTTGCTTTCAAGCCATTGTTCCAGACTTTTAACAAGCCTTCACCAAGCCGGTTTTCATCAGCGCCGGCTGGGATGATTTGAAAGTCAGAAATCATAAAGGCTCTAATGCCGCTTCCTGGCCCGGTTTTCGATTTGCATTTCAAGGCGGAGGAAATTGTCTGCTCGGTTAGCAACCTCACCCGATGTTGAATCGAAAGCAGAAATGTAAGCTCTGGAACTCCGGTCTTCTCCACTATTTCTATTCGCGTAATGCATAGGGCAACAAGTCATTTCATTCGCCGGGTCTTGCCTCTGCCAATTTGCCATGATTCGTTTGAGTTGCTTGGCATCCGAACAGCAGATCGCGCCGTTTCAAATCTTCCAAAATGTTAGCGCCCTCAGTGATTTTGCTGGCAATGGTTGTCATCACTGCACGTGAAGCAAGCCTGGCTTCGTCACCCAGAGGACACTGACCAGTCCCAAGCAGCGGGCAGCTTGGATTGCTTTCAAACTTGTGCGGCAGCGGATTCGCAGCCTTGACTCCGGCTATGGTGGTTGACTTACGCCATCGGCCCGGGCTCGTGCCAAAGCGCCGTTTAAAGCAGGTATTAAAAAGTCCCAAATGGTTGAAGCCGCATTGTTCAGCCACATTGATGATCTTGGCATTCGCATCCCGCAATAGGGATAGGGCCTTAAGCAGGCGCATCTCCATTCGCAGGGACGCCACGGAAACTCCGAAATGCTGATGAAAGAGTCGGTTGAGGTGACGGCGGCTGCAACTGAACCTGCGGGCCAGCTCACCGACGGAAAGATTAATGAGCTCGGACGCCGAAAGCTTTTCAAAAACCTGGACCATGTGGTCTTCGGCTCCATAATGACCAGTGCGCTTCGACAGTTCTTCCTTGAACTCCAATGACAAAATCGTCGCCGCGATCCGAATGATCTGGCCACGATGGTCCAAATCAAACTGCGGCGGAACCGCCTGTAGCAGGCGCTGGCACTCCAACGCCAATGCCCCGCTGGCGGGATAAATCTTGGCCCCCTTGAAACCATCGGTAATATTGTGAAGCAAGCTGATTTCCATGCCGTCAAACAGCGGCAGCAAGTTCTCAAAGCAAACTGAAAAGGTCCAGAATAGGAACTCGCTCTTGTTGTCAAACACGCAAAGCTTTGATCCTTCGGCTCCGTTAAAAACCAAGACATCTCCGGACGAAAGGCGATGGATTGCCCGGTTGGAGGTAAACTTGCCAATCCCACCCTTGGCAAACAAGAAAATCAAGGCTTCTTTTTTTTGCTCCAATTCTTCGCAGCCTTTCAAACGTGCCAAGCGCAGCGCCAAATGGTCTTGCTTGTTCATTGGCATTACCCCAATAAATTGAAACTGCTCCTGATGGAATCCGACCGGGCACGGAAAACACCCGGAGGTATTTGCAATGCAGGCTCCCAGCATTCATGCCAGACACTTTTGCAAGCTTGCTTTCTTTCAACCTGTTTTTTCATTTGTTCTCCTTCCTAATTATTCCGCTCTTCAAAAACGGCACACCTCTGAATCACCAGGCTAACTCCTCTGCTTCCGACTTAATAATGGTTAAACAAACGCCTTGTTCGGTTAATTTGACGCAACGATTACGTTGCGATCAAACATGTCCTATTTAAAACCAAAGCTGCCCAAATATCTATACACGTCCGAGACTGAATCATACATCTTTGGGACTTGCAGCTTGTCTGCACCTATAATTTTTGTGGTATTGTTTGGATTCTCCAACCTTTCGTCTAGTCGTTGGCAGAGTGAACTATAACTTCGGTGCGGACAATTGGCATAATGACCAATAGAGTCAGGTAAGTCGGTTTATATGATCTAGGTAAAAGACCTAGTCGCCTCATTTTGCCAGCAAGCTGGAAGCGGCTGGTTTAGCGGAAGCTTTCCCGATTAGATGACTAGCCATGACAATTGGCTGGTCGCCGGGGCTTTGGACTATTACCAGATTTGAGGCAGGCCCGAACCACTCGGCGGCAACGGTGAGCACACGTCTCGGTTAAAGCTGGGTGCGCGCAAAGCGGCACCTGGGGGTTCAAATTAGTTCTAGATCCGACGCCGCCATTTTAACGGCTGCCGCCTGACTGATAAAATCGAGCCGGAGCAATACAGTGGTCATGCCATAGCGTTTTTCCACCCAGCCCTCGATGCCCCGCAACGGTCCGCTTTTGATTTTAATCCGCTTCCCTTCGCCAATTTCCGGTGCGAGCCGGATGTCCAAATCCGTTTCCAAGGCGCGCAAAACTTCATCCAACTGCCGAATGAACAAATCCTGGTCGGTGACCGTCAGCAGGTTGGCCACATGGTCGCTTTGTAGGACGACTCCGCGGCTGTCCGGCGGAATCTGGAGAAATACATAGCCCGGAAAAAGCGGCTTCTTAAAGACCACGGTTTTTCCACGATACTTGTGCGCCACCCGGAAACAAGGCAGGCGGGCAAGCAGGTCCGCCCGCTCGCAATATTGCACCAGTTTTTTCTCGCAGCGCGGACGGGTATGGGCGACATACCAAAGCAATTGGCTCATGCCCGTTAGCTTGTTGGCTCGCCAGCCCGTGTCAAGCTTGAGAATCACTTCCCGAAGGCTTTGCGGCTTCCAATTTTATTTACTTTTGACGCCGAAAGTTCTGATGTATAAAAGCGCTGAATCATACAACGAACTGAGGGATGAACAAAGACGGCCTAATTTTGCTGGTTGATGACGACCATAGCCTCCGCCGTGTATTGGCAAGCTGCCTGCGGCGGGAAGGTTACGAGGTGCTGGAAGCAGCCACCGGCCAGCAGGGTCTCCAACTGGCCAGGACGCGCCAGCCCCATTTGGTGCTACTCGATGTCCGGCTGCCGGACATCAGCGGCGTGGAAGTCTGTCGGCAAATCAAAGGCGACCCGACGGTGAAGGACGTTTTCGTCGCCTTGTGTTCCGGCGAAGCGATCAGCGACGAGCATAAGGTCAGCGGTCTGCAAACCGGGGCGGATGAATATCTGGTCAAACCATTTGGGGTGCCGGAACTGATGGCACGCGTCCAAACTTTCATGCGGCTCCGCAACACCACCGCCGCGCTGCGCGCCAGCGAGGAACACCATCGCCGGCTGGTTGAAATCCTGCCCGACGCGGTTTGTCTGATCCATTCGGACGGTCGTATGCTGGCGGCGAACTCGCAGGCAGTGACGATGCTTGGTTGTGCCAGCAGCGAAGAGTTGCTGCACCAAAGCGTCTTCGAATTCACCCCGCGAGGCGAACATGCGCGCATCAAGGCGGACTTCGTGGTCGCGCTGAAGGCTGGCATGATTCGCAATGTCGAGTATTTGATGGTGAAAAAAAACGGTTGCCCATTCCGGGTGGAACTGAGTGCCACGGTGATGCCCGGCATAGACACGCAGCCGGTCGGACTGTTGAGCGTGATGCGCGACATCACCGAGGCCAAGCTGGCCCAGGAAGCGCTCCAAGTCAGCGAAGAACGGTTCCGCCAACTGGCCAACCACATCCAGCAGGTGTTCTGGATGAGCAATGTGGATAAGAGCATAATGCTCTATGTCAGCCCAGCTTATGAGGAGATTTGGGGGCAGCCCTGCAGCCGGCTTTACGTCTCACCGCAAAACTGGCTGGACGCCATTCATCCGGACGACCGCAAACTGGTGTCGGAAAAGGCCCGCACCAAACAGGCCACCGGCGAGTATGACGAAATTTATCGCATCATCCGGCCCGACGGCTCCATCCGGTGGATTCAGGATCGCGCCTTTCCCATCTGCGATGCCGCCGGGAACATTTACCGGATCGCCGGCATTGCCGAGGACATCACCAAGCGCAAACAAGCTTGGGATGCCTTGGAGGAAAGCGAAGCCCGCAAACGAGCCATCATGCAGGCGGCGCTGGACGCCATCATCACGATTGATCACGAGGGCCGGATGGTGGAATTAAATTCGGCGGCGGGAAAAATTTTCAACCACAGCCAGTCCATGCTCATCGGTGAGAGCATCATGGAAGTGATCCCCGCTTTTTTAAGACCGTGGTTTCGCGAGGGTTTGACCCATCAGTTTGCCGGCGAAGAAGGCCCCGGTTTGGGCAGCCGGATCGAGATGCCCGCGTTGCGGGCGGACGGCAGCCGTTTTTTTGCGGAATTCACCATCACCCGGATCCGGCTCGCGGGGCCGCCGATGTTTACGCTGTATATTCGCGACATCACCCAGCAAAAGCACGCCGCCGCCGAACTGCGGTTGCTCCCGCAGCGCATCATCAAAGCCCAGGAAGCCGAGCGTTCGCGCATCGCGCAGGAATTGCATGATGGCATTAACCAGATGATCGCCTCGGTGAAAATGCGGCTCCGCAAAGTGCAGGCCAACCTGCCCGAACTCCGGCCGGCGGCCAGGGAAATCCTGGAAAGATGCGACCGGTTGCTCGTAAAAGTTCTGGAAGAGAACCGCCGGATCGCCCATAACCTGCGGCCCACCGATCTGAACCAACTCGGCTTGGCGGCGGCCTGCAGCAGTTTTTGCCACAGCGTCCAACTGCGCACCAACCTTCAGTTTCAATGTCGGATCGCGTCGCCCGCCGAGCGGCTGCCGCCGGAGGTTGAATTGCAGCTCTTTCGCATTTTGCAGGAAGCCGTCAACAACATCGAAAAACACGCGCAGGCGAAATCCGTCAAAGTGCAAATGCGGTTTCAGGAAGCTGCCGTGATCCTGCAGATTCAAGATGACGGCCAAGGGTTTGATGACAAGCGGGTCACGGCGTCGGGGAAAAGGCATCAGGGGCTTGGGCTCACGAACATGCGCGAACGGGCACTGACCCTTGGCGGCACGCTGGACATAAAATCGCTGCCCGGTCGGGGAACCACCATCAGCGTGCGCGTGCCCTGCCGGAGTGACCAGAAAGATCAACCCTGAAGGCTAAATTGCCGTCCAGCCGATCCGACCCGGGATCGTTTGGTCTGCGGAGCCACCAAGATTTCGCAGCTATTTGCTGCTGTCCTGCACCCAGCAGACGGCATAGCGGATCAGCGCGTTTAAGCTCTTCAATTTAAGTTTTTGCCGGATGCGGTTGCCCTGCTTGTCAACCTCCGCAACTGGCAGGCGGAGTTGACGGGATATTTCCAGCGCGCTTTTGCCCCGGCCAAGCAATTCCAAAATTTCAAGTTCCGAATCTTTGAGCAGATCCAGACCCGTTGCCTTCGGTGCCGCCGACCGCTTCTTAGAACCAACGGTAAAAACCTCTTCGCTGACATAGATGTGTCCGGCCAGCACATCGCGAATGGCGAAAATGATATCCTCCGGATTTTCCTGTTTCATGATGAAGCCATCACCTCCGGCGCGCAAGACGCGTTGAGCATAGAGCGATTCGTCAAACATGGAAACCACCAATAGCTTGACGACGAGTTTCAAGGCGCGGATTTCCTTGATCAATTCCAGCCCGCTCTTTCCCGGCAGCGACAGATCCACCACCGCCAGATCCGGCCGGATTTTGCTTATGGATTCAAGCGCCTGCCGCGCGTCGCCGGCGGCACCACACACGGTCAAATCAGGCTCGGCGTCAATCAATTTTGCCAAGCCATCGCGAAATACCGGATGGTCTTCCACCAGAAATATCCGGCTGATCTGTTCGTTCGCTTTCTTCTTAAGAATTCTTGCCATGGCATGTGGTGTTTGGATCATTTTAGCCAGAGCCTCTTTGCACTCAAGGCAATTGGAAGCAAAATTTCAGATTAGCCTCATGGCCCGCGCCCGCGCTTGAACATTTTGGGTCGTCCGAATGACGAGCGGAACTTCGCTTTTTTGTCCCTATAATGAAACTACATGTCTCAAATCCGCATAGCCGGAAACGAATATCGCATTTAGAATCCAAACAGAAAAGTTGCGATGGCGGGCAGCGGCTGGTCAGCGTTGCGAAACGTTCAGCATTGGTGGGGATGAAACAATAAGTCGGCAATCGTGCTTGCAGTTGCGATTTTCGAGCCAGGCCACATTTGACGTGCGGACATAACCCGGAAAGACTTTTTCTTTCGGGTCAGCCACTTGACCGCTCGGCAGCCATTGACTTAGATTGCTTTTCCGCTTGAGACGATTTGTCGTGGAAATGGCGACACTAGGTTAAGTCAACCTAGCGAAAAGTCGAGCCGCAACATTCAACCTGTCGGCAAACCATAAATGATATTGTGCAAAAAGATTTGGAGTCTGAGTTAAAAACCGTGCTGCTCGTTGATGATGATGTGGACACTCGTCTTTTGACCAAGATGTTTCTCAACCACTTCGGATATGAGGTTGATTCCGCAACCTCTGCGGGTGAAGCCCTTGACCGGTTCAACCCTGTCCTTCACGATCTGGTGCTGACCGACAATTCAATGGAAGGCATGACGGGCGGAGAAATGGCACACATCATCAAAATGCGATCGCCGTCCACACCAGTGGTAATGTGCACCGGGAATCCACCGAATGATTGCTCCTCCGTTGACGTGGTTATTGTGAAACCAACTCATCTCCTGGCCGTTAAAGATGCCATTAACAAACTCTTGGGGGAGAAATAATTTGTGCTTCAGAGCTTTTTGATCACGCTCCAACCTTCGATTCCAGCCACACCAGCCACGTCGCGGCTGAATCGGGCGACACGACACCCTGTCTTCCGAACTTAGTTCAACCCAAAAGACAAAGGCCACCTGAAAACAAGTGGCCTTTGTCGGATGACTCGCCGACAGAATTACTTCGCGGCCTTCGCGGCTTTGATTTTGGCCCAGCGGGCTTTTTGCGCGGCGGCAATGGCGGCTTTGCCGGCGGCACTGATCTTTTTCTTCGCCGGTTTGGCCGCTGGTGCCGCACTTGGCTTGGCGGCCACGGCCTTGACGGCAGGCTTCACCGGCGCGGCCGGCTTGGCGGTGCCTTTGATCTTGGCCCAGCGCGCCTTTTGGGCGGCGCGAATCTTGGCGATGGCGGAGGCGCTCATTTTCTTCCGGGCCGGCTTGGCCGCTTCGGCGACCGCCGCCGTGGTGGCGACAGTGCCGCCCAGCAATTGGTTGAATTGGTTTTGAAGCTTGGCGATTTCCTCTTTGAGGTCGGCAGCTTGACGTAGTTGTTGTGCAGTGAGATTAATACTCATAAGTCGAGTAAAGCAGATGAACCAGACTAGGTCAAAGCCAAAGTTACCCGGTTAGTTCAGCCAAGTCATGGTCCACTTACATTTTGTCTAAGTCACAGTCATAGGTTGGAACCAGACAGACTTGTGATCCTATCTGGTTTCTTAACGGCACCGAACCGTTCGCCACCAATCGCAAAACCTGATGTTCGCTGAACTCTATCTGCACGCTTCCGTTAGTGATCGAGTTGATGCGGTTGTCCGGCCGGCCGACCAACTTCGTCCTGCAACTCGGGTCTTGCTCAAGCGCCAGCCGGAACTGGCGCTGCGGATGCTTGGTTTGATGAGCAGTCATCTACGCGTGCTCGCCGGGCAAATTGAAGACCTCACCGTCAAGGAGGTTGAGACGCGCCTTGCCAACTGGTTGGTGAAATGTTGTCCCAACCCGCAGAGCAAAGCACCAGTGAAAATTGAGCTGACGACGGACAAGCGCGTGCGGGCGGCGGAACTCGGCACGGTCACCGAAACATTTCCTGCACGTTCGCCAAATTACGTCAGCAAAAGTTGATCGCGGTCAAAGGCAAAACTGTGACCGTGTTATCTCCAGCGAAATTGCACGCGCTGCTCCGACGTAATCTGGGCGAATAAATTCCCGCTTGGGCTGCCGGTCGAAGCCAGTCATACCAAAACACGTTTGACAGACTTTTAGTGGTGAGCAGTGAATGCCTGACATTTTCTGACGCGAATTGCGCGGGTTGGCCCCAATTGAATTCGTGTTGATTCACGGAATTTGTGTCTGGGCCTGACGTATTCATCAATACGAATACGATTTAAGCAATGACTCGTCACCTCGCTCCGACCCTAGGCTTCAGCCGACCGGCATTGGGAGCACCACGAGGCGGCCGGTTTCGCTGATGCCGTCGTTGGGTTTATATTTGCCGGCGGGGTGGCTGGCGTCGGTGAGGGTGCAAAGCCCGAATTGCTCCACGGCCAGTTCGCGGCGGGCCACTTGTCTGGCCCAGTCGAGCGGTTGCGCGCTGTTGATGGGCACGCTGCAAAAGATTTCCCGGAATTCGACGCGGCCGGCAAAGCTCAACTGGTCGCCTTCGTTGATCCATTCGGGCAGTTCCCAATCCGGCGGCAGGGGCTGTTGGAAAAATTCTTTCACATGCAAATCCACCTTGAATTTGGACGCCCGTTCGCTGGGGCGTAGGGCTTCCAAGGAAAACTCAAATTCACGTCCGTGCCGTTCGCCAAATTTCAGGTCGGTCTCCCATTTGGAACACTCCGGATCAGAGGTGGCGCCGGGTTGAAAGATCCACATGTCCGGCCCGCGGGTATCCGGCAATTCCTTGCCATCAATCGGTTCGTGGTAGCCGAGGAAAAGATTTTCTAGATTGCGCCAGTCACGCAAGCCGGGCACCCACCCGATGAGGCGGAGCCGCATCTTGGGCGCATCGGCCGACACCGTCGCCGCCTCCACCTCGGGCGGGACGAAAGACCAGTCGGCCTGAAAATAGATGGAGTGGTCCCGACGCTCGCGCGGCAGAAACAGTTTCAGTCCGTCGGAACCCCAGAGGTTCCATTTCTGTGAGTTGATTTGCAGGCATCCGCTCATGTTTTGAAATTAGGCCGGTTCAGGGTTTTTTGTCGAGCTGTTTTCTTTTCCAAACGGATGCGTCCGGCGATAATTCTGCGCATTCCGCCAGCTATCGGCGCGACCAAAATCCTCAGCGGCTTGGCTATCTTGATCGAGATCCCGGCAAACACGCTCCAGCCAATGTGAGATTGTGTGCGCTGCTTTCGGCTGACTCAGTGCTGTCGGTAGAAAGAAAAGAGAATTGCTCGATGAACTCAAAGGCCATCGTTTGGAGACGGGCTGCCGGGTTTCAGGGAACCAGTCCGTTATGGTTTCTGGCCCAAAGCGCGAGTTCGTCCGTCCGCTGATAATTGTAGCCGATGGCGCTGTTTTTGATCGCCGCCACGTGGCCGTCAAAAAACGACGCATTTACACGTCCGCTGTGGCGCCCGACGGAGCGCGTCGGGTCACTCACATATTCATTGCCGTTTTGCGTGTCGCTCGGCACGCGAAAATAAATGCTGGCGGTCGTGGGCACTTCCGCCCAGTTGTCCGCGTTCGGGTCGCTCGGATTGGAGACCAGGGCGGCGTCCGCAAAGGTCAGCGATTGACTCGGTTCGGCCACCTCATTTTCTTTGGCGTGGCTGTAAGGATGTTGCGGCAGGCTGGGCGTCTGCGCCGTCCAGCCATATTCAAAGGCGTTCATGCCGATGCCGAGCGGTTGGGTGGAATTGGCCTGGCCACCATTGGCCTTCGAAGCCGGCAGCGTCAGGGCGGGGCAGTTCATCACGCCTTTTTCCGCTCCGTAGCCATCCTTCCGCAATTTGTCCGGCCACCAGTATAATGTGGTGTTCTGGAGCGCAAACGTCGGGTCGGGCGGCACATAACCAGCGGCGCCGACATTGATCCACAACGGCAAAATCGTGCCGTCGTTGTCATTGATATAGAGCTTGGTGGCCAGCATGACCTGCCGGTCGTTGCTCACGCAATTGATCGACTTGGCCTTGGCTTTGGCTTTGGATAAAGCGGGCAGCAACAAAGCAGCCAAAATCGCAATGATCGCGATGACCACGAGCAATTCGATCAGGGTGAAAGCACTTTTTCGCTCCATGAAGAAAACAGACGCACAAAAGCCAAACCGTGTTACCGATATTTTTCACGGCGCAAACCTGATGACCAAATCAGGTTCGGTTCACGGCAGCGGCTTGGTTCAATCCGCTTTCCGAAAACCCGGATCAGAATTATTTGGGGACGCTTGCGTTTTGGCTGGGCACATGAAATAGTGCTTTTACTTTTCCATTTCCAAACACCATGCCGATGAATGGCCATTTCAAAGTAATCTTGTTCATCGAGTCTTCGCGCGCCTCGGGCCGTGATTATTTGCGGGGGATTGCCCGTTACGCCCATTTGCATGGTTCCTGGTCGTTTTACTGGGAGCCCGGCGGGTTTGCGACCACCCATCAGACGCTGAAGAAGCTGGATATGGACGGCATCATGTTTCGCGATGTCGGCGGGCTGAAGGCGCAAGTGCTCCGCCTGGGAGTTCCGGCCGTCGTGCTGGGCCACCGTGACCGGGAGGTGCGCGGGTTGATCAATGTGGTGACGGATTCCGAAGCCATCGGGCGCATGGCCGCACAGCATTTGCTCCGCTGCGGTTTCAAACATTTTGCCTATTGTGGTCTCGCCCGGAGCGCTTTGGAGCAAACCCCCTGGTCCGAACGCCGGCTGCAATCGTTTCGCGCGAGCGTGGTGCAGGCTGGTTTCAAAACGCCGCCGGTGTTCGTGCTGGCACCGCTTTCGGACTGGCGCCGCACCCGGCGGCAGCTCGCCGACTGGCTGTTGAAGCTGCCCCGGCCGCTGGGCTTGATGGCGTGCAATGATGATTGCGGCGCGCAGGTGGCCGAGGCGTGCAAACTGGCGGAACTCGCAGTGCCGGATGCCGTGGGCATCGTGGGGGTGGACAATGACGAAGTGGTCTGCGGTCTGGCGGACCCGGCGATGTCCAGCGTGGCCCTCAATTTTGAGCGCGCCGGCTATCAAGCGGCCGCCGCGCTGGACGGGCTGATGCAGCAGTCAAACCAAGTTCCGCATAATATCCGGGTCGAAGCCACGCATGTCGTCGCCCGGCGTTCCACCGACATCGTGGCTTTGGAGGACGAACATTTGGTCAAGGCGCTGACCTACATCCGCGACCAAGCCCGGACCCCACTGACCGTTAACGAGGTCGCCCGGATCGCGGGCGTTTCCCGGCGCGCCTTGGAACGCCGCTTCCAGCAGCAGATGGGCGGCTCCATTCTCAAGGCGATCCGCCGCGAGCGCACGGACCAGATCGCGCGGCTGTTGGTGGAGACGGATCTGCCGGTGGCGCGCATCGCCGAATCGCTCGGTTTTGCCGATGCGCAGCATTTTGCCCGATATTTTCGCGCCGCCAAAAAAGTGAGCCCGCTCGCCTTCCGCAAGGCCCACAAATGACTGAGGCGCTGTGGCCATTTCATGCCACTTGATTTCTCGCTTTTTTTGATTGGCGAAGACTGTCGCAAAATGGCGATTTAATTTCGCAAAATGGCGTGGCGACTGTCTGGCTGGGCGGTTAGGCTTCTGTTGATCCCAATCGATATGCATCATTCCGTGGCCAAGTCCATAACACCTCCTGCGCGCTGCGCGGCTCGGTGAATTCACCTGGCTTTAGCTGCCTGAATTTCTCCATCAACCCAAACCTGCAACCATCAAGACTATGAATACCCATCAGCACTCAACGCAATTAACCGTGTTCTCCCGCCCGTTTGGCTGGCTGACCAGATTCTTGCTGGGAATCCTTTGCGCGGGCGCATTGTCCGCGCATGCCGCCAACGGCATCTGGACCAACAACGCCAGCAGCGCTTGGAGCGCCACAACCAACTGGCTGAACAGCACCGTGGCCGACGGCACGGATGCCATCGCCGATTTTACCACGATTGACCTCGCCGCGCCGCGCACGGTCACGGTGGATGCGTCGCACAACCTCGGTTCCATGCTGTTTGGTGACGCCGCCGGATCGCTGGCGGATTTGTGGACGCTGACGCCCAGCGGCGGGAGCGTTTTGACGCTGGCCGTATCTTCCGGTTCTCCCGGCATCACCGTCAGCAACAATGCGACGCACACCAATATCACCGTGTTGAACGTGCCGCTCGCGGGCACGCAAGGACTGACCAAGGCGGGTGTCGGCACGCTGGTGCTGGGTGGCAACAATAGTTACAGCGGTGCCACCGCCATCAGCGCGGGCACGTTGCAACTGACCAACGCCGCGTCCACCGGGCCGGTGTTGTATCTCTCGTTCAACAACGTCAGCGGAAACATCGTTACGAACGCCGGCAGCGGCGGCGCGGCGATGAACGGGTTGATTGTCGGCACCGGCGCCAGCGTCGGCGCCGGCGGGCCGAATGGCAACAACGCCTTGACCGTTGGCAGTGGTTCGGTGAATGCCGGCTATGTGCTGGTCAACAGTTCCGTGGTTAATTTCAACACCAATTTGAACTGGACGCTGGCGCTATGGCTGAAGACCAGCCAGACCGGCGCGGTGTATGCGTATCAAGGCGACGGCGGCTGGGCCAGTGGCAACACGGTGTTTCATTTGAACGCCGGCTCGAATGATCTGGCCGGCGCTTACGCCGGCGGCGTGCGGTTTGCGCAAGGCTGGCAAGCGGGCACCTCGAATCTGGTTGATAGCGCGTGGCATTTTGTCGTGATGACCTGTAGCGGCGGCGGCAAAACGAATTATGTGGACGGCAGCGTGGATAGCTGGACGGTGATCAATGGCGCGGCCATGAATCAATGGAACGGCAACGGCAACGGCGGTCAGTTTTGGGTCGGCGGCGCGCCCGACATCGGCGACGGCGACCTTCGCTTGAACGGTCAGCTGGCCGAAGTTTATGTGTATAATCGCGCCTTGGCGCAAACGGAAATTCAAGCGCTCAAGACCGCCGCCGGTCCGGTTGCGCAACCGGTTCTGCCGCCGGTTTCGGCGGTTGCGGTGGCGTCATCGTCGAAGTTGGATTTGAATGGCGTCAGCCCGGCGGTGGCCGGGTTGAGCGGGCTTGGCGTCGTGGACACGACGGCGAGCACGGGCACAAACCAGCTGGTGATCAACAACAGCGCCGACACCGTGTTTGCCGGCATCATCACCAACACCCTCGGCGTGCTGGCGTTGCACAAAACCGGCGCGGGCGCGCTGACTTTGACGGGCACCAACGGCTACACCGGCAACACACTGCTCGACAGCGGCACGCTCAATATTGTCACCGCCAATTCCATCGGCACCGGCGGCACGTTGTTCATCAACGGCGGCACCATTGACAACAACAGCGGCGCGGCGGTCACCATCGTCAACAACAAAGCGTCGCAATGGGCGGGCGATTTCACGTTCACGGGAACGACCAATTTGAGTTTCGGCACCGGCGGTGTGACGATTACCGGGCCGGGAACCAATCGCACCGTGACGGTCAGTTCCAATACGTTGAGCATCGGCGTGCTGACCGGCACCACCGGACCCGGATATAATTTGATCAAGAACGGAGCTGGCAGTTTGTTTCTTGGCGGCTCCAGCGCCAGCACGTTGGCTGGACACGGCTTGGTTATCAATGGCGGCACGGTGCTGATGTCGCAAGACCTGAATTCCGTGGCCAGCCTTACCGGCACCGGCACGCTGGAAACTTCCGGCACGGGCGTCAACAAATGGTTTTGGATCAACAATCCCAGCAACGTGGTTTTCTCCGGCACGATTCAAAATTATCCGGGCACCACTGGCCGCGGTTTGGGTTTCAACAAAACCGGTTTGGGCACCGTGACGTTGAATGGCAACGCCAGCTTTAACGACACCATCACGATCCAGCAAGGCAAAGTGATTATGACCGGCAGCGGCATCAGCATCGTCAGCAGCAACGGTTCAGAAGCAGCTTCCACGATTGGCACGGTGGCGAACACGGCCGGCATTTTGAGCGTGTCCAATGGCGCCACGGTGACGTTTGCCAGCACCGGCGCGGCGGCTTACACCACGGGAGTGACCATCGGCAGCACGGCGCTGGCTAATGGCGACGTGCAAGTGGATGCGGGCTCGGTGATCGTGAGCAATCAACTTGCCGTCGGCGGGGCGTGCTATGGCGCTTATTCGCAGCGCAGCGGTTCGACCTTGGTGGGCGGCTTCATCGCCTGCGGCGGCAACACCAACGGCGGCGTCATCAATTTGAGCGGCGGCACGTTGACGCATGGCGTCGGTTATACCGGTATGGGAATAACAATCGGCTACGGCGGAGTGAACGCGGCGACTTACGGCGTGATGAATGTTTACAACAACGCCAGCTATACGGTTTCCGGCGCGGCCAACGGCATCTGGCCCGGCGAAGTCAACAATGGCAATTTCAACATGTGGGGCAATCCCACGGTAACGGTGAACAGCGACGGCATTGTTTTTGGCCGCGGCAACGCGGCCGGCAACGGCACGGTGAATTTGAACGGCGGCACACTGGCGGTGAACTTCATCACCAACGGCGTCGGTTCGGGCACGTTCAATTTCAACGGCGGCACCTTGAAAGCCAACGCCCAAATCGGCACGAGCTTTACCAAGGGCAATACGTCCACCGCGTTTTTTGATTACAGCGGCGGCACGATCATTGATGACGGCGGCTACGCCATTGCTTTCACGCAACCGATCCAAGCGCCGGGCGGCTACGGGATCAGCTCCATTCCGATCATTTCGGGCGGATCAAATTATATTGATACGCCGATCATCGTCGTCAATGGCGGCAGCGGCAGCGGCGCAAAGGCGATTTCGCAAATTGATTACGGCGCGGGCTCGGTGACGAACATTTTGATTACTTGTCCGGGCAATAATTATTCCAGCGGTGACGCCTTGACATTCACCATCGCTGGCGGCGCGGGCAGCGGCTTGACGCTCGGCACGCCGACGTTCGGGGCCAATGCGGCGGGCAGCCTGACGAAGCTCGGCGCCGGTTCGCTGACTTTGGTAAGTGGCAATGGTTTTGCCGGGTTGACGAAAATCCTTGGCGGCACGCTGAACGTCAATTCGTCCACGTTGAGCACACCGACGGATCTGCTGGTGACCAACAGCACGCTGGCTATTGATGCCTCCGCCGGCAGTGGTTTCAGCGCCGGCAATGTGACATTGCAAAACAACACGACGGTGAGCATCAGCTTTGGCAACTTGACCAGCGATCCGAACTTCGCTGCGCTCAGCGCCAGTGGCAGCCTGTCGGCTCCAGGCACCGGACTGATCATCGCGGTCAACGGTTTGGGTCTGCGGCCCGGCACCTTCACGCTCATCAAATACACTGGCACGGCGCTCGCGAGCCTGGCTAATTTTTCTTTGACGTTGCCGCCGGGCGTGGCAGCCACGCTGGTCAACAACCAAGGAAACGATTCCATTGATCTGAATATCACCACGTCGCCGCAAAACTTGACTTGGGAAGGCACGGCTGGCGTCAACTGGGACATCAACACCACGGCCAACTGGAAGGACGGCAACGGCAACGGTGCCTGGTATCTGCAATACACCAACGGCGCGGTGATTGTCGGCGACGCCACCACGTTTGACGACACCTTGACCAACGACTTCGTCAATCCGCAGCCGACGAATATTAATTTCACGACCACGGTGCAGTCGTTCCCGGTCGTGGTGAACAGCACGCTGCCTTACAGTTTTGGCGGCGTCGGCAGCCTCGCCGGCAGCGGCTATCTGGTCATGAGCAACACCGGATCGTTGTTCATCGGCTTGTCGAACAGCTACAGCGGCGGCACGTTTGTTTCCGCCGGCACAATTATTATTACGAATGATTCCGCGCTCGGCGCGGGTTCGGGCCTGCTCACGATGAACGGCGGAACGTTGCAGGCAAACAGCAGCGTGACGAATAACCGGCCGATTTCTGTGGCCGCAGCTTCGACTCTGGACCTGCCCACGAACGTGACGATGCAAATCAACGGTGTGGCCACCGGTTCGGGCACGTGGACAAAACTGGACGCTGGCACGCTGGTGCTGACCGGCACGATGTCCAACGCTCCGGCGGTGGCGGCGGGCACAATGCGCGTGGCCAGCACGGGCAAAGTGGCGACGACCGGCGTGCTGCGCGTCGGCAACACCGCTTCCAGCAGCGGGGTGCTGACGATTTCCGGCGGCACGATTCAAGGGAACAACAACGGCGGCCAGTTCGTCTCCAGCGTCATCGCCGGCTCGGCGGCGGGTTCCGCCGGGAGCATCCAAATGGCTTCAGGCACGCTGACCACGCTGCAACAATTCGCCTTGGGCGCGGGCCTGGCCGGCTACGGCGCGTTCGACGTTGGCGGCGGCACCGTCGGGCTGGGCAGCTATCTGGTTGTCGGTTTTAACAACGACACGGCGGTGTTGAACCAAACTGGCGGCACAATCTCTGTTTTGACCAACTGTCTTACCATTGGTGCGGGCGGCACGGCTTCCGTCGGCGTGGCCAATTTCAGCGCCGGCACGTTCGTCTCGGCCAACGGCACGAACGGAAATTCTGGCGGACGCGGCGGCGCGTTCGTTGGCGAAAACGGCACTGGCTTCATGAACGTGATGGGCAGCGCGGCGCTGACTTTGATCGGTGACGCTAATCTTACTCTTGGTCGCACGGGCACCGGCGCGGCGGGCACGGTCAATTTGGACGGCGGCACCGTCACCACGGCGCAGGTTTCGCAGGGTGCCGGCTCGGCCACGTTAAATTTCAATGGCGGCACGCTCAAGGCATCCACCAACAACGCTAATTTTGTCACCGGACTGACCAGCGCCACGATTTGCAGCGGCGGCGCGACGCTCAATGACGGCGGTTTCTCCGTCACCATCGGACAACTGCTCGCCGCCCCGTCCGGTTACGGCGTCAGTTCGATTCCGGTTTCCGCCGGTGGCAGCGGTTACATTGACTCACCCGTGGTGACCATCAGCGGCGGCAGCGGCACCAACGCCACGGCCATTGCCCAAATTAATTATTCGACGGGCGCGGTGACGAATATTTTCGTGACCTGTCCCGGCAACGGCTATGCCAATGGCGACAGCTTGAGTGTCAGCTTTTCTGGCGGCGCCGGCACGGGCGCGACCGCTGGCACCGTCGCGCTGACGGCCAACACCGGCGGCAGTCTGACCAAGCTCGGCGCCGGCACGCTCACGTTGAGCGGCGCGAACACCTACAGCGGCACGACCCTCGTGGGCGGCGGCCAATTGATGCTCACCCCGGCGCAACAGGTCACCGGTTCCGTGACCGTCAGCAATGGCGCAACTTTGGGTGTGCTCATCGGCAACGGCGGCACGGCGAACGCGGGCAATTTGAACCTCGGCACTTCGGCCACCGGCACAAATTATCTGTCATTTATTCTCAATGCCGGAACCAATCCGGTGGTGCCGCCGTTGCAAGTCGGAACCATTACTTCAAGCGGCACAAATTATGTGCGGCTGGGCGGCATTATTTCACTTGGCACGTTCCCGGTGGTTAAATACTCCGGCGCGCTTGCCGGTTCAGGCGTGTTCGCCACGAATGTTCTCGGCCCGCAAGGCATGGTCGCGACGCTCTCGAACAATGTCGCGAGCGGCACGCT
>CAJAQO010000128.1 GCA_903944085.1 uncultured Verrucomicrobia subdivision 3 bacterium
TCGGCGGCATCTATTCGACCAAGGACTGGTTTCAAGAAGTGTTTGCCTACAATGATTACCATCATGCCGACGCGGATTATTCCGTCGAATTAAAGCCGCCGCTGCCGGATGTTCCCTATCTGGTGACGGAGGCGGTCGGCCAAATTATCGGCCCGCCGAAAGTGGATCACAAATATCGGCGCGCGGGCGACCCATTCTTGCAGGCCAAGCAGGCCATCTACCACGCCCAGGCGCATGATCAGGCCGCGAAAAACAAACGCAATGCCGGCGTGATTGCCTGGTGCGCCTTGGAATATGGCAGCCCAATGAATTCGGCCAACGGCATCAAATGTCCCGGCGTCGTGGATTTCTTCCGGATTCCGAAACTCGGCGCCGTGTTTTATCAATCGCAGATCAGTCCGCAAATTCGTCCGGTCATCCAGCCGGATTTTTACTGGGACTTCGGCGCGCAATCCCCGCACGGCCCCGGCCGAAACGCCGCGATTTTTTCCAACTGCGAGCGGCTTGATATTTTTGTCAATGGCGCTTTGCACACAACCAGTCTGCCGCAGCGGGAAAAATTTCCGCATCTCCCGTATCCGCCTTTTTTTGCCGACTTGGAACTGGCCGGCGCTGACCGGTCCGAATTGCGGCTCGACGGCTATGTCGGCGGCAAGCTGGTTTTGTCGCGCTCATTTTCAGCGGATGAAAGCCATGATCAATTTTGTCTGCGCGTGGACGATGCGGAATTAATCGGTGATGGTGCCGACGCCACCCGACTCGTCTTCGGCCGGGTGGACAAGCATGGTTCCGTGCGCCCGTTTTTGGCGGGAGAAGTTTCGTTTGAACTCAGCGGTCCGGGAATCCTCGTCGGCGACAATCCCTTTGCGCTGGCCGAGGCCGGCGGCATGGCTGCGGTCTGGATTAAGACGCAGCCAAACAGCTCCGGCCGTATTTTGATCCGCGCCACCCACTCTTCTTTGGGCGCCAAGTCCGTTGCCATTGCGGTGCGGCCGGCGACCTTGTAATTTTTCCATTCAAAACAAGATTTGCTGGCGGCGGCGCAGCTCACTCCGCGAGGGCGCGCGGAATGCGGCTTCATTTGTTGGGTTGGTCATGGATTGCTTGAAATATTTTTTATGAAACGTTTAATGGCTATTACCACCATCGTGCTGGCGACTTTTTCTCTGCGGGCCGAACCGCTGGCTTCACTCCAAAACGATTTTCAGCAGCCGCCGGATTCGGCGCGGCCGTGGGTATATTGGTTTTGGAACAATGGCAACGTCACCAGCAACGGCATCACCGCCGATCTCGAAGCCATGCAGCGCGTGGGCATCGGCGGCGTGCTGATCATGGATGTGCTGGAACGCTTCGCCCCGCCGCGCGGCACGGCGGAATTCATGAACGCGGAATGGCAGCACCTGTTTGAATTTTCCGTGCAGGAGGCGGCCCGCCTCGGCTTGGAAATCAACATGGCCAACGGCCCGGGCTGGTGCGGCAGCAGCGGCCCGTGGATCACGCCGGAACTTTCAATGCAGAAACTGGTGTGGACGAATCTGCTGGTCGCCGGCCCGACAAATTTTTCCGCGCAGCTGCCGCTGCCAAATCTGGGCAATCGCAACCGGGACAATTTTGACTCGAAAGTTCAATTCAAAGATTACTACGCAGACATCGCGTTGCTGGCTTTTCCGGTGACGACGAACAACCTGGTTCCGACCCGCGACGTGGTGAACTTGAGCGGGAAATTGGGCGCGGATGGAAAACTAAATTGGTCCGCGCCACCCGGGCAATGGATTCTTCAACGCATCGGCCACACTTCGACCGGCTCCTCCACGCGCCCGCCGGTCGCGGGCGGCAACGGGCTGGAGTGTGACAAATTGAGCCGCGCCGCGATGGACGCGCACTTCGCCGGCATGATGGGCAAGCTCATCAAAACTGCCGGCCCGCTCGCGGGCAAATCGCTGACTGCCACGCATATTGACAGCTGGGAAGTCGGCTCGCAAAACTGGACGCCGAAGCTGCGCGCGGAATTTTTGAAACGACGCGGCTATGATTTGTTGCCGTGGCTGCCGGCGCTGACTGACGCCGCCAGCGGCAAAAACATCGCGGTCAAATTCGGCGAGGCGGCAACAGCGGCGCGATTCCGCTGGGATTTCAACCAGACGATTGCCGAACTGCTGGCGGAAAATTATTCCGGCCGGCTGGCCGAACTCGCGCACCAGCACGGGCTGCGTTACACGCTGGAGGGTTACAACCTGCCGTTCGGCGATGAGTTCAGCTACACCGCGCGCGCCGACGAGCCGATGACGGAATTTTGGACGCGCGCAAGTTTTGGCCAGAACGAAACCACGCGCAAGGCGGCGCAAATGGCGTCGGTGGCGCACGTCTATGGCCGGCGGATTGTCGGCGCGGAAGCCTTCACTTCCGGCGATTCGGAAATGTGGAAGCTGACGCCGGCGGACATCAAGTCGCTCGGTGATTATGAATTTTCGGAAGGCGTGAACCGCTTTGTGTTTCATCGCTTCGCGCATCAGCCGTATCTCGATCGTTTTCCCGGCGCGACGATGGGGCCGTGGGGTTTGCATTACGAACGCACGCAGACTTGGTGGGAATTTTCCGGCGCGTGGCATGCCTATCTGGCGCGCTGCCAGTATTTGCTGCGCCAGGGGAAATTTGTAGCCGACCTGCTTTACCTCCGGCCCGAAGCTCCAAACCAGACTTATTTCAATCCCAATCCGCCGCCGCCGCCCGGCTATCGGTTTGATGAAATTGGCGCCGAGGCATTGCTGCAACGTGTGTCCGTCAAAAATGGCAAACTCATTTTGCCCGACGGCATGGCTTATCGCGTGCTGGTGCTGCCGCCTGAAAAAAACATGACGCCCACACTGGCGCGGAAAATTCGCGAACTTGTTTCCGCCGGCGCCACGGTTTTTGCCAGCGCCGCCGGTCCCGCCGCCTCGCCGAGTTTGCAGGACTTTCCCAAATGCGACGCCAAGGTCGCGAGACTTGGCCGTGAAATCTGGGGCGATTGTGATGGCCAGACGGTGACGGCTCACGCGCTCGGCAAAGGCCGGCTCGTCTGGGGCCAGCCGCTGGAAACGGTGTTGGCCGGCTTGAGTGCCGCCGCAGATTTTTCGGCGAACGAAAAGTTGAATTGGATTCACCGGCACTTGGCCGGCGCGGAAATTTATTTCGTGGCGAACCCGGCCAGCGTCGCTGTGGAAACCCGCTGCACGTTTCGCGTGCAGGGATTGCGCCCGGAATTGTGGAATCCTGAAACCGGTGAAATCACTCCGCTGGCGTGTTTCGAGGCAACCGGGGCCGGCATCACGCTGGCTTTGCGTTTTGAGCCAAGCGATTCGACCTTCGTCGTTTTTCGCCAAAGTTCCCAAGGCTTTGATCCCGTCGTGAGTTTCCGGCGCAATGGCCAGCCGGTGCCGGAGCCGACGCCGGAGCCGGCCCGGCTTGAAATTCAAAAAGCCATTTATGGCGTGCCCGGCGATGCCCAGCGTTCGCGCGACGTGCGCAGCCAGATTCAGGCGCTCGTTGATGCCGGCAAAACTACTTTTCAAGTTGCGGAACTTGCCCAAGCGGGCGACCCGGCTTACGGCGTGGTAAAAACTTTTTCGGTGGAATACACCGTCGGTGGCCAATCGTTGAAAGCCAGCGGCACCGATCCAAACCCGGTCAGTCTGCGCCCGCTGGTGGCGGTGCCGGAACGCGCGGCGGAAATTATTTGCGCGGCAAAAGGCGGCTTCCAACTTGTCGCGCGCGAGCCGGGCAGCTACGAATGGATCACGGCTTCCGGCCGGACCAATCGTGCCGAAATCACCGCCGTGCCGGCGGCACAGGAAATCACCGGACCGTGGCAGTTAAATTTTCCGCCCAAGTGGGGCGCGCCGGAATCTGTGGCGCTGACCAATCTCATTTCCTGGAGCGACGCGGCAGACAACGGCGTAAAATTTTTCTCCGGCACGGCGACTTATGCCACGACCTTTAATTTTCAAGCGGCCAACCCGGTGACGGCGGCTTCAAAATTTTTGCTCACGCTCGGCGACGTGCAGGTGATGGCGCGGGTGAAACTGAACGGCGTGGATTGCGGCATCGCCTGGAAGCCACCGTATCAAGCCGATGTCAGCCGCGCGCTCCGGCCCGGTGAAAACCGGCTGGAAATTTCCGTCGCCAACCTGTGGCCGAACCGGATGATTGGCGACGCGGCGCTGCCGGCGGAGCAGCGGTTCACCTGGAGTTCGTGGGAACCGTTCACAGAAAACACTCCGTTGTTGAAATCGGGTCTGCTCGGACCGGTGGAAATTATAGAACAGAAAAACTGACTGGCTAAATTATCAACCGGCACAAATGAATACACCATCGGCCCTCTTTCAAATTTGTTTGAATGTTTGTTCAATTCGCCGCAGCCCGGCGGTTGCCATCCGCAAGCAGGCTTGCCGGCTGGGATTGATCGTCTGGCTCGCGCCGCTGCTGGCGGGGGCGGCGGAGCGAACGCTCATTGATTTCAACGGAGGCTTTGACGTGAAATCCATCCAGTGTAGCGATGCGAAAGTTGCGCTGACCAATGCCGCCAACGTTGCCGTCTTGCGCATCAACACCGCGCACAATCAGTCTTGGCCCGGCGTGACTTTGCCTGTCGCCGGGCACTGGGATTTGTCACCTTACGCTGCGGTGTGGCTGCAAGTGAGAAATCCCGGCACCAATCCGGTGACGGTGTTTTGCCGCGTGGATAATCCGGGCGCCGATGGCACAAAGCACTGCGCCACGGACTCGCTGCTGCTCAGTCCGGGGCAAGCGAGCACGCTCAAGGTTCGGCTGCCGCATGAAACGGGCAGCACACTGGATGGAAAACTTTTTGGAATGCGCGGTTATCCCGTGGCCATCTCCGGGCCGGACGCTTTGGATTTGAAAAACATTACCCAGTTCGTGATTTTCGTGAGTCAGCCGACCGAGGATCATTGCTTTGAGGTGTCAGCCATCCGCGCCGCCGGCGAGCACACGCCGCCAACCGCTTGGGTGACGGATGCGCAACCGTTTTTTCCTTTCATTGATACCTTCGGCCAATACAAACATAAAGACTGGCCGGGCAAAGTGCATTCGCTCGCGGAACTTCAGGAGCGGCGCGTGGCGGAGGCGGGCGAACTCGCCGCCCAGGCCAGTCCGCCCGATTGGGACAAATACGGCGGCTTGGCTGGCGGCTCGCCGCTCAAAGCCACCGGTTTTTTTCGCACCGAGAAGGTGGCTGGAAAATGGTGGCTGGTGGATCCCGACGGACATTTGTTCTGGTCGCATGGAATTGACTGCGTGCGCATGTTGGACGCGACGCCCATCGAGGAGCGGGCGGCGTGGTTCGAGGATTTTCCGGGCGATCAGGCGGCGGCGCGCGAGTTTCTTTCCACCGGCCATGTCCTCAAGGGACATTACGCGGGCCGCGCCGTAAAATCATTTTCGTTTGCGGGGGCCAATTTGAAACGCAAATACGGCGAGCTGTGGCGGCGGGACTATCCGACGACGGTGCACCAGCGACTGCGAAGCTGGGGATTGAACACCATCGCGAACTGGTCCGATTCCAGCATCTATCTGCTGCGCCGCACGCCTTACACGGATAACATCGGCTCGCACGGAGCCAAGATGATTGCCGGCAGTGCCGGCTACTGGAGCCAGTTTCCCGACGTGTTTGACGCGAGTTTTGCCGCCGCCCTGCACCAGGCCATGGAAAGTAAAATCGGCTCCAGCGCCAATGATCCTTGGTGCATCGGCTATTTCAGCGACAACGAAATGTCGTGGGGCGATGAAACCGCGCTGGCGCTCGGCGTGCTGCAGTCGCCGTCCGAACAGGCGGCCAAGCGCGAATTGGTGAACGATCTCAAGGCGAAATATCCTGACATTGCCGGGCTCAACTCCGCCTGGGGAACCAGCCACGCCTCGTGGGACGCGTTGTTGGACAACCGCACGGCTCCGAACAAAACGAAAGCGCGGGAAGATCTGATTGCCTTCGGCGTCAAGCTCGCCGAAACCTATTTCCGCACTGTGCGCGACAACTTGAAAGCTGTCGCGCCCAACCAGCTTTACCTCGGCTGCCGTTTCGCGTGGGTGAACGATGGTGCAGCCAAGGCTGCCGGCAAATTTTGCGACGTGGTCAGCTACAATCTTTATCGCCGCAGCCTCACCGATTTCAAATATCCCGGCGGCGACAAGCCGTTGCTGGTTGGTGAATTTCATTTTGGTGCTTTGGACCGGGGGCTGTTTCACACCGGCCTCGTGCCGATGGAAAACCAACAAGCCCGGGCGGAGGCGTATCGCGCTTTTGTGAACGGAGCTTTGCACCATCCGCAGTTTGTGGGCACGCATTGGTTTCAATGGCAGGATGAACCGACCATCGGCCGGGTGTATGACGAGGAAAACTACCAGATCGGTTTTCTGGATGTGGCCGATACTCCTTACCTAGAAACCATCGCGGTCAGCCGCGCGATTGGCCGGCACCTTTACAAAACGAGACTGGAAAAAAACTGAGCGGCAAAATCTCCTTGGCCATGTGGTCAAGCGCGGAACCGGACAAACTGTTTTTCAGGCCGCGCGGCGGCAGCGTTGACCGCCAGTTCCTGCATTGCCAACCCGCCGGCTTCAATCTACGCTTGGCCCCCGTTTCATGTCGGAATACAACGTCCAGTTTGAGGTCTTCGAAGGCCCGCTCGACCTGCTCCTTTATTTGATTAAGAAGGAGGAGGTGGACATTTATGCGGTCAACCTCACGAAACTCGCCACGCAGTTCATTGAATATATCGAGTTGATGCGGCAGTTCGACCTGGAAGTTGCCGGCGAATTTCTCGTGATGGCCTCGACGCTCATGTATATCAAGAGCCGCGAGCTGCTGCCGGTGGAGCAGCAGGTGGTCGTCGAAGCCGAGGACGAAGGCGAAGACCCGCGCTGGGAACTCATCCGCCAGCTCGTCGAATATAAAAAATTCAAGGACGCCGCCGCGCAGTTGCAAAAATTCGAGGAACGCCAGGAAAATGTCTTCCCGCGCCTGCCGGGGAAA
>CAJAQO010000129.1 GCA_903944085.1 uncultured Verrucomicrobia subdivision 3 bacterium
TACCGGCTGCTGGCGAACACGCCCGGCGCGGTGCCGGTGATCGAACAGGACACGGCCACCACCCATACGTTCAGCAGTTTGGTGGCGGGGGTGAAATACACCATTGATGTCAACGCCGCCGGCACGGCTGGCACAAGCGACTGGAGCGGGGCGATCAGCCTGACTGCCGACTAATCGAAGCTACCGAACCTTTCACCCGTCGAGCGCGCCACGAACATGGCGCGCTCTTTTTTATATGGGCGACGCTCGCTCAAAAGTTGTTTATGCGATCTTTAAGCGGGTGAAGACTGGCACCTTCACCAAATCCAAGACGAATGTGAAAATCACGGTGCCAAAAAGCACGCTGGCCAACACCCAGATCGGCAGTGGCATCATGAGCCAACCCAATCCGGCCAGGGTCGCGGCAATGAATACATCAAGGACGGACGAGGAGACCAGCCACCGGCAGGGATGGGGCGCAGACCAGATTCGCCCACGGGCGCGGACAGCGTAGGTGGTTGCCTGATTTCCGCACACCAAGGTGAAGAACGCCAGCGTCTGCAACGCGGCAATGCCCAGCCCCAGTCGGAAGTGGCCGAACGCCAGAACGCCGACGCAGAAAGCCAGTTCGGCAAACCCCATGAAGATGGCCGCAATTGTCAACTTGCCGATGCGCCAGCTATTGGGCAATGGCGATGGCTGGACATTGTCGGTGGTCAACGACATGCCGAGCAGGTCGCCTACCATCATCACGATGATCATGAGCATCGGTGTCAGAATCGCGTGGCCGGTCATAATGAGGCCAATGCCCAGCAACAGCACTTGCACGATTTTTTTGGTCAGGGAATTCAGGGTGTAAGTCAGAATGCGCTGGAACGTGATACGACCTTCCTTCACGGCGGCAACGATGCCGGCGAGTCCGGGATTGGTAAGCACCATGCCGGCGGCGGACTTGGCGACGTCGGTTGCGGTCGAAACCGCGATGCCCATTTGCGCCTGGCGTAGCGCGGGCGCATCGTTGGCCCCGTCGCCACACATGCCAACGATGTTGCCGGTCTTTTGAAATGCCTTAACCAATTTGAATTTATCCTCGGGCAACACGCCGGCAAAGACGGCGAAACTTTCCGGACGAACATCGTTTGGGATTGGCCCCGGTGGACACACCGCGCCATCAAGACCGACGGCATGAGCGACAATCGCCGCGGTCGCGGACGCGTCGCCGGTCACCATCACCATGCGCACGCCAAGAGTTTTCAATTGCGTGACCAATTCCGCCGAGTCTTCGCGCGCCGGGTCGCTGAGCGCGATCAATCCCATGAGTTGCATCGCCGCCGGCGGTCCGGCGGCAACGGCCAGCACGCGAAAACCTTTTCCTTCCAATTCAGTCGCCGCTGCGGCCGCTGTGGGCGAAGGTGCCGCAATCGCGACGACGACGGCGAAAGCGCCTTTGACAATGCGCAGGGTTCCGAGGCTTGGATCTGTCGCCGTCGCCTCGGACATTTTTGTCGCCGGATCAAACGGTTTGAACAGCGAGAGTTTGGGCGGATTCGCCGAAACCTTCTGGGCAGCAGCCGCACGAATGGCCGCGTCCACCGGGTCTTGCCCGCCATCAGAACTGGCGAGTGCCGCCATCGTCAAGATGTGCGATTCATCGAAGCCTGGCATTGGTCGAATCGTCGTCACGGACAGTTGATTGCGCGTGAGCGTCCCGGTTTTATCGGCGCACAAAACATCAATTGAGGCCGCTTCATCCACGGCGGAGAGCCGAGTTGGCAAAACGCCCTGATGTGCCAAGGCGCGTGCGCCCAGCGCGCTGGCCAACGTGAATGTGGCCGGCAGCGCCACCGGGATTGAAGCCAGAACTGCAGTTAACACGAGGGGGATTATCTCACTGGCCGGCATGGCATGAGCCAACGCATAAGTCACGAGAAGGATAATCAGAATGCCATTGAATACCGCGAGATTACGCACCACATGCAACACCGCCTTTTGCTGGGAACTGACGACATGAGCCGTGCGCACTAACTCAGCCGTGCGGCCAAATTTGGTCCGGACACCGGTTGCCGTGACTTCCGCGACCGCTTCGCCGCGTCGCACCAGCGCGCCGGCGAAAGTTTGGAATCCCGGGCCTGCTTCCGTGCCGATGGATTCACCGGTGAGCATGGATTGATCGAGCAGAACATTCCCTTCCAGCAGTTTCACATCCGCCGCCACGACACCACCGAGCGATAACTTTATGATGTCGCCCGGCACCAAGTCAGCGGCAGGCAGGTTTTTCCATTCCCCGTCGCGACGCACCGAAGCCGTGAGCGCAAGACGTTTTTTTAACGCCGCGAGCGTTGCCTGCGCGTGGCCTTCCTGAAAAAAACCCAGGGTAGCGTTGAACAACAGCAACACCGCGATGATTCCCGCCTCGACATACTTACCCAACACTAGCTCCAACATGGCCGCCGCTTCCAGCATCCAAGGAATTGGGCTCCAGAACTTAGTCAGCGCCCGGCGCAAGGGATTCTCCGCCGTGTCCGGCATGGAGTTCGGACCGGATGTTTCCAGTCGGCGACGCGCTTCGTCACTCGTAAGGCCAGTCGCTATTGCATTGCCGGAAGTTTTAACAAGAGGAGCGGTAACGCTGGGAACGAGTGGCATAAATGCGGACGTTCGTTTCAGACTCAACCAATCAGTGACCAATGCCTTTTGCCACGGCGAGTTTGATGATCACCGACCAAGGCAGCGCAAAATATTTGCCCGTGATTTTGCTTTTAATGATGGGGTTGCGGCTGATTTTCCCCAAATATATCTCATATGACGCTCCGTCATCGTCGGAATCATCCCAAAGATATTCAAGCTCCTGTTTAAGCAGTTCCTTGTCAGCCGAACAATGGCAGGCAGCGACATAGGCCGGACTCAGTTGTTCCGGAGCCATCAACTGTTCAACCAGTTTCGTTTCAGAAAGTTTATTCTTAGCGTCCATATAAATTGATAAGCTGACCGATAGATCTAGCAGGCGGCTGCCGGCGGTTTAGGATTCATCATGTAGGCAATGACCTTTTCACTGACACCGGCATTTTTTAGATCAATGATGGCCTGGGCGGTCAGACTAAATGTCGAGCGGGTATTGTTGATTTCGCTGATGACAATGTCGTCAGCGACTTCAGCTTTGGCCAGGGCCTTGATGTCAGCCAGGCCTAGATTTTGCTCTTGCGGCGTGGTGAGGGCAGTTTGCGATGGCTGCATTTTCATTTGTGCTTCGTCTGGGTTATTCATGTTTGTGTATTTTTAGTGTCATCAACATGACCACAAAGGCTTTTTCGCATTCGTTCAAGTGAAAATTTACGTCATTGATCAGCTCGTGCCTATGGGGTGTAACCCGACCGCTCATCCTCAAGTTTCTCGCCGGGCGGAAACGGAAAAGATCTCCGGGATGAATTGATTTAATCGGTCCGCCTTCGCGCTGCACGCGCCCGCAGCCTGCGGTCACGATCAACGTCTGCCCCAGCGGATCTGGCTGTTCAAACGGCGGAAGGATTGATGCCCGACACTGCGGGCAAGCCGCTGCTTTCATGGCACAGACCTGGCGCGGTAAAATCGCTGTGGCAATAGATTGGTGTCCTTGAAGCTGAACGGCGATACATTCGTGAGGATGGCAACCCAATTGGTCTTGGAAAGATTGGTGCTGACTGCAACGGCGTAGCTGCCTCCCGCCGTGCCGGTGACGGTGAATTGAATCTGTCTATTCGTGGCGATGAGCGAACCAACCACCGGCGTGGCCGCCGCCGTCACGGGGATCACGATGTTATAATCCCCAAAAATGGGATAATGGTCGCTGCCAACAAAGGTGCTGCCGCTGCCGGTGCCGGCTTCCTGCAAATCGGTATAAACGGTGGCGGCGTTCGGGGTGGTGTTGATAAGGTCGTTCAAGGAATGGTTGCTGGCATTGGTTGCACTGGTGCCACGGGTCGAGGAACCGTCGTTGCCGAAGGTCTCGAAGGCGTAGGGATATTTTGCGGCGGGAAAGTTGGAAATGTCATACGGGTCGGCGGTGTCCGGCGCAAGCTGCACGCCGCCTTTGGAGTTATAAACGGCGAACATCAGGGCGTTCGGCAGTTGGATGTCCAGGCGCGAACTCATGGCGTAGGTTCCTTCCGTCGCATCGTCGTAAAGATAGGTGAGGATGTCCGCCGCTGCGTTCGTCCAAGTGACGGTGGTGGGCGGCGCGGTCTTGGACATGGGGTCGTAAGCCTGCGTCTGGTTGGTGTTGGCCCAGAAGGAACTGGTGTCGCTCCAATTGGTGCCGTCGGAGGTGACTTGGCCCGCAAGGCATTTGTAGGCGTTCTCGTAGCTGCCGCTGTCCAGGTTCCAATCGCCACCGTAAAGGATGTGTGATCCGGCGGGCAGGTTGTATTTGGCGTCGCTGCGGACTTCCTGGGCCTCGGCGTAGCGTGCATCGCCGATGGCATCGTCGCTGGAGCTTGCACGCGCGTGGCTGACGTAGAAATAAAAATCGTTGGTCGTCCCCAAGCCGACTGGGCGGAGTTGATACAACATGGGTGCCCGCGCGACGCCGTTCACGCCGCCGCCGGGCGAAGAAGCGGCAACGAAAGTGCCGTTGGATTGCAAGAGCACGGTTTGCCCCGTCGGCAACGCCCGCGCCGAGAGGACTTGGATGGTGTTCGTCTTGTAAATGATGCCGTCCGGCCCGCCGCCGGTGTCCGGGTCGGTGGTCTTGTCGTAAGTGTAAGTTCCCGCGCCGTAAATGAGGTTGAGTTGGACGACAAAGTTGGAAAGTGTCGTTGCATTCAATTCTTCACAACTCATCACATCAAACGGCTGGGCATTGGTTCCCAAGTGGTGCAGTCCGATCGCCTGGACCACCGTCGGCAGGCTGTGCATGGCGTTGGTGATATTGCCGTCGCTGCCCCGGTCTTCGCAGTCAATGTTATAGGAGATGATGCGCAGGGTGCGCGTCTGTGCGCATAAAAATTGCGCTGAAAAAAGTGTCAGCACAATTCCAACGAAAACTCCTTTTTGCAATGCCCTCAAAAACAACCGGTTTTTTTTCACAAGCAATAAATAAATGATCCTCGAACGCCATGCATGTTATCCCGCCCACAAAAAAATTTCCAATGTAAAGTTATCGGCACCCGCGCGGAAGGGTTTCCCATTGCGAAGCCGGACATTTTCACGGCGGGATTGTTTCCGGGGCTTGAATCGTAAAATGGCTAGTTTAGATGTTCGCAACCAACTCATATTCGGGCGTTATTGTTCGCTAAAACCACTATTTTTCCAGTCGGACTTAGGAACAGTATAGACTCTTCGTTACGCGTTTTACTGCCAGCCCCCAACCGCCCATGGCGACCTTGTTGCCACCCCGGCAGATGGCTTCGAGCAGCCGGATGCGACGCGTCACGGGCAGGCCGGTGGTCGGGTGCGGCCTGGCATTTGAGCGCAGAACGTTCCGTTGCGCTCCCAAAGTCCGCGCACTCGCTGCTTGCGCTGGTCGAACACCTTAGCGTAACCTGTGTTCGCATGTTGACGAGTCAACAACTTGAGGTTCCAGGTTTTGGCGTTGCCGCTTGGTGTATCATTGCCTTTGAGGCCGATGCACTAGCACAATCCATCGCCCAACGTCAAATTTTTGGCAACCGGCCGTCAGAATATGCCAGCAAACATTGGTTCGGAGCGTAGCTCAGCCTGGTAGAGCACTTGCTTTGGGAGCAAGACGTCGCAGGTTCGAATCCTGTCGCTCCGACCATTTCATTCAAAATCCCCAACTTGCAAGGCCTGAAATTCAGGCTGATGACTTACGCTCGGTTTCCCCGTTCCCCACCAGAATTCGCGGTCAGGAGCAATGTCTGGTCTAAAATCGCCGGCGAGCCGTTGTTGTATGTCTCCAAGAACGGCACCATTTTCCTCCGCAAGCAAGACAGAAATCGGGATGTTGACACCCATATCGTCAGTTCCGGCCCCGGTTCGGGCAGGCCCTGGCATTATCCATAAATGGCCACCCTTCCCGGTCAATGACAAATCGAAAGCGCGAAAAAGTGTCACGCGTTCGCATGTGATTCAGCTACAGGAGGGCCGGGTTGTAACCGCTTCAATGCGTTCGGCAGCGCACCTGGTTTCCTCCAATAATTCGCGGCGAGCAACGGCGACGGAAGATTCAGGCGTGGCCGCCGGCTCGTCTGATAATCCCGGCGGGAAGTTCGATGGTCCGGCGAAATTAAAGTGTTGGCTGCAAACGGCTGCGGCGCAAATTAATCTTGGGAGCGCGTTTCGTCCGAAAGTGGTAACATATACCAATATGAAACACACATTCATTGACCGGTTAAAAACGGCGCTCGTGGCTATTGATTTGCAGAAAGGTGTCGTCGGACGGCAAACCGCGCCTTATGCCGCAGACATCGTGGTGAAAAACGCGGCCGCAATTGCTGATGCCTGTCGGAAAAACGGCATGCCGGTATTCTTAGTGCGGGTGGCCTTTTCTCCCGACGGCAAGGATGCACTGCGCCCCTGCGTTGACGCGCCAGTGCCGGCACAAACTCCTCCGCCCGACTGGACCGACCTTGTCCCTGAAATCGGACCGAAACCCGGCGACTTCGTGATCACCAAACATCAGTGGGGCGCCTTTTACGGGACGGAGCTGGATTTGGAATTGAGACGGCGCGGCTTGACGACCATCCTGCTGTGCGGCATCGCGACCAATATCGGTGTGGAGAGCACGGCCCGGTTTGCCTTTGAATATGGATTCCATCAGATCTTCGTGGAAGATGCGCTGGCGGCCATGTCGGCAGAAGAGCACACCACCACCGTGACCAAGATATTCCCCCGTATCGGCTTGGTGCGAAAAACCCAAGAAATTCTGGCTGACTTATTGGCCGATTAATTATCGCTAAATTTAGATTCGCGATAATTGCGCTGGAATCGAGCAAAGCACAGTTGGCAAATCACATCCAAGTCGCTGACATCGCAAGCGGCCAAAAGAAGCTGCCGCGTGACGTGGCCGGCGTCCGGCTGGGCCGGCTGGCGCTCTGCCACCGCAGTCCAAAATCTGCTTCTGCGGTTGAATCCGGTTGCAGCTTGGCGGCTTGGCGTTAATTCCGTCCGCATTCCCGATGATGTGGCTCCCTAACCGAGCTTTGTCCATTTGTATATGGTGAGGCTACGAAGACTTCAGTCCAACTGACTTGGAAAATTCCGTGTTTCATCCGTGTGTATTCGCGGTTAAAATTCAACCGCACTTTGCCCCATTCATGGGTGATGGGGAGAACACCCCATAGCCGGCAGTGGGTTTTCCAGCCATGTTCACGGCATGAAACCAAATCAGTTTGCTCTGGACGCAAAACAAAAATATGAACACACCCATCATTGACCTGGACCTGAACCAACAAGCGCCGCACAGTCCGCGCGAACGCATCGGCGGATTCGCCATCGCGTGCCGGGCCGTGGACAAATGCCGCGCCAGCCTTGCGGGCACGCTCGGCGAATATCATTACGATTGTCCGTTGGACAACCAGCTTTTCAGTTTCAAGGGCATCACCGGCGAGCAGTTCAAAGCCGCCGTGAAGAACGCGAAAAATTATGACGACGTTGGCACCTGGCTGCTGGCCAACGGCTCGGCGAAGACGCCGCCGGAAATCGAGGATTGGTCGGATGATATGGAAGGCGGCAGCCCGATGAAAAACCCGGAGAAGCGCGATCATTTTATTGAAAGTTGTCATCGGCTTGGGCTGAACCCGGATAAGACCACCACGTTCGACTGGTTGGAAGCAGATGATCGCTTCAGTTTTCGCAGCGCGACCGAATAAATCTTCTTCACCAAAGATTTTAGGGCTGCCGGATCAAGCCTTATCTTTGGCCCGGGTGAAACCAGCGTAACAGCGATTTGAGAAGCGTGCGGTTGGCCGGCAGCTTATCAGGTTGGAAACAACCGACAAAATGGCCAAGAGCAAATCGAGGCTATACCCTACGATCACGTTCAATCCGAACCACCCAAAAAGTAAATTGATTTTCGAGAGCCAGCCAATCCGGAAGAAAGATATTCCAAAGGTTCACCGGTCACGGGGCCGGCGATTTTGGCAGGCACCAGTCGAATTGACCGCGCCGGTTTTTGGCCCAGGCGGATTCATCATGGCCCGGGTCCACCGGCCGGTCCTTGCCATAGCTGATCGTCCGAATTCGCGCGGCATCAACCCCGCTCTTGGCCAGCCCTTCGCGCAAAGCCAGCGCGCGACGTTCGCCAAGCGAGCGGTTGTATTCCCCGGTGCCGCGCTCGTCGCAGTGGCCTTCAATGAGCAATTTGGCGTTGGCATCGGCCTTCAGCGCCTTAGCGACACTGGCAATATTCGCCTGTTCACTGCCCTCTACCACCGCGCTGTCAAATTTGAAATGCACCGTGTAAGCCGCCAGTTTCTCGCGGTCAACATTCATGTTGGCGATGTCCCCCCAGTTCGTGGACGTGCCAATGCGCCCGGTCAAGTTTGGCGACGGCGCGGGAGTGGCCGTGGGATTGCTTTCCGATTGGTTGAATGGTTTGGTATTCAAATCCGGTGGCGGAGTTGAGTTGCTCGTTGTGGCCGGATGAGGCAAATCTGTGGGTTTGCCATTATATTTGTGTTGGCAACCGGTGGTTGCGAGCGTCGCCGCCAGTGCGAAGACGAGCGGCAAAATAATTTTGTTCAGTTTCATGATTGTTGAGTTCTAGAGTTGAAGGAAATATTATCGGGTTGAATCGTGCAACCTCGGGCCAAGGCAATCCGGCAAAGCTGCGTCGTTGGTTTCTTGTTCATGCCAGGAATAAAGCTGAATCCTCGAATTTCGGCCGCGATACCCAATTTGGACAATAAATCATGCCGGCATCACCGCTGCCGCATTGCTGATGCGTTTGGGTTGATGTTCCGTCAAAGTTTCGTGATCGGTGTTTTTGAGGATTTCCCGCGCGTGAATCGTTTCCATATCCGAACCGTGGGCGATCAACACATACTTGCCGCTTTTCACCGCCGTCTCGTATTGGATGATGCTGTTCTTGGGAATGCCCATGCTGTAAAGCCCCGCACCCAGCGCGCTCAAACCACCCACCACCACCGCGCCTTCCAATGCACCGACAATGTAACTGACGATGGGACCCGCAAAGAGCAACGGGCCGACACCAGGAATAAGAAAAAAAGCAGAGCCAAATAACAAACCCCAGAAACCGCCCCAGAACGCACCGAGCTTTCCCCAGTATTTCATGCGGTCGCCCGCATTGTAATAGCCGATCACATGTTCATCGGTATGATAGTCGCGTCCGATGATGGAAAGTTTTTTCATGTCGAAGCCGGACTTGTTCAGTTCGTTGATGGCGGCCTCGGCTTCGGTGTGTAATTTGAAAACCGCCACCACGCAATTGTTGTTGGTCATAAGATTAGTTCTTTCATTTAGCATTTATTGCAGTTGCCATTTTAAGCCGTTGCCCGAATGTTGAAATGGGGTGTTCACCCCATGAATGACCGGGCGGTCTTGAGCTGGACGCAAAACATTGGCAAAAAAAAGAGCGCGCCATGTTCGTGGCGCGCTCGACGGGTGAAAGGTTCGGTAGCTTCGATTAGTCGGCAGTCAGGCTGATCGCCCCGCTCCAGTCGCTGGTGCCAGCCGTGCCGGCGGCGTTGACATCAATGGTGTATTTCACCCCCGCCACCAAACTGCTGAACGTATGGGTGGTGGCCGTGTCCTGTTCGATCACCGGCACCGCGCCGGGCGTGTTCGCCAGCAGCCGGTAGTTGTAGATGACCGCGCCAAAAACCGGGTTGAACTTGGCCACCAACTGGCTGAGCTGCGGACCGTGGCTGACCGACAGGTTTTGCGGCTGGCCCGGTATGCCCACAGGCTGGCCCGCCGGCTTTTGGGGCGGAAACCCGCTCAAAATCAGGTTCGCCATGTTGCCGTTACAAACCTTCGCGACATAATACGAGAGCAGGCGCACCTGGTTGGTCAGCACCAGGCGCAGGTTGTTTTTGTTGATGGTGTCCGCCGGGGTGCGGTTCAATA
>CAJAQO010000130.1 GCA_903944085.1 uncultured Verrucomicrobia subdivision 3 bacterium
GCCGCCTTTTCGCCTCCAATTGCAGGGAAATAACCAAACGCGTGTTTTTAAGGGTTTTTGACGGGTGCCAGGTCGTTTTGCGGGCCTGACTTGACGCTTGCGGGACGGTGATTGCAAGGATCGTCGTCCCAACTTTAATCTTTGCCGCGATCAGAACGATTTTCATCGGCATCCAATCAAAGTTCATCGCGATGAATTCAATAATCATCGTCGCGAACTAAAGGTTTGCCCGGATGAAATCAAAGTTCGTCACGATGAACTTTGATTTTGTCGTGACGGAAACGAAGTTCGTCAGGCCGCCAATGATTTTCGGGCGCATGAAAACGACTTTCATTAAGCTGCCTGTTGAGTTCTGGATGTTAAAAGTCAAAATAATCATTGCCTTTTGCCAAGCAGTTTGCATAATAGCTGCGACACAGGCAGCAAGTGCGGCTTGAGCTTCATCGGGCTTCAATTGCGGGACCTCAAGATTAACCATCAACAACATAAATAGTATGGCAAGAGCCAAGAGAAAATCAGTATCGGCGGAATTCGCCCAAAAACGTGCGGACGGTCTGGCTTCCATTGATCCCGACCTGGACTTGGGGACGGATGCCAATAAAAATCCCATCACGCTGGCGGCTTATCAGGCGACGATCACCGCCGTCGCCGCCAAGAACGACAAATATAACACGCTGCTCGCCACGGCGGACGGGGTGGCGGCGGAATTGAAAACCGACGAGAAGAATCTGGACACGTTTTCAACCACCATGCTTTCCAGCGTGGGCGTCAAATACGGCAAGGACAGCCCGGAATACGGCAAGGCCGGCGGCACGCGCACCAGCGACCGCAAAAAAATCTCGCGCCAGCCCGCTGCCACCGCCGCCAAAGCGCCGGCCAAGGCGTAATTAATCCGCAGTTCCCAGCCCGCCAAGCCGGAGCCAGCAATGATTCCGGCTGTTTTTGCGCCGGCGGGCGGTTCGGCGGTTTCCTGATGTGGAGTGCGCGGACAGGTCCGCGCTTTGGAACTGGGAGACATGTCTCCCGGTGGGAAAGCGGCGACGTGTCGCCGCACTCCCCATTCGGACGCTGCCGGCAGTTCCCGCCAATGGCAAAAGATTTGCCGCAAGACTTTATTGCCGCCGCGCGCAGCGCTTTTGCCCCCTCATCGCCGCGACTAAATTCTTTACAGAATTTTCGCAAATCCGCAGAGTATGCGCGTGTTGACTGAAAGTGATTCACGGGTTAAGCCGGCGGCATTGTCCGCCCGCCCCGTGCCAGATGAATTTCCCGCCCGCGTGCAGGCCGCCCTCCAGCGGTCGCAGGATTTTCTTTTGTCCGAGCAAAAGCCGGAGGGCTTCTGGGTCGGCGAATTGATGGTGGATTCCACGCTCGTTTCGGACACGGTGGCCTATCACCACTGGAACGGCAAAATTGACGCCGACTGGCAGCGCAAGGCGGTCAACCACATCTTCTCGATGCAGTTGCCGGACGGCGGCTGGAATATTTATCACGGCGGGCCGTCGGAGGTGAATGCCACCATCAAGGCGTATCTGGCGCTGAAGCTGGCCGGCGTGTCCGTGAAAGACCCGCGCATGTTGAAGGCGCGCGAGGTGGCGCTGCATTTCGGCGGCGTGCCGCGCATGAACACGTTCTCCAAGCTTTATCTGGCGCTCATCGGGCTGTATCCGTGGGAATATGTGCCGACGATTCCGTGCGAGGTGCTGCTCATCGGCAAATGGTTTCATGTGAACTTCTGGGACATGAGCAACTGGTCGCGCGGCATGATCGTGCCGCTGGCCATCATCAACCATTTCAAGCCGACGCGCCCGGTGAAGGTGAATTTGGACGAACTTTTTCCCAACGGCATCCACGAACGCGACCTCGCGCTCGCGCCCGATCCCGAAAAAATTTCGCTCCGCAATTTTTTCCTGTGGCTGGATCGCCTGCACAAGCTCGCCGAGTGGTTTGCGGAACACAGCATCCATCCTTTCCGCAAAACCGCGCTCAAACGCTGCGAGCAATGGATGCTCGAACGCTTCGAGGGCAGCGACGGGTTGGCCGCCATATTTCCGGCGATGCTGAATTCGCTCATCGCGCTGAAGGCGCTGGGCTATGCGGACGATCATCCGCAAGTGGTCCGCGCCGCGCACGAGCTGAAAAAACTCGAACACGAAACCAGCGACAGCGTGCGCATCGAACCGTGTTTCTCGCCGGTGTGGGACACGGCCATCGTTGCGATTTGCCTGCGCGAATCGGGCGTGCCCGAAGATCATCCGGCCATGAAGAAGTGCGCCGAGTGGCTGATGGAAAAGGAAATTCGCTTCGCCGGCGACTGGGTTCACAAGAACACCGCCAAGGTCGAGCCGAGCGGCTGGGTGTTTGAATACGCGAACAAGTGGAATCCCGACGTGGACGACACCGCGATGGTGCTGCTCGCGCTCCGCAAAATCGCCACGGACAATCCCGCCCGGCGCGACGAATGTTTTCAGCGCGGCCTGAAATGGATGATGACGTTCCAGTGCAAAGACGGCGGCTGGGCGGCGTTCGACAAGGATTGCACGAAGAACATTTTGGAGAAAGTTCCGTTTGCCGATCACAACGCCATGCTTGATCCCGAATGTGCGGACATCACCGCGCGCATTCTCGAACTGCTCGGCTACGAAAAGTGGGACCAGGCCAACCCGCAGATCCACGACGCGATTGATTACGTCCGCCGCCAGCAAGAAACCGACGGCTCGTGGTATGGCCGCTGGGGCGTGAATTACATTTACGGCACCTGGCAGGTGCTGCGCGGCATGAGGGCGTTGAATCTCGACATGAACGAAGACTGGCTCCAGCGCGGCAAGGCCTGGCTCGAAAGCGCCCAACTCGACGACGGCGGCTGGGGCGAACGCTGCAACACTTACGACGATCCCGTTTTCAAAGGGCAAGGTCCGAGCACCGCGTCGCAAACCGCGTGGGCCGTGATGGGTCTTTGTGCGTTCGACGATCCCGAAAATCCCATCCTCAAGCGCGGCATCGAATATCTCGTGCAGACGCAGAACGCCGATGGTTCGTGGACGGAAGCCGAAACCACCGGCACCGGTTTTCCGAGAGTGTTTTATCTGAAATACGACATGTATCGGAACGCGTGGCCGCTGCTGGCGCTCGCCACTTACAAACAAATTGCCGACCGCGCGGCCGCCAAGCCAAACGGCCCGGCCCTTTCCAAAACTTAAGGCGCAGCGCGGCCGAAGCGGAACGGACTGGCATTCAAAACTTCAGTGCGCCGCGAGCAGCCCGCGGGCACCCGCCGCCAGCAACGCCATGAGCGCGACGGAGACGGTAATCCCACAGCAGTCCCGCCGCGCCAACTGGCTTTCGTTGGCCACATGCAGATTGGTGATCATCCGGCAGAGCCGGCTGCGATGTTTTTGAGTCTGGGGTGTCATACCAAACTGCCAAGCACCAGCCGTGCCAAGGAATTTGCAGCCGCCGGCATGGTTGACCGGGCCGGAAATTCTCCGGACGACAAATCCCGGCGGGCTTGAAAAATAAAGGATTCAACCGCTTGAGTCCGTTCTGGCCCGGCGGCACCGGCGGCGGCGGCACCTGTCCCGGTCAATTGGCGGCGCGCCAAAAATGAGGCAAAGACTGCCGGTGCCAATGGCAGAAGTCCAAGGTGATTTCAGTTGCGAATGTGTCGGGTTGGAATACGTTTTGCCAGTTTCCACCGTGAACCATTCATCCGCGAACCGAGATACGAAAAAGATTCCAGCCGCGCAGTTGCGCTTGAAGCAGCCGAAATTGCCAGGCGGGCGTGGCTTGCGACTTTACCGCCCGATGAATTTCAAACCGAGCGCAAGGCTCTGAAATAAACCCAAGATGAAACCACCATTCACCGCGTCCAATGCGCCCAAGCCGTTCGGGGTTGATGAAGCAAAGGCGGCGTCCCATCGTCCAGGCTTGGTCGTTCAATTTGCCAGATGTTTTGGACTCCTGCTGGGCTTCATGCTGGCAGTTCCGAATTCGAGCCTGGCTTTGACCAACGGGCTTGCCCTCACCCCGCCGATGGGCTGGAACAGTTGGAATCATTATGCTTGCAACATCAGCGATGCGACCATCCGCGGCATCGCCAACGCCATGACCACGAATGGCATGAAAGCCGCGGGCTACCAATTTATCAACCTAGACGATTGCTGGCAGGTTTCCCGCGACTCGAACGGCGTGATTGTGCCCGATCCGACGCGGTTTCCCAACGGCATCAAGGCGTTGGCGGATTATGTGCATTCCAAAGGTCTCAAGCTGGGAGTGTATTCGGACCACGGTTCGGAAACCTGCCAGGGCCGGCCCGGTGGTTTGGGTTACGAATATCTCGACGCCAACACTTATGCGGCGTGGGGCGTGGATTATCTCAAATACGACAATTGCAATTTGCCGGCGGGTGACGTGTCGCAAACCGATTACGCCCGGATGGCCGACGCGCTGATGAAGAGCGGCAGGCCCATCACCTTCAGCCTGTGTCACTGGACGTTCGCCTCGTGGGAACCGGGTTCGGGCAACCTTTGGCGCACCACCGGGGACATCAACGACTCCTTTGCGAGCATGGTTTCCAATCTAAACGGAAATAGTCCGCCAGCCTATCTGGCGGGGCCGGGCCGTTGGAATGATCCCGACATGCTGGAGGTGGGCAACGGCGGCATGACCGCGACCGAAGATCAGGCGCACTTTGCTTTGTGGTGCCTCGTCAGCGCGCCGCTGATTGCGGGAAATGATCTGACCGCCATGTCCGCCCAAACTTTTTCCATCCTGACCAATGCGGAATTGATCGCGGTGGATCAAGACCCGGCCGGCGAGCAAGGCATGGCGCTGGCCAACACCGGCACGAATCAAATCTGGGTCAAAGAGCTCGGCACCGACTTCACGACCAAAGCCGTCGGCCTGTTCAATCCGAACACCAACGCGACGACGATCACCGTCAACTGGACTAACATTGGGCTTCTCGCCGGCAGCGCCACGGTGAGAGATCTTTGGGCTGGAACCAATCTTGGCACGTTCAACAACAGCTTTACAACGAACGTGCCCGCGCATGGCGTCGTTGCGTTGAAGGTCGTCGGCTCGGCACCAGTGCTGCCCGGAATGGGCACCAATTATCTTTCCGCGTTCCAGCCGGCTTACGGTTACGTTGGCTGGGGTTCGCAGACCAAAAACAAAAGCATCGGCGGCAATACCATTACGCTTAACGGCAAGACTTATGCTCAAGGTTTGGGAGTTCATGCCTTTTCGGGCGTTGAATATCGTCTGGGCGGCATCGCCTCCCGGTTTCAATCCGATATTGGCGTGGACGACGAATCGGGAACCAGTGGCTCCGTCGTGTTCCATGTTTTAGCCGATGGAACCGAGATTTTCACCAGCGGCGTCCTGACAGGCGGCGCGGCGCACCAAGTCATCAATCTCGACGTGACCGGCGTGAACCGGCTCACGCTGGGCGTGAGCGACGCGGACGATGGCATCAACTCCGACCACGCGGATTGGGCGGGTGCCTTGGTGGTGGTTTCCAACACCGCGCCTGCGCCGCCGCCGGTGCCAACCGGTTTGTCGGCGAGTCCGGGAATGCCGATTGCGCTTGCCTGGAACGCGACCCGCAGCGCGGTCAGCTATAACATCAAACGTGCTTTGGCCGCCGCCGGGCCTTACACAAATCTTGCGGCGACAGCACTGCAAATTTTCGCGGACAGCAATGTGTTGTCGGGAACGATTTATTACTACGAAGTGTCTGCGACAAATAATTTTGGCGAAAGTTCCAATTCGGCTGCCGTCGCGGCGAATGCCTGCGTGCCGCCAACAGTTCCTGCCGGAGTAACTGCAACCGCATCCGGTTTGCAAGTCAACATTAGCTGGATTCCAGTTCCCGGTGCGACCGGCTACAGCGTGGCCCGCGCGCTAAGTTCGACGCCTTACAGCCTTATCGCCACCGGTTTGACCGCCACGAATTTTGCCGACCGCAATGTGCTCAGCGGCACCAATTATAGTTACATCGCTTTTGCCAACAATGCCTGCTCGCAGAGCGGTCAGTCCGCTTATGCGAACGCCACGCCGGTTTTGCCGGTCGGATTTATTGCCATTCAGCCCGCCGGAACCAATCTGCTGTTGACCTGGCCGCAAGGGACACTTTTGCAGGCGACCAATGTGACCGGACCGTGGGTGACCAACCCGGCGGGGTCGCCGAATACCGTGTTCGCCACGAATGCCCAAATGTTTTTCCGACTGCAAATAAAGGCAAATCCTATTTCGATCAACTTCGCCGGCGCTGGCTCATTGATGGGTGGTTCGGAGAGCGCCGGGGTGATTGCCGAGACCAACTGGAACAACGCGCAAACCGCCAGCGGCAGCGGCTTGTGGTTGACTGATGCCACCGGCAAACCCAGCGGCGCGACCGTCGTGTGGTCGGCCAATGGAACTTATAACACCACCGTTTCGGACACCGCCGGCAACAACCGGATGATGCGGAATTATCTGGATACCGGCAACACAACCACTACTACCGTCACGGTGAGCGGGCTGATGGCCAATCCCAATGGCTGGAATGTCTATGTCTATTTTGACGGCAGCAACACCGAAACGCGCGAGGGCAAATACACCATCAGCGGAGCCGGCATCACCACGGCAAGTATTCTCGGCTTCGACACGGCCAACGTGGATTTCGGCGGCAGTTTCATTCAAGCCAGCAACTCGCCGGGCAACTATGTTTTGTTCTCCATCCCGAATGTTTCGGGATTCACATTGAGCGCCACGCCGATCAACGACAGCGATTCCTATCCGCGCGCGCCGGTGAACGGAATTCAAATCATCCCCAACTAATTCGTTTCGTGCCGAACGAAAACGGCGGCGGACGCGGGCATGAAAATTTGCCGGCAAATTGCCGTGCGACTTTTGCGATGGACGATTGGCCACGAATTCGCTCAAGCAACCATCCATACGGCGGATTTAAAATCTGGCGCTGCGGCGGTCAGTCGCTAATCTGTCGGCGACGAATACGAACAACGATCCACTTTGCACTTTGAAAAATCAGCTGATTATTGCACTCGCTTTGGCCACTGTTCTGCTGGGCGGCTGTGCGACCACCAAGTTCACGGCAAACCACGCGCCCGGAGTTTTTCAAGGCAAAGGTGGCACACCCTATCCGGTGGATGGCATTGACTTTTGGGAAACCGGTGATTCTGACCGGCAGTATAAAATCATCGGCGTCATTGAAGCCGGGCGCAGCGGCGCTTTCCGTTCCGTTTTTTCCAATCGGGATTCTTCCATCGCCAAAGTCGCCCGCAAACAAGGTGGCGATGCCGTCATTTTTGTGAACGGGGATGCGAAGCCTGCCATCAAAGCCACGTCATTCGACGACGATGTCCCCGAGCAGCCAAAGCAAAACATGAGATATTTGGTGATCAAGTATCTTGATTGAGCTGATTGAGCATTGAACAAGTGCGGCCGCGACTCCAGGTAGTTGCGACGCCTCCAGGCGAATGCCAATAAATGTCCGGCCCCGGCAATCGAGTTCGCGCAAGCTGATTATTCCTTTGGCAAACGGCAGGAAACAGGTTAAGGAACCGAGATGTTCCGGCGAAAATTGTTTTGGCTGCTGCTGCCCGGCCTGTTGTTTTTGAGCACGGCGGGCTGTGGCTCGTTCATGGCCCGGCGGATGGCGCAGGCGCCGAACACTTATCCAACCTGGTTCGCGCCCGAAGCGCCCGTGGAACTGGCCTACAGCCCGAGTTTTCTCACCAACTATCCCAAACAATTCGTAACGGTGGGACCGCCGACGGCGCGACTCTGTTATCGAGTTGTTGCACCGGCAGATTTTAATCTGACTGTTTCGGCGACCAACTGGTTGGAGCATGGTCGGAAACGCACCGAGTTTAATTTCCACGCCGACGTTCCCGGCCCGACAAATATCTGGACGCCCGCACCGCGCGGCACGGTTGTGTTGTTGCACGGCTACGGGCTGGCCCAGTTTTCGATGGCGCCTTGGGCATTGCGGCTGGCGCAAGCGGGCTGGCAGTGCGTGCTGGTGGATCTGCGCGGGCACGGCAAATCCACCGGGAAAGAAATTTATTACGGCATTCAAGAGGTGCATGACTTGAGCCAGTTGCTGGACCAATTGGCGCGGGACGGCCGCTTGGTGGAACCGGTGGCGGCGTTTGGCGAATCTTACGGCGCGGTGATGGCCTTGCGCTGGAAACCGGTCGAACCGCGGGTTGGCCGGGTGGTGGCCATCACGCCTTACGCGGGTTTGTCCAACACGGTTCTGAACCTCCGGCATGAATACGCCGGCTGGCTGCCGAAAAAACTTGTCCAAGCCGGCTTGAAAAAACTGCCGGCCATTTTGGGCACGACCGCCGCCGAACTCGACACCACCACGGCACTGAGCCGCAGTCCGGTGACCGCACTTTTTGTGGCCGGAACCGAGGACAAGCTCACACCGGCGGCGGATGTGGAGCGGTTGCGCGCGCTGGCGGCCGCCGGCAGCGAACTAATTGTGGTGCCGGGCGCCACGCACGAAACGGTGACGTATTACTTCACCGATTTGGTCCCGCCAATTCTGACTTGGCTGGCGCAAAAAGGTGGGCCGGAGAATTCCGTTGCGACGCAGCCGGTCGCCAGGAAAAAAGAATGAGAAAGTTTCTGGCCGGTGATTGGTTGATCGTTTGAGTTGCGCGACCACCACGATGCGGGATATTCAAATTGGTGGTCAACCGCTGGCATTTTTTGGGGGCAACCACTGGACAGATCCTGTATCATTTACCCATGCCAATTGCGGCACCAACTGAAGTCAGGCCTGACCTTGAGCAGGATGCACAAACCGATTCCAGCGCCGACCTGGAGTCGGGCTATTTGGTGGTTTGCTGGGATGACCCGGTGAACCTTATGCAATATGTGACTCATGTTTTCCAGACGGTCTTCGGCTGGGAACGAAAGAAGGCCGAGAAGCACATGCTCGAAGTTCACGAACAAGGCCGGAGCGTGCTGAAACGCGAAAGTCTGGAGAAGGCGGAATTTTACGTGCATCAGCTCCAGAAATATACGCTCCAGGCCACGATGGAGCGCGACAGCAAATGAAACGCATCCGGTCCGGGCCGCAACGGGTCCAATTTGAAATCAGCCAGGATGAAAAAAATCTGCTGGCTCACCTCCTCCGGCTTTATCCGCTGGTGCCGGCAAACCACCAGCGGTTGAGCCAAGGCAGACAGATTCCCGATCGCGAGGAAAACCAGCAACTGCTCGAAGACTCGCTCAACGCTCAGCGACAGGAGAACCGAAAACACGTTGAAGCGATGCTCAACGAACAAGGAAGATTTGTGGAATGCCCCGCCGGCAGCCGGGTCAGCTTCAGCCGGAGCGAAATCGAATGGCTGCTGCAGGTGTGCAATGATGTGCGCGTGGGCAGTTGGCTGGCGCTGGGATCGCCCGCCCAGCATCCGGAAATTCTTCCGGGCGTGGACCCGCAAACGGCGCAGCACATCGTGATCATGGAAGTGGCCGCCTTTTTTGAAATGCAATTATTGAGCGCCGCCAGCAGCGGCCGGCAATCGGGCCATGCTTGAACGGCATTTATTCCGGCCAGTCCGGCTGGGCGACGCCGTCGCGTTTCCGAATCCTGAACTGGCGGACGCCGACGGAATGTTGGCAGTGGGCGGAGATCTGGCGGTGCCGCGTTTGCTGGCCGCCTATCGGGCGGGCATTTTCCCTTGGACGGTCAAGCCCATCACTTGGTGGTCACCCGACCCGCGTGGCATTATTGAACTGGATCAGCTCCATGTTTCGGCCAGTCTGGCCAAGGTGCTTCGCAAACAAACATTTGAAATCACGCGTAACCGGGCGTTTCCGGAAGTAATGCGGGCTTGCGCCATTCCCAGCGCCAAACGGCCGGGCATTTGGATCACCGAGGAATTTGTCGAAGCCTACACGCGACTGCATCGGCTGGGGCACGCCCACAGTGTGGAATGCTGGCACCACGGCGAATTGGCGGGCGGCATCTATGGCGTTGCCATCGGCGGCCTGTTCGCCGGCGAATCCATGTTTCACCGGGCCGACAATGCTTCCAAGGTGGCGCTCTGCCATCTGGTCGGGCACCTGCGCGAGCGCGGATTCAAGCTGTTCGACATCCAGATGGTTACCGCCGGCACGCAACCGTTGGGGGCAAAAGCTATTTCGCGCCGCGACTATTTGCAGCGACTGGCCCTCGCCGTATCCCATGATTGCTCGTTTTGAGATTTGGCAAGCCGGCGGCACCACATCGCCACCAAGCGCCGTTTTCAACTTGCAAAAGCGTCACTGATTAAATACATTAGCTTCGCACGCTGTGGTGGATTGCCGCTTTGGGCGGATAGGCCAGTCTGATTCTAGTTTTTCAGGCTGGCTTTTTTATTTGCCGTGGCGCTAACGCCACACGCCGTCGTTGTAAATGTCCGCATCGTCGTCCATGCCTTTTTATCGGATGGACTTGGCCCGGCTTTAGCCGCCGTTGCGTTGCGCCAAAACATTTTCCAAATTAAAATTAGAATCTCCATTAACGCGCGCTGCGTGAAACTTAATAATTGCCGGATGCGCATCTGTCCAGTAGCGTGGGGCTGGCTCGGTGGCGAGGCGCATTCGTCTAGGCTTCAACTTACCTAACTGCGCCTCATTTTCACCACCGAGCCGTCTCGCTGCCGGGGAAATTTCGGGCGTGGCAGCAGTCCAGCCAAAACCCGATTACCCGAGGTTGACAAAAACCGCCAGTTTACCCTTGTTCATCTGCAGCGAACCGCATGCAAGACGAGAAAGAAAAAGGCGACAAAAGCCTTTGTTTAGCTGGGGAGAATTCCAACCACAACCAGGGATTGTTTACCAGTTGCAAATTTGGGCGGCGGGTTTACGATTGAAATTATTGCAATGAGCGGCTCGAGTTGTTTGCCATTCATTTGGATTTTTTTCAGGCCGGTTGCGCGCGATTGCAATTCCTCCAAAATCTAATAATGACATTTAACTAATAATCCGAACGCACAAATCTATGGCTAAAATAGCAATGCTCGGCGCCGGCAGCCTCGTCTTTTGCAAGACGCTGATGGCTGATTTTCTGGCCACCCCGGCGCTCGCCGGCAGCGAGTATCGGCTCATGGCGCTGACCCACACGCGGCTCGACAAAATGCACGCGTTCGTCAAGCGCATGATTAAAGACAACGGCGTGAATGCGACGGTCACAGCGACGACGGATCGGCGGGCGGCGTTGCAGGGAGCGGATTACGTCGTCGTAATGATTCAGGCGGGCGGCGTGGAAGAATTCCGGCAGGACTATGAAATCCCGCTGAAATATGGCGTGGATCAATGCATCGGCGACACGATGGGGCCGGGCGGCATTTTCCGCGCGCTGCGCCACATTCCGGCGTTGCTCGAAATCGCGCGCGACATGCAGGAGCTTTGCCCCAACGCAATTTTATTCAACTACGCCAACCCGATGGCGATGTGCTGCTGGGCGCTGGGACGCGTGCCGGGACTTCAATTTGTCGGGCTCTGCCACGGCGTCCAGACCACAATGGATTTGATTGGCAGTTATGTGGGCGTGCCGAAAGAGGAGATTGATTTTGTGGCCGCCGGCATCAATCACATGGCTTGGTTTCTCAAACTGGAACATCAGGGCAAAGATCTTTATCCGCTGTTGAAGGCAAATTTTGAGCAGCCCGGATATTACGTGAATGAAAAAGTTCGCGCCGAGGTCATGCGTCATTTCGGATATTTCATGACCGAAAGCACCGGTCATCTTTCCGAATACCTGCCATATTTTCGCAAAAACAAAAAGGCGCTGGAACTTTATTGCGACGAACCGGCTTTCGGCGGGGAATCCGGTGCCTATTACAAATACTGCGCGATGCTGGCGGAGAAATTTGCGAAGACGGATCCGCTGTCCATCGAAACGACCAAACTCGGACCGCGCAGCGCCGAGTATTGCTCCCATATCATTGAAGCCAAGGAGACCGGAAATATTTTTCGGCTCAACGGGAACATCCGCAACGACGGCTACATCACGAATCTGCCGTCAGGCTGCTGCGTGGAGGTGCCGATTTTTGTGGACCGGCTCGGCTTGCATCCGACGGTGGTCGGCAATCTGCCGGTCCAGTGCGCCGCGCTGAACATGACGAATGTGCTGGTTCAAGGTCTGACCGTGGAAGCCAGTTTCACCGGCGATCCGGAACTGGTGATGAACGCCGTGGCGCTCGATCCGCTGACATCGGCAGTGCTGACCTTGCAGCAAATCCGCGACATGGTGGCTGAGATGCTGGTCGCCGAGAAAAAATATCTGCCGCAGTTTGCGGGCAAGAAACTGCATCCGGTTCGGGCAATCAGCATTCCGAAAAACGTGAAGCGCGCCGAAGTGCCGCTCGATCCCGCGCTCGCCATCGCCAACCGGTTCATGAAACTGGCGGAAGCGTGACCGCAAGCGGCAAGCACGGAAATACCAGCGCGCAATTTTGATTAGCAGAATAGTTCTTGTCCGCGGCGCACACTTATTTAGAATGCGGAGCAATCACCAAATTTTGCGAATTGTAGATCGCCGCATTTTGATTTCTTCCCGTCCAGCACCTGCCAACGCAGACACTGGAAAAGTAATTTCAATTTTGCGCTGCGATAAATTGAGCGACAACAGTGGAGTGAAACGATGAAAACAAAACCTTTGATCGGTCGCCGCAGTTTTTTAAAGACGATGGGTGGCGCACTTGGCGCGGCAGCGTTTCCGGCCATCATTCCCGCTTCGGCGCTCGGCCGCGGTGGTGCCATCGCTCCGAGCGAGCGCGTCACGCTGGGTTTCATCGGCGTCGGCACGCAAGGCGGCGGACATTTGCTGGGCGGCGCGTGGACGTATGTCGCGGGCGGTTACACGGGTCGGAAGGACGTTCAAGTTTTGGCGGTGTGTGATGTCTGGCGCAATCGCCGCGAAAATGCCTGCCAAAGGGTGAATACCCACTACGCCGAAGTTTTTGGGAAAGACAATTACAAATCCTGCGAAGCCTACGATGATTTTCGACAAGTGCTGGCGCGGTCTGATATTGACGCCGTGTTGATCGCCACGCCCGCGCATTGGCACGCGACGATGGCGGTCATGGCCGCTGAAGCGGGCAAGGATATTTATTGCGAAAAACCGACGGCCACGACGATTCGCGAAGCCCAGGCGGTGGTGTCGGCGGTGCGCCGATATGGGCGCGTTTACCAAGCGGGAACGCAGCAGCGCAGTGAATACGGCGGAAAATTTCGCCAAGCTTGCGAATTCATCCGCAGCGGGCGGATCGGCACGCTGAAAGAAGTTTATGCGTATCGCGACGGCGGCGGAATTTATTGGCCGCCGCGTTTTGGCGGTCCTGGCCAGCCAATCCCGGAAGGTTTCGATTGGGATCTTTATCTCGGCCCGGCACCGATGATTCCCTACGACGGCATCACCGGTCCACATCGTTTTGACATCGGTGAATTAAATTGGGGCCAGCATCATTACGATATCGTGCAATGGGCCACCGGCTCGGATGAAACCGGCCCGGTTGAAATTTTCATGGAAGGCGACCGGTCCTGCTACCAATACGCCAGCGGCGTCACTGTTTATGGAAAAGCTTATCCGGGCGAGTCAATCGGCGGCAACGGCGGCGCGTGCTTCGTCGGCACGCAGGGCCGCATCGCCGTGGATCGCGATGCGCTGGTTTCTTATCCGGCGGAAATCGTGCGCGAACCGCTTCGTCCGAGCGAAACTCATCTTTATTACAGCAACAGCCACTCGGGAAATTTCCTCGAATGCGTGCGCACGCGGAAACGCCCCATCTGCGACGTGGACATCGCCTACCGCGCCGTGAGCGCCGTGCTGCTGGGCGGCGTGGCCAAACAGGTGAACCGCACGTTGAAGTGGGATCCGAACGCCGTGCAATTTATCAACGACGATGAAGCCAATCGGCTGCTCTCCATCGCCAAACGCTCACCCTGGCACACATGAAATTTTTCACCATTCTATTCGCCACCGCCACGCTGCTCGCGATGCAAATCCCGCTCCGCGCACAAACGGGCGGCGCGACGGAAGAGCAATCACTGATTGTCATTTTGCAATCGGATCAATCCGCGCACAACAAAGACGCTGCCTGCGCGCGGCTAAAACGCATCGGCACCGAGGCTTCGATTCCGGCGCTGGCGGCGTTGCTCACCGACGATCAACTGTCGCACTCCGCGCGTTATGCGCTGGAACCAATGCCCTCGGAAAAAGCCGGGCAGGCTTTGATCGAAGCGCTTCCAAAAACCACGGGCGGAAACCGGATTGGCATCATCAACTCACTCGGCGAGCGCGGGGACAAACGCGCGGTGGCGCCATTAGCCGCGTTTTTGTCCGACAGCGATACCACGCCGGTAATGGCCGCTGCTGAAGCTTTGGGCAAAATCGGCGGACAGGAAGCACAAAAAGCGCTGGACACTTCTTTGAATCAGGCAACCGGTCCGGTTCGCGATGCCGTCGTGGACGCCTTGCTCCGGTGTGCAACCGCTACGCAAGACCGCGCGGAATTTCAAAAATTGTATCAAGCGGGCAACAGCGAAGCTGTCCGCGTCGCTGCCTATCGCGGAATGATTGAAACCTCCGGCCAAGAAGCTCTGAAGCTCGTGACCAAAGGAGTGGTCGCCAAGGATTCTGCCGCGCAAACCGCCGCTCTGCAAATGGCGCGTGAAATCCAAACGCCCGGCGCCACCGCCGCGTTGGCGAAACTTCTGCCGCGCGTTTCGGGACCATTCCAAATCGCTCTGATTGACGCTTTGGACCAGCGCGGCGATCCCGACGCGGTGCCGGCACTTTTGTCGCTGGCGGCCAAGGCTGAACCGGATGTTCGCGTGGCGTGCCTCAATGCCTTGGGGAATTTGGGCGGCGAGTCCGCTGTGGCGACGCTGGCAAAATTTGCGGCTGCCGGCGGCGTTGCCGAAAAACGGGTCGCCCGTGCGGCCTTGCTCGATTTGCGCGGGGTCAACATCACGGCGGCGATGATGAAAAAAATTCCCGCGATCGCACCGGCGGAGCAATTGGAATTGGCGCGTGCCATCGGCCAGCGCGGGGACGCGAGCGCCATGCCCGAATTGCTGAAATTGGCCGCGCACGGAGCGGCATCGGTTCGCGAGGCTTCGCTGCAAGGACTTGCTCCGCTGGCGAGTGGTTCGGATCTTCCCGCGTTGGTTCAGCTTGTCACCAGCGGCGCCGACAACGATGCCCGAGCGACTGCGGCTGGCACCGTGAGTTTTGTCCTCCGCCGGTTGCAATCGAATGGCGATAAACTGGATTTGGAGCCGATTTTCACGGCGATGCAAACCGGTTCGCCCGAAATTCGAATCGCCTTGCTGCCGGTTTGCGGCGGATTGGTGGACGAACAATTGCGGCGGATGCTGCGGCAGTCGCTGACCGATGCGGACGCGCGCGTTCGCGCCGCTGCGGCTCAGGCTCTGTCCGACACGCTCGATCCAGAACTGTTGCCGGATTTGCTGAAGCTCGCGCACGATGCGGCCACGGAGGATTTGCGCGCGGTCGCGGTGCGCGGAAGCGTCCGCTTGATGACGCAGGAAGAAACCGTCAAGCTCTCAAACGCGCAGCGCATTGAGGCGTTTAAGAATCTCCTCGCCAGCCCGCTCGATGTGGCAGAAAAGCGCATCGTGTTGTCCGGCTTGGCAACCATCAGAGACAACGCGGCGCTCGAACTGACGCTGAATCTGATTGATGATCCTGCGGTTCACAAAGAAGCGATCCAAGCCGCGCAACAGCAGACGCCGCATCAGTTCAAGAAAACGCAATTGACGGATAAATTCTGGGATGAAGGCGCGAACTTCGGCGACTTTAATCACGACGGAAAAATGGATATTGTCTCCGGCCCGTTTTGGTATGAAGGACCGGACTTCAAGAAACGTCATGAATACCGGCCGGCCACGGCCACATTTTCGCATCCGAAGGCCGACGGTGGCACCGAAAAAATCGCCGGATTCGAAGGCGGCCTCGGCACGAACAACGCCTATTCGGATGATTTTCTGACCTTCGTTTATGATTTCAACGGCGACGGCTGGCCGGATATTTTGGTCATTGATTTTCCGGGCAAAGCCGCGCATTGGTTCGAAAATCCGAAGGGCGCGAGCGGCCATTGGACTGCGCATCTGATCATGGACTCGGTGGACAACGAATCACCCACTTTTCTGGACATCAACGGCGATGGCAAACCGGAAGTGGTTTGCAATCACGACGGCTATTTCGGCTACGCGGCGGCGGATTGGAGCGATCCGTCGAAGCCGTGGAAATTTCATCCGATCACGCCGAAGGGCAAATGGGCAAAATTCACCCACGGTTTGGGCGTCGGCGATGTCAACGGCGACGGGCGCATGGATTTGTTGGAACGAGACGGCTGGTGGGAACAGCCGCCCTCGTTGGAAAATGATCCGGTCTGGACATTTCATCCGTTTCCGTTCGCGCCCGGCGGCTCGGCCCAAATGTTCGCGTATGACGTGAATGGCGATGGCTTGAATGACGTCATCACCTGTCTCAATCCGCACGGCTACGGCCTCGTTTGGTGGGAGCAAGTGCGCAACGGCACAAACATCACTTTCAAACAGCATATCATCGCGGCCCAAGACGAAACCGGCAGCCGTTTCGGCGTGCATTTTTCCCAACCGCATTCGATGGCGTTGGTGGATGTGGATGGCGACGGGCTGAAAGACATCGTGACCGGCAAACGTTTTTGGGCGCACGGCCGCAACGGCCCCGATCCAGAGTCGCACGATTTCCCTGCTGTTTTATACTGGTTCCAACTGGTGCGCCACGCGAATGGCCAGGCCGATTTTGTCCCGCACCTGATCGACGATGATTCCGGCGTGGGCACGCAGGTGGTTGTCGGAAATATCGTGAATCCGCAATTCCCCGACATCGTGGTGGGCAACAAAAAAGGGACGTTTCTCTTTACGCACGAAATCAAGCCGTGAGCCGTGAGCCACGGTTTCGCCGAGTCGTCGGCAGTTGATTCAGCCTGCCATTGCTCCGGCGGCATTCGCCGTGTCATCAAAGCTTGTGTTTTGATCCGGACCGGTTCAGGTTGGAGCCTTGGCCATAACGAGTTCCCAAACACAAGCCGCCATGAAAATTCTCCCAGCCTTATTTTTTCCGTTCCTCGCCGTCGCCGTCGCGGCGGCCGACAATCCTTATAGCGAGACTGCCGATGCCAAACGGGATCTGCAACAAGCGCTGACGCAGGCCGCCGCATCCAACATTCCGGTCATCGTGGTCTTTGGTGCCAATTGGTGTCCAGACTGCAAAATGCTGGATCTCGCCATGAAGCGCGGCGCCACCGCACCACTCTTGGCGCGGGACTTCAAAGTGGTCAAAATCAATGTTGGTCGTTTCGACAAAAATCTTGATGTCGCCGACTCTTATGCCGTGCCCTTGAAAAAAGGCATCCCCGCCGTGGTGATTATCTCGCCGCAGAACCATGTGCTGTATGCCACGCGGGACGGCGAACTCGCCAACGCGGAAAAAATGGGCGACGCCGGAATTTATCAGTTCTTCAAACGCGCCACGGCAACCGTGGCCGTAAAGAAATGAAAAACCGTTTCCCCGGCATGGCCACGCCGGCTAACTTTCCCACCTCATGAAAAAATGCTCCTATTGCGGACGCGATAACACGGATGAAGCGGCGAATTGCCATGAATGCGGCACCGAGTTCGAACGCCCAGCCGAACCGCCGCCGCCGGAACCGGCACCTGAACCCGCGCGGCCGGAATATGAATTCGCGGCGCTGTCGGCGGCGGGCCGGCAGCAGGATTGGGTGACGCTGGTGACCTGCGGGACGCTGGTGGCCGCCGACCTGGTGGTGATGCGGCTGCGGGCCGCCGGGATTGAAACGTTTCTGCCCGATGAGCGATTGATGCAAGTCATCGGTTGGAACCTCAACACTTACGGCTACGTGCGGGTGCAGGTTTCCCCCAAGGATTACGACGAGGCCCGCGCGCTGCTGGCCGCGCCAAAAGTGGAGGACGAATCATGACACGCCATGATTCCCATCGCCATCGCTCCTGCCAGCGTTGCCCGCGCCAGCAAAGCAAAAAGCGATAAAAACCTTTGTTTATAAAGGATTCTATCGCTTTTTGAATGGTGGGTTGGCGGGGACTCGAACCCCGGACCAATGCCTTAAAAGGGCACTGCTCTACCAACTGAGCTACCAACCCAGACCAATCGCTGCGCGGGTTTGATGCACCGCGAAAAACGTGTTCCGACCTGATACCGACCGGCAGGGCGGCCTTGCCCACCGCCGCCGGCGCTGCGCTTTGAAGGCCGGGCGGCAAACCGGCCATGCCCGGAAAACATCGGGCGTGTATTATGTCGTTGCGCCGCCCAACGGCAAGCAATTTTCGCGCTTCAGCCGGGCAAATCAATTCCGGGCCGGGCCGGCGAATGACCGCGCATCACCATTTCTGGCGAGCCGGCGACCGCATTTTTTTCTGGCATTGCGCGCGGGCGGGTGTTAATAGTATCTTATTCAACCCGGTTCTGTTCACCGCTGGTGCCCTGGCGTTTTTGCCAATTCGTTTTGCCAGAGCGGCGGGATGACCAATGAAACGGAAATTTTTTGACTTGTGTTCTGAAAATGTGTGCGCATGTTATTTGCAGCCCGGCAACCAATTGAGATTTTGCGACGAACCATGAAAACAACCATGCCTATGATTCCCAAACCTTCGGCCGATTCATCCACCCGCCGGTCACGTCCCGCCGGTTTCACGCTGATCGAACTGCTGGTGGTCATTGCCATCATTGCCATTCTGGCGGCGATGCTGCTGCCGGCGCTCGCCAAGGCCAAAGCCAAAGCCCAAAACATCAATTGTGTCAACGACCTGAAGCAATTGGGCGTGGCCAACCGCATGTATGCCGATGAATACAATGACCATTTGGCCTATCCCAACTGGGACGGTGGCGCTGGCGGTTACCCGGCGGGCTGGCTCTACACGCCCGGCGGCGTTCCGGCTCTGGGTGCCGGTTGTCCCAATCCATATACCACCGCGGCCCCGTATCCGATGCAACCCACCGGAGTGCAGGCTTGGCAGACGGGGCTGTGGTATAAATATTGCAACAATTATAAAGTTTACCTGTGCCCGGTGGATATCAGCAAAAGCCCGGACTATTTGCTGCCGCCGGGAACCGGAAATGCGCCATACACTGGGCGAAACAACAAGCTTTCCACCTATGTGATGAATGGCGCGGTGAATGCCTTTGGTTACGGTGCGGGTGGATCAGCCCCGGAAGGAGTCACTTGCAAAATTACGGCCATCTTCAACACCATGTGCTATCTGATTTGGGAGCCGTGCGAATATGGCGAATATGGCTATGCGCCGACTGGCGGCTTTGAGTGGAATGACGGCGGCAATTTCCCGGACATCACCAAAGGCGAGGGCATCGGCTTGTTGCATAGCTCTCATGGCGGCAACGCTTTGGCCATTGACGGCCACGTTGATTTCGTTCCGTCAACCGCTTTTAAGGGCTGGAGTTTAGATACCACAGCAAGAAATTTTCTTTGGTGGAATCCGGTGAATGAACCTGGCGTTCCGCCCGGCCATTGACGCGCCTTCAACGGTTTTTCAAAACAGCTAAATCGCGCAAGATTTGAAACACATCGGTTGATTCGATCTGGGGCGCGTTCAACAATTCCGGCTGGCTGGTGATGAACACCGGCCAGTCTTTTTTTTTCGCCGGGCGCTGGCCATGCGAGCCTTTCACCAGCGTCGCGTCGAGCGGAATCACATCCAGCAGCATCCGGAAGCCGAGCTTTTTTTGCAGCAGCCGCCAGGCGATTTTCAGTTTCGGCCGCGGAATTTCAGGGTCGAGAAACAATTCCACCGGGTCGTAGCCCGGCTTGCGATGAATGTCCACGGTGCGCGCAAAATCCGGCGCGCGTGAATCATCCAGCCAGTAATAATAAGTGAACCACGCATTTTCCGCCGCCACCGCCACCAAATCGCCCGCGCGCGAATGCGCGATGCCCGCCGCGATTTTCTCCGGCTGGCCCAAAACTTTTTCCACGCCGGGAATTGTTTCCAGCACGGCGCGCACGGAATTTTCCAGCGACCGGTCGTTCAAATAAATGTGCGCCACCTGATGATCCGCCACGGCAAAAACCCGGCTCGCGCCGGCGTCGAGAATTTCCAAGCCCAGTTCGTCCTTCACCGTCAGCCAGCCGCGCGCACGGAAAATCCGGTTGAGATGCACCGGCGTGTCCACGTTGGTGATGCCGTATTCGGAAAGCAAAACCACCGGCACGCCGCGCTGGCCAAAAAAATCAATCAAATCGCCGGCGATGGCGTCAATTTCGCGCAGGTCGCGGAAAATTTTTGGATTCAACCCGCCGCCGCGAAGCGGCGCGGAATCATTTCCGCTTTCCGCTTTCCGCTTTCCGCTTTGTTCAAACGGCCCGTGCCGCTGCAAGTTGTAATCCAAATGCGGCAGGTAAATTAAATTCAGCCGCGGCGAAAATTTGTTTTCAATCCACTTCGCCGATTCGGCAATCCAGCGCGAGGCGCAATCAGCGTTGCCACGCGGCGAATCCATTCCCGCCGCCGGCCCCCAAAAGCCGAAGAACGGAAATTCGCCCAGATCCTTTTTGATTTCTTCGCGGATCGCATACGGCCACGAATAAATGTCGAAAACTTTCCCGCCGTCGGCGCGGTAAATCGGGCGCGGCGTGAGCGCGTAATCCACGCTCGCATACATATTGAACCACCAGAAACAATTGGCGATTGAAACTTCCGCTTTCCGCTTTCCGCTTTCCGCTTTTTCCCGCAGCGCGTCCCAGATTTTTCGGCCCTGGACGATGTGGTTGGACTGTTTCCAAAATTGCACTTCGGCCAGCTCGCGGTTGAACCAGCCGTTGCCGACGATGCCGTGCTGCGCCGGGAGTTTGCCGGTGAGATAATTCGACTGCGCGGTGCAGGTGACGGCGGGAAAAGCCGGCGCGATGTGCGCGAGCGCGCCGCGCTGGCGGAACGCGGCGAGGCGCGGCGTCTGTTCGCCGATGAGCGCCTCGGTGAGGCCGACGACATTGATGACGGCGAGCCGGTTCATTTCCCGGCGCGGGCGCGCAGCTCCGCGACGGCGACGGCGACGAGGCGCGGATTCATTTCGTGGACTTCCACGCCGCGGCCAATTTCTTCCAGCAGCGTGATCGAAAGCTCGCCGCCGAGATGTTCGCGAAATTCTTCCAGGCCGGCCAACAGCGTCGGCAGGTTGGCGTTGTCCGCGTTGAGCAGTTCATCGGCGAACAATTTGAAACCCAGTTTTTCCAGCAGGTTCAAAATGCGCGCGGCGGACGCCGCCGGGAGCAAACCAATTTCGCGCGAATAAATCACGTCCAGCGCAATCCCAATGGCCACGGCCTCACCGTGGGAAATGCGAAAATGTGAAATTTGTTCCAGCTTGTGCGCCGACCAATGGCCAAAATCCAGTGGCCGAGCGGAGCCGGCTTCGAACGGATCGCCGCCGTTGGCGATGTGGTCGAGGTGCAATTCGGCGCAGCGGCGGATGAGCTGCTTCATCGCGCCCGGCTCGAAGGCGGCAAGCTTCTCCTCATCGCGCTCGATTTCGTCAAAAAAATTTGCATCGCGGATGCACGCGACTTTCACGGCCTCGACATAGCCGCTGCGTTTGTCACGTGGCGACAGCGTCGCGAGCAATTGTCCGTCGTTGATGACCGCAAACGGCGGCGCAAACGTGCCGATCAAATTTTTCTGACCAAAGGCGTTCAGCCCATTTTTCACGCCCACGCCGGAGTCGGCCTGGCTCAACGTGGTGGTCGGAATCCGCACGTGCCGCACGCCGCGATGCGCGGTGGCAGCGGCAAAACCGGCGACATCCAGCAGCGCACCGCCGCCCACGGCGATGAGATACGAATGGCGGTCAATATGATGCCGGTGAAGCTGCGAGTAGATTTCGTTGACGAGCGTGGTGGAATTTTTGGCGCGTTCGCCGCCGCAGGCAAACAGCGGCGGGCAGACGAGTTCAATTTTTTCGGCGTTGGCGGAAAAATATTTTTCAATCTGCTGCCCCAAACCCGGCAATGCCTGGGCAAGCGCATCTTCCAGCACGACGAGCGCCTTGCGCGGGCCGGTGTCCGCCAACGCGTCGCGCAAAACCGGGTTGTCCGGCGCGAAAACATTTTCGGTGAAGAAAACGCGGAGCTGCCAGCCAACTTGAATGGAACGTTGAATCACGGACACATGTTAAATTTGAAACGCGCGACGTTTTTTTTCGAGCACAATCGGCGGCTAATTTTTCCCGGCGGACGCGACCGGAATTCTCATGCAATAAAATGACCGATAGACAAATACCAGCGCGACCAGGAAACAGGTTCCGCCAATGAAGAAAGAAAGCGGCGAGTCGGGACTTTTCTGCTTCAGCTCCACAGCGATTTCCACGGCAAGCAGGCCGAATAGCGTGGTGAATTTGATGATTGGATTCATCGCGACGGAGCTGGTGTCTTTGAACGGGTCGCCGACGGTGTCGCCGACGACGGTGGCGGCGTGCAGCGGCGTGCCTTTCATTTTCAAATCCACTTCGACGATTTTCTTGGCGTTGTCCCACGCGCCCCCGGCGTTGGCCATGAAAATGGCCTGGAACAAGCCGAAGAACGCGATGGCGATGAGATAGCCGATGAAGAAATATGGATTCAAAAACGGCAGGCCGAGCGCGAAGCAAAAAACGACGATGAAAATGTTGATCAGGCCTTTTTGCGCGTAGTGGGTGCAGATGGCGACGACGCGTTTGCTGTCTTCGAGCTAAGCGGATTCCTTGTCCAGCTTGATGTTGTTCTTGATGAAAACGACCGCGCTGTAAGCGCCGGCGACGACGGCCTGACACGATGCGCCGGTGAACCAGTAAATCACTGCGCCGCCCATGAGCAGGCCAAAAATAAAATCATCCGGCTCGTGACCGTGCCGTGAACAAAGCTCACCTGGTCGAGCAAAGGCAGTTGGATGTCCGCGTCCCCGGCGCAGGCACTGAATGCACCAAGGCACGCGGTTACGATAAACAATTTAATTTTCAACATAAGAGAGTTCAAGCCTGGCGCAGCAAAAATTAATTTCCCGGCAATTGCTTTCGAAAAAGTTCCGGTAAATGGATGCTTTGCGGGATAGCGCGGGGCGGATCGGAGCGGTTATTTTAATGAAGTAGTCCGTTGTCCGAGCCAGATCAAATCCGGACTGTTCGCCGCCGGGGTGCCATGCGGAATGTAGCCGGCACCGCTGGCCAGATTTACCATGGTGCGGGGATCCAGCCAGCGGTGGACTTCCACATGGCCGTCGGCAAAGGCCAGCACGCCGCGCTGCCGGTGCAAGTCGGACGGCAGGTGAATCCAGGTTTGCAAGCTCATGTCCACGCCAAAAGCGGGCGTGCAAATGCTGGCCGGGTTCACATCGGTGAACACAAATCGGTTGACCGGCGCGTCCGAGGTGTTGGCGATGAACTGGGAAGATTTTGCGTAAGTTTTGTAGGCGGCGCTGATGTTGAGCGGCTGCACCACGCCGGTGGTTGGAATTCCCATATAAGAATTCATCGCATAGCTGCGCAATTCTGTGACCAGCGTGGAGACGGAGTTGTCCAGCGGCCAGGTGGAAGTGTCCGCCGGACATTTGTAAATCCGCTCGGTCGGGAGGATTTTTGCGAACAGGGCATAATTAGCACCCGTCAAATACAGGTCGTTGGTCAGGGTGTCGGGGTCGCCGTGGTTGCCGCCGTAAACCCATAAATGGGCTGAGGTGGATGTCGTAGCCGTATCGCCCCCGTTCAAAACCAGTCGCTCATTGTTGTCGCCGGTGTAAACCGTCCAAGCCAGAATCAACTGTTTTTCGTTGCTTACACAAACGATGCGGGCCGCCTGCCGTTTGGCACCCGTCAGGGCCGGCAGCAGCATTGCCGCCAGAATGGCAATGACCGCAATGACCACCAGCAATTCAATCAGCGTGAACGCCGCTGCCCGAGAAGCAATACCCTCCGCCCGGCGGTCAGGTGTGACCGGCATACGCCAACCCGTCGTTAAAAACATCCGGGGCATGGAATTGTTGTTACCATATACCCGTTTCGATTTTTGTAAATACGTCGCTGGCTCTTTTTTAATTTCGCCAGCCAGTTGGCAGCGAGCGGCCAGCAGCCGGCTAAAGCTGCTGCCGGCGGGCGACAAGTTCGACCGTTATTTTTTTATCCTTTTTTTCCGCCGGCGAAATAATCGAGGTAGCGAACGAGTTGTTCCTTCATTTCCTTGCGCGGCACCGTTGCGTCAATCAGACCGTGCTCCACCAGAAATTCGGCGGTTTGAAAACCGGGCGGCAGTTCGGCGTGCGTGGTGTCCTTGATGACGCGCGGTCCGGCGAAGCCGATCATCGCGGCGGGTTCGGCCAGGATCAAATCGCCGAGCGCGGCGTAGCTGGCCATCACGCCGCCATAACTGTTGTTCGTCAAGATGCTGATGTAAGGCAGCCGGCTTTGGGCGTGATAGGCAAGGGCCGCAGAGGTCTTGGCCATCTGCATCAGGCTGAACACGCCTTCCTGCATCCGCGCGCCGCCGCTGGTGGAAATGATCACCACCGGCCAGCCGCCTTCCGTGCCGCGTTCGATGAGCCGCGTCAGCTTTTCGCCGACAACCGCACCCATTGAGCCGCCCATGAATCCGAAATCCATCACGCCGAGCGCGACGCGGTGCGTGCCGATTTTGCAAATGCCGGTGACGACCGCGTCGTTGAGCATGGTGGCCTTGCGGTCGCGCTCCAGCTTGGTCTTGTAGCTGGCGAATTTCAAAATGTCCACGCTCGTCATCTCGGCATCCATCTCCTCAAACGTGCAGGTTTCCACGAGCGAATGGATGCGCTCGCGCGAGCCAATGGGAAAATGATGCTGGCACTTGGAGCAAACCTTCAAGTTTTCGTCCAGTTCCTTGTCGAAAATCATCGTGCCGCAGGACGGGCATTTCGTCCACAAGCCTTCGGGAATGTCGCGCTTTTTGGTCTTGGTCTTGCCGCTGTCCAGCTTGGGTTTGACGGTGAACGCCGTCTGGGTGTGCTGGATTGGCGGCGGCGTCAGCGCCGGCTCGATCTGGACAACGCCGCCAATTGTCTTCTTCGTGAATGAAGTGGTATCCATTGTCGCGATAATAAGCAATTTAAAGCCCGCGTGCAACTGTCCAAACGCAGACTTCCGCCGCGCCGGCACCGCGCAACGCCTGCGCACACGCGCTGGTCGTCGCGCCGGTGGTGAAAACGTCATCCACGACGATGATGCGCTGGCCAGCCAGCCGCACGCCGGGGCGGATGGCAAAAGCGTTTTTCATGTTCACCGCGCGCTGGGCGCGGGTGAGCAGCGTCTGCGTGGCCGTGGGATTGACCCGGCGGAGAATTTTTTCATTCAACGGAATATTCGCGGCGCGGCCCAGCGGCGCGGCGAGCCGGGCGGCCTGGTTGAATTCACGTTCGCGCAGTTTCAGCGGATGCAACGGCACGGGCACAATGAAATCCCAGTTTTGTCCGCGCACCACCGGTGCCGCCTCACGCACCAGCAGGTCGGTGAGAAAATTTTCGAACCACAATGCGCGGGAATATTTGAATCGGTGAATGGCCTCCAGCACCACGCTTTTGGCGACGACCGCCGAGCGCGCGGAGCTGAAATGCAGTTCCAGTTCGCGACAGTTGGTGCATTCGAAAGTGGTCGTGAGCGCGCCAGCAAACGGCAGCCCGCAGCGCTCGCAAAACGGTGGGCGGATGAAGCGGACATGCGACCAGCATTTCGCACAAACCAGGCCGTCGCGCGCGGCGGCACGGCGGCTGTGGCAAAGCTGGCAGATTTCAGGATAGATCAGCCCCAGACCGGCTTTGAACCAGTCCTGGGCTTGGCCCGCCGCGGCAATCATGCTGGCAATTTATTTTTTTTGGCGGCGGCGGAAAGACAATTCCAAAAAAACTTTCATTCGCCGCCGGTGCCAGCGTGTGTTAGAAGTGAATAAAGCAGATGGCGCGCGCAACGACAACCAACGAACCGGTCGGCCAGGAAAAATTCGGGCGATTTTACCTGCGGGAACAGCTTAATGTCGGCGGCATGTCGGAAATCTGGCTCGTGGTGGACGCTCGCGGCAAACCCTTCGCCCTGCGCAAACTCAAGCACGAACTGCGGTTCAACTTCACCGCGCGGCGGCGGTTCCTGCGCGGCTGCGAAGTGTTGTCGCGGCTGACCGAGAGCGAATACATCGTCGGCTACGTCGAACACGGCAAGGCGGAAGGCACCTGCTATCTGCTGATGGATTACGTCGAGGCGGAAAATCTCAAGGAGCTTTACGCGCGGCAGGATGCGCTGCTGACGGAAAACGTGGCGCAAATTCTGATTGATGCCGCGACGGGCTTGAGCCACGTTCACGAAAGCGGCTATATGCACCTGGATTTCAAGCCAGAAAACATTCTCATCACGCGCAACGGGGCGGTGCGGCTGATTGATTTCGACATGGCGCAGCCGATTCCCGAAACGCCGGTGAAATTTTCCAAGAATCCCGGCACGCCCGGCTACATGGCGCCGGAACAGTTGAAGCGCGAGCCGATGGACGCGCGCGCGGACATTTTTGCGTTCGGCGTCTCGGCGTATGAATTGCTGACCAACCAGAAGCCGTTTCCGGGCGAAACGCCGGCGGAAATTCTCGCCGCGCAAATGGAACCGGCCGGCCCGGCACCGTTGAGCGAACACAATCTCGACGTGCCGCCCGCGTTGGAAAAAGTGGTCCTGAAATGTCTCGAACGCGATCCCGACCGGCGTTATCCGTTCAGCGGCGTGATGCTGCGCGATTTGCAAAACGCGCTTTACGTTTGATTCCGTCTGCCGCCAACCGAATTACTCCGGCGCGAGAAATTGAGTGAAAGCCGCTTCCGGCGGCGAACTAAAATCGTAGCTCCGCTCACGCCAGACAAATTGAATCCGCCCCGCGTGCAGCGCGTGCTGCGGCAGCCTGAGCCGCGCGCGTTGTTCATCCGTCAACCGGCCTTCGACCAGGGCGAGGTATAAATCAGGATCGCCGCCGTAAATTTTGTCGCCCACGATGGAATGACCCAAATGCGCGAGGTGGATGCGAAGCTGATGCTTTCGGCCAGTGTGCGGAATCAAACGCATCAGGGAAAAAGCTGAATTCTCGCGCGAAAATCTTCGTTCCACGAAAAATTCCGTCTGCGCGGCGGCACCGTCGGAGCGCACACAATCTTTGATGGCGACAATACTTGATTCATCTTTGCCCAGCGGCGCGTCAATGATCCCCTGCTCCGCCGCAACATGGCCGTGGACGATGGCGCGGTATTCTTTCTGCACGGCGCGGGTTTCCCAGATTTTTCCCAGTTCGCGCGCGGCGGCGGGATTTTTGGCGATCACGACCAGGCCGGAAGTTTCGCGGTCGAGGCGGTGAATCAAATGAGGCGTGAGGTGCTGGGCGGTGGGCGCGGGGAGATCTTTCCTCGCGCCCACCGCCTCAAGCCCCGCGCCTGCCAGATAAATCCGCGCGCGGCTGATGAGGCTGGAATATTCGTCGCCCTTGGTTGGGTGACAGACCAGATCGGCAGGTTTGTGGACCACGAGCAGGTCAGCGTCCTCGTGAATAATGGTGAACAACGAAAGCATCGGCAGGAAGAATAATGAATGATGAAAGAAGAAACGGCCAGCGCGGAAGGCCGGGATTTTTACTGCGCGATGCCAGTTGACTTCTTCATTCATCATTCTTCATTCTACCTTGGAACAATGCGCCGCTCTTGGATCATCGCCCTGCTGCTCGCCGCCGTGACGCTGGTGCTTTACTGGCCGGTGCGGTCATTTGATCTGATTTATTTCGACGATCCGCTGCTGTTGACCGAATGCCCGGAGGTGCAAGCCGGATTAACGTGGGCGAGCATAAAATGGGCCTTCACCAGCGTGGTCATCGCCAACTGGCAGCCGGTGACAAACCTGTCGTTTCTCGCGGTGGCGCAATTTTTCGGCAACGCGCCCGGCGCGCATCATCTGGCGAACGCGCTGATCCACGCGGCCAACGCCGCCCTGCTTTTCCTGCTGCTGTGGCAGCTCACAAAATCAACGTGGCGCAGCGCGGCGGCGGCGGCGGTTTTTGCGTGGCACCCGCTGCGCGTGGAATCCGTGGCCTGGATCGCGGAGCGCAAGGACGTGCTGTGCGGGTTTTTCTTTTTGCTCGCGCTGCTGTTTTACGGAAAGTTTGCGGGCGAGTCCAAAGTCCAAAGTCCAAAGTCCAAAGTCTTTTTCGGCGCGAGCCTGTTGGCGTTTGCGCTGGCGCTATTGAGCAAGCCGATGGCCGTGACGCTGCCGTTCGTGCTGCTGCTGCTGGATGTTTGGCCGCTCGGCAGAATTTCAAACTGCAAATTTCCAATTGCAAATTTCAAGCCGCTGCTCGCGGAAAAAATCCCCTTCTTCGCGCTGATGCTCGTCTTTTGCGCGGTGACGTATTGCGTCCAGCATGATTCCGCAGCGATGACGCCGTGGGAAAAACTCGGCCTCGCGCCGCGCGCGGCGAATGCCGTCTCCAGTTACCTCGCCTATCCAGCGCAGCTTTTCTGGCCGGCCAATCTCGCGGCGATTTATCCCTTTCCGAAAAGCTATGACGTGACGCGGACAGTTTTGCAGGCCGGCTTGCTGCTCGCCATCACCATCGGCTGCCTCGCGCAATTCTCGCGCCGGCCGTGGCTCGCGGTCGGCTGGTGCTGGTATCTCGGCACGGCGCTGCCCATCATCGGCCTCGTGCAAGTCGGCGAGCAAGCGATGGCCGACCGCTACACTTATCTGCCGCTGATCGGCCCGATCGTCGCGCTCGTGTGGACGGCGGCGGAATTTTTTCCGCTAGGGCGCGGCGCAAAAACCGGCGTCATCGCCGTTTCGGCATTATTTTTGTCCGGCCTCATAATTTTGTCCGAACGGCAGTTGCAGTTCTGGCGGAACACCATCGCGCTGTTTGAACACAATGTCGCCGTGACGCCAGCCAATGCCTCCGCGCATTTCACGCTGGGCCTCGGCTTTGAACATGCCGGCGACACCAACCGCGCGCTCGTCTGCTATCGCACAGCCAAAAGCATCGAACCCCAGAATTTTCAAAACCGCCGCCGCCTCGCTAGTCTGCTGGGCCAGCAAGGACAGTTCGCCGCCGCCGCCGCCGAATACGAGTCGCTCCTCGCGGACGAACCCACCGAGTATTTGGATCATCTGGGGCTGGCGGGCTTGCTCGCCGCGCAAGGTCGCGCGGACGAATCCCTTGTGCAGCTTAACGAAACCGTGCGGCTGAATCCCGACTGCGCCGAGGCGCTGAACAATCTGGCCTGGGCACTCGCCACCAGCCCGCGCGCCGACGTCCGCGACGGACCGCGCGCCGTCCTGCTCGCACAACACGCCTGCGAACTGACCCGGTTTCGCAAAACCATTTTCATCGGCACGCTCGCGGCGGCGCAGGCCGAGGCGGGAAAATTTGACGACGCGCTGGCCACGGCCCAAACGGCCTGCAAGCTGGCAAATCAAAACGGCGAAACAAATTTGCTCCAGCGCAATCAGGAATTGCTCGAACGCTACCGCCAGCACCAAGCCGTCAGGGAATAAGGAATAATTTTGAATGAAGAATGAAGCAACAATTTATCCAAGCGCCGGGCAGGATATTTCTTCATTCTTCATTCTGCCTTCTTCATTTCCCGTCAAATTCCGCCAAACCGCCGGTGGCGTTTGGCGTATTCCTCCAGCGCGGCGAAAAATTGCGGCTTCTTGAAATCCGGCCAAAACGTCGGCGTGATGACGAGCTCGGCATAACTGATCTGCCACAGCAGAAAATTGCTCACGCGCATCTCGCCGCTGGTGCGGATGAGCAAATCCGGGTCAGGCACATTGCGCGTCCACAAATGATCGGAAATAACTTTTTCCGTGATGTCGGCGGGATCGAGCTTGCCGGATTTCACCTTCTGCGCGATCTGCCGGACGCCTTCCACGATTTCAATCCGGCTGCTGTAGCTCAACGCCATGATGAGCGTGAGGCCGTTGTTTTTGGAAAGCGTCTCAATGCTCTTCCGCAGATGCTCCTGCACGTTGTCCGGCAGCCGGTGAATTTGCCCGATGACTTCGAGCCGGACGTTGTTTTTGTTCAGGTCCTTCGTCTCGGTCTTGAGATAGTGAACGAGATATTTCATCAGCGCGTCCACCTCGTCTTTGGGCCGGTTCCAGTTCTCGGCGGAAAAGGCGTAGAGCGTGAGATACTTGATGCCGAGTTCGCCAGCGGTGCGGATGATTTCGCGCGCCGAATCCGCGCCGCGCCGATGGCCCTCGATGCGCGGCAGGTGGCGCGACTTCGCCCAGCGCCCGTTGCCGTCCATGATCACCGCGACGTGGCGCGGGAGATTCGCGGCGGCTTCGGCGCTCAAAATGGATGAAGGCGAACTCATTTGTTTATCCGCAGATTACGCGGATTGCCCAGATTTCAAATTGCAAAATTCATCTGCGTTAATCTGCGAAATCTGCGGATGCTTTGCGTTTAGACAAAAATCGTCTGGTCGCGGCCCGGCCCGACGGACGCGATATACAGCCGCGCGTTCGTCAGATCGGAAATGGCTTTCAAATACGCCTGCGCCTTCTTCGGCAGTTGCTTGAAGGTTTTGCATTTTTCCGTCGGCGTGAGCCAGCCTTCGAACTCGACGTAAATTGGCTCGCACGCGGCGAGCACTTCCGCGTCGTTAGGCATGTAATCGTATTGCGTTTTGCCGTGGCGATACGCGACACAAACTTTGATGTTTTCCACCGTGTCGAGGCCGTCGAGATTGGTGATGGCGAGATCGTCAATGCCGTTGACCATCGTGGCGTGGCGGGTGGCCACGGAATCAAACCAGCCGCAGCGGCGCGCGCGGCCGGTGGTCGCGCCGAACTCGCGGCCCATGCCGTGGAGCAGGTCGGAAATTTCCGCGTTCTCCGTCGGCAGCGGTCCTTCGCCGACGCGCGTGGTGTAAGCCTTCATCACGCCGACCACGCGGTCCATGCGATGCGGCGGCACGCCGGAACCGGTGCAGGCGCCGCCGGCAGTGGTATTCGACGACGTGACGAACGGATACGTGCCGTGGTCAATGTCGAGAAACGTTCCCTGCGCGCCTTCGAACAACATGTCCGCACCTTCGCGCATTTTTTCGTGCAGGAGCACAACGGTGTTTTGCACGAACGGCTTGAGGTATTGGCCGGCTTTGTCGTATTCGGCAAAAATCTGTTTGAAGGAAAGCGGTTTCGCGCCGAGCGATTTCAGCACGGCGTTGTTTTCTTTGATGCGCGCTTCCAGCTTCACCTTGAGCTTGGCGGAATCAATCAAATCATTCACGCGCAGGCCGACGCGGGCGGCCTTGTCGCCGTAGGCCGGGCCGATGCCGCGCTTGGTGGTGCCGATTTTGTTTTTGCCCTTGAGCTGTTCGCGCGCGCCGTCCAACTCGCGGTGATACGGAAACACCACGTGCGCCGTTTCGCTCAACACAAAATTCCTGGGCGTGACCTGGACGCCCTTTTTCATCAATTCTTCCATCTCGCTGACGAGGCCGACGGGGTCGAGCACGACGCCGTTGCCGATGACGCACAATTTGTTTTTGCGCAGGATGCCGGACGGAACCAGGTGCAGGACGGATTTCTTGCCGTTGACGATGACCGTGTGCCCGGCGTTGTTGCCGCCGGCGTAGCGCACGACGACCTCCGCCGTCTCCGTCAGCACGTCAATGATTTTGCCTTTGCCTTCGTCGCCCCACTGGGCGCCGACGAGAATTGTGTTTGCCATAAATTTTTAATTTGCACGGCGGCACCGCAGCACCGCCCTACCGCCGGCAATAAAAATCCCCGGACAAAATCCGGGGCAAAGCGGCGGGGTCTTTGCGCGGAGAAAATAAAGAGGCCGCGCCGCCATGTCAATTCAGCAAAACTCATTTCCCGCCCTCACTGCCGGTCTTCGGCAATGGCGTTTACCCGGGCCGAGGCGGTTTTTGATTCCATGACCAGCGCCTTAAAGTGCCAGTCGCCATCCGGTTCGAGAATCGGTTGATAATCTGTAGCCTTACCCACGGCGGTGTCGTTAGTGTCGAAAAGTCCGAACTCAACCTTCACGCCGAAACGCTGGCGGCGGCTCAGATTCCGGATTTTCCCGGTCACATAAACCAGCGAGCTGCCCGGTGTTTTTTCCAATTTGACGGCCGAAATGGCAAAATCATTCGTGCGCTGCTCGGCGGTCAGTTTGGCTGGAAGCACTGATGAAACGACTGGAATGGCTGAAGTCTTGGCCAAGGCTACCGGGGCGCTGTTCTTTTCCGAGATCACACCGCGATCAAATTTTCTTCGCAAGTTCAAGACCGCCGCCAAGCCGATCAAAAGAACCAGCACGACTGCCACCAGCGCCAGCTTTTTCCGACGCGAATCGCTAACGCGGTTGGCCAAAACCGGTGCGGCCAGCTCCGTCGGCTGGCCGCAATGCGGGCAGGCGATGGTTTCGCCGGCGGCAGCAGCAGGGAATTCGAGATGGCCGCCGCACTGGCGGCACGCACTCTTCACAAAATTGTTGGTGGACATTTATTGGCACCGATGCGACAAAATATGCGAAACCAATAGCTCGCCTTAATCGTCATATCAATGAAAGTAAAGTTATGAGCCAGGACAACAATTACAAGCAGGAACATTCCGCGCGGATGGAGGATCATTTTTTGACGCGCCGCCAGTTTCTCCAGCGCGCCGGCATGGGCTTTGGCGCGTTGAGCCTGGCGGCCATGTTTGGCAACGAGCTTTTGCTGCCGGCGGCCGGCGCGATGGAAGCCGAGGCGACGCTGCTGCCAAAAACACCGCCGTTGCCGGCAAAAGCAAAACACGTCGTCCATATTTTTGCGCAAGGTGCGCCGTCGCATGTGGACACCTGGGATCCCAAACCGGCGCTGAATAAAATGGACGGCCAGGAAATCCCCGGCCAAAACGGCGTGGCCATGGCGTCGCCGTTCAAGTTTGCCAAAAAAGGAAAATCCGGCATCGAGGTCAGCGAGGTATTTCCGCAGATCGGCGAACTGGTGGATGACTTGTGCGTGGTCCGGTCAATGTATACCGACATTCCGGCGCACGAAGTGGCGACGATCATGATGAACACCGGTTCGCGCCTCGTGCGGCCGAGCGTCGGCTCGTGGGTGCTTTACGGACTCGGCTCGGAAAATCAAAACATGCCGGGATTTATTTCGCTGCGACCGGGCGGCGCGCCGCCGGGCGGCACGGCGAACTGGCAGTCGGCTTTTTTGCCCGGGCTTTATCAGGGCGTGAGCATCAACACGAAAGTTCCCACGCTGAACCAGTTGATTGAAAACATCCGCAATCCGGTCACGCCACTGAACGAACAGCGGCGGCAACTGGATTTGGTTCACAAGTTGAACGAATTGCACAGCCAGAATCTGCAAAAAGACGCGCAGCTCGAATCGCGGCTGGAGGCGTTTGAAATGGCGTTCAAAATGCAGACGGAGGCGACGGATGCATTTGATTTGAACAAGGAGCCGCAAAGCATCCGCGAAATGTATGGCCGCAGCGCGCAGGGAAATCAGATGCTGATCGCGCGGCGGCTCATCGAGCGCGGCGTGCGGTTCGTGCAGGTCTGGGCCGGCGGCTGGGATCATCATCAGGATTTGGAGGAGCGCCTGCCAGAGCGCGCGAAGGACATTGACCAGCCGCTCGCGGCGTTCATCAAGGATTTGAAATCGCGCGGGCTGTTTGACGAAACGCTCATTGTCTGGGGCGGCGAATTCGGCCGCAAGCCGACGCGCGACCGCAACGGCGGCGACAATCCGGGTCGCGACCATAATTCCAAAGCCTTCACCACCGTGCTTGCCGGCGGCGGCGTGCGCGGCGGCATGACTTACGGCAAGACGGATGAATTCGGCGCGGCGGCCATCGAGGACAAGGTGCACGTCCACGATTTGCACGCGACGATTCTCGCGCTGCTGGGCTTCGACCATAAAAAGTTGACTTACCGCTACAACGGCCGTGATTTCCGGCTGACGGAAACCAGCGGGGAAATTGTCAAAGCTGTCTTCGCATGAAAAATTTTCACGCAAAGACGCAAAGACGCGAAGAAAAAAACTCAAGCAAGCGCAAGCTTGCGCCGCGCCATTTCGTGGACGCTTATTTTCATCCGGTTTTACCTTTCATCTTTGCGCCTTTGCGCCTTTGCGTGAAACTTCGGATTCTTGTTTTTTTGTTCAGCGCATTCATTTCGCACAACGCGTTCGCCGCCGAGCCAACCCCGGCACAACTGGATTTTTTTGAAAATAAAATCCGGCCGATTCTCGCCGACCGCTGCTACAAATGTCACAGCACCTTCGCGGAACGCATCAAAGGCGGGCTGCTGCTTGACAGTCGCGAGGCTTTGCTGAAAGGCGGTGACACCGGCAAGGCGATTGTGCCGGGCGATCCCGAAGGAAGTTTGCTCATCAAAGCCATTCGTTACACTGATCCTGATTTGCAAATGCCCAAGGACAAAAAGCTCGATGACGACCAGATCGCAGATTTGACGGCGTGGGTGAAAATGGGCGCGCCCGATCCGCGCAGCGCCACCGCCGAGCAAAAAAAATATTCCGACAACAAAACGAACCACTGGGCCTGGCAGCCGGTCAAGCGCCAGGCGGTTCCCGACGTGAGCAATCCCGAC
>CAJAQO010000131.1 GCA_903944085.1 uncultured Verrucomicrobia subdivision 3 bacterium
AATTGATCGCGAGGCCATCGCGCGCTACGGCTTGACGCTCGCCGATGTTCAAGACGTTTTGTCCGTCGCGCTCGGCGGCATGCCGCTCACCACGACCGTGGAAGGCTTGCAGCGCTACACGATCAATCTGCGTTACGACCGCGATTTCCGCTCCGACCTGCGGGCGCTGCGCGAGGACATTGTCGTGCCGACGCCAACCGGCGCGCAGATTCCGCTCGGCCAGTTGGCGTCGGTAAAAGTCGTGGACGGTCCGATGGGTATTAAAAGCGAAGGCGCGGTGCCCAATGCCTGGGTTTATGTGGACATCCGCGGCGTGGACATCGGGACGTATGTGCAAATGGCCATGCGCGCCGTGAATGAAGCCGTGGCGCACGGCGACATCAAGCTGCCCGGCGGCTACAATATTTTCTGGAGCGGCCAATATGAATACATGCTACGCGCCAAGGAACGGCTGATGCTTGTCGTCCCGCTGACGCTGCTGCTCATCACGCTCATCATTTACCTGAACACGAAATCCGCCATCAAGACCGCCATCGTGATGCTGGCGGTGCCGTTCTCGCTGGTCGGCGCGTTCTGGGCGATTTATTTGTGCGGCTATAATTTAAGTGTAGCCGTGTGGGTCGGCATCATCGCGCTCGCCGGTCTCGACGCCGAAACCGGCGTGGTGATGCTGCTCTACTTAGATCTCGCGTTTGCGGAATGGAAGAAACGTGGCGCACTCAACACCACCGGCGATTTGCGCGACGCCATTTATCACGGCGCGGTGAAGCGCGTCCGCCCGAAAGCCATGACCGCCTGCGTCATCATCGCCGGCCTCGCGCCCATTTTGTGGAGCCACGGCGCGGGCGCGGACGTGATGAAACGCATCGCCACGCCAATGGTCGGCGGCGTCATCACCTCGACGATCATGGAACTGGCGGTGTATCCGGCGATTTACTTTTTGTGGCGCAGTCGGGGAATATACGGATCGAAAACAAAAAACCAATGAGTCGGTGAACTCGTTTTTGCACGGCGATGCAACTTGTTCGCACTGTGGTTTCTTCCAACCCCGGTCATCCTGACCAGTCGCACCGGCTTCAGCCAATCGCCCAATTCATGATCGCCTTCTGCACGTGTAGCCGGTTTTCGGCTTCCTCGAAAATCGTGTCGGCGTGAGCTTCGAGCGTTTCCTCGTCAATCTCCTTGCCGCGATACGCGGGCAGGCAGTGCATCACCAGCGCGTCCGGTTTCGCCAGTTTCACGAGCGCGGCGTTGATCTGATAGCCGGTTAGAATCGCGATGCGCTCTTTCGCCTCGGCTTCCTTGCCCATCGAAATCCAGACGTCGGTGTAAAGCAAATCCGCGCCGTGCGCGGCGGCTTGCAGGTCGCTCGTCACGGAAATTTTCCCGCCCGCGCGTTTCAGCAGTTCCGGCGAGGGCTGAAATTTTTCCGGGGCCGCAATTCGCAGCTCGAAATTGAATTTTGAGGCCGCCCAAATCCAGGAGTTGGCCACGTTGCACGCGCCGTCGCCGACGAACGCCACAGTTTTGCCCGCGATGGCACCGCGCTTTTCCTGGAACGTGAAAATGTCCGCGAGGATCTGGCACGGATGCTCTTCGTCGGTCAGCGCGTTGATGGTCGGGATGCCGGAGAATTTGGCGAACTCCTCGACGTCATGTTGCGCGAACGTGCGGATGACCGCGCCGTGAACCATCCGGCCCATGACGCGCGCGGTGTCCTTGATCGGCTCGCCGCGGCCGAGCTGGATGTCCACCGCGCTCAAAAATATCGGCTGCCCGCCGAGTTCGCGGATGCCGACCTCGAACGACAGCCGCGTGCGCGTGGACTGCTTGGAAAACATCAGCGCCCACGTCTGCCCGGCCAGCGGCTGCTGCGAGTGGTGGCCGCGATCGCGCTTGAAAACCGCCGTGTCGCGCAGGATGGTTTCAAAGTCCGCGCGCGGCAAATTTTCCAGTTTCAAAAAATGTTTCATAAGGCTGGGCGATGACCGCCCAAAGGATATTATTTACCTGAATCGCGGCGGGGCGTCACTTCTTTTTGCGCGCAATGTGGCTGCGGCGCCCCGCCGCAATCAATTGGCGACGTGGCGTCGCCGCTACTTTTTTGCGGCGTTGGCGGCCTGCCAGAGATACCACGCAGCGGTGGTGGCGTGTGGCCGCCAGCGGGCACCGAATTTGCGCAGGGCTTTGGGCTTGGGCAACGCGCGCTTTTTGTAGGCGAGGCGAAAACCCGTGCGCACGCCAAAATCATCCACGGGCAAAACGTCTTCCCGGCCAAGCTGGAAAATCAAAAGCATCTCCACCGTCCACCGCCCGACGCCGCGCACCTCGGTGAGCCGCAAAATAATTTCTTCATCGGTGAGCTTCACAATCTGCCGTGAAGTCGGCACGACGCCGGACAAGGTTTTTTCCGCGATGTCGCGGATGGCCCTGATCTTGGCGAAGGAAAATCCACAGGCGCGAATTTGTTCGTCCGTCACCTTCGCCAAATCTTCCGGCTTCGGAAATTTTCGGCCGGGAAATAATTTTTTGAACCGCGTCAAAATTGTGCCCGCCGCCGTGCCGTTGAGCTGCTGGTGGGCGACGGCTTGCACGAGTGATTGAAACGGCGAGCGCCACGGCTCGTGTGCCAGCGTGCACGCGCCGACTTCGCGGATGAGTCGCCGCATCACCGGGTCAACGGCGGACAAATGTTTCAGCGCGGCGGCGGTCACACGAGCGTCTTGACGATTTCCTCGATTTTGGAAATCCCTTCGTCCGCTTCCTGCGGCTTCAAATTCAGCGGCGGCAGCAGCCGGACGATTTGCGTGCCTGCGGGAATCGTCAGCACGCCCGCCGCGTGCAGCCGATTGACGAATTGAATCGCCGCCGGTTTGTCGCTGGCGGCGAATCCAGGAATTTTTTCCGCCAGTTCCAAACCGAGCATGAAGCCGAGGCCGCGCGAACCTTTGACGACGGTGGGATATGTTGCTGCGAGCCGATCCAACTCGCTCTGCATCCACGCGCCAAGTTTGCGCGCGTGTTCGTCCAGCTTCTCGCGCTCGACCACCTCAAAAATTTTCAGCGCCACCGCGCAGGCGAGCGGCGTGCCGCCGAAAGTCGAGGCGTGCGTGCCGGGTCCCAGCAAATCCTGATACGGCGCGCGCAGCCAGAACGCCCCGATGGGAAAGCCGCCGCCGAGCGACTTGGCCATCGAAAGGCCGTCGGGCAGGAATTTTTCGCCGCCGGGAACGCCTTCCAAGATGCGTTGGAAACTTTGAAATTTCCCCGTCCGAAAATAGCCGCACTGGACACCGTCCATGAGCAGCAGCAATTTTTTCTCGTCGCACAACGCGCGCAGGCCGAGCAGATATTCCGGCGTGGCCGGCGTGACGCCGCCTTCGCCTTGCACGCCTTCGATCAAAATGGCAACGGTCGCCGGCGAAATGGCGTTGCGCGCGGCTGCCAAATCGTTGAACGGAACGTGCCGGAAGCCGGGCACCGCCGGCTCGAAACCTTTTTTTACTTTTTCCTGGCCGGTGGCGGCGATGCCGGCCAGCGTGCGGCCGTGAAACGAATTCGTCGCGGTCAAAATTTCAAACCGGCCTTCGTCGTGGCCGAATTTCCGCGCGAGCTTGTAAAGACCTTCGTTCGCCTCCGCGCCGCTGTTGCTGAAAAAAACTTTGCCCGCGCCAATGCGCTTCACAATTTCCGCCGCGAGCCGGCCTTGCGGTTCGGTGAAATAAAGATTGGAAACGTGGATCAGTTTTTTGGACTGCTCGACGAGCGCCTCGGTGATGGCCGGGTGCGTGTGACCGAGACAGCACACGGCAATGCCGCTGCCGAGATCAAGATAACGCTTGCCGGCGACATCAAAAACGTAGCTGCCGGAGCCGTGGCTCAAGACGAGTTCAAAGCGTCCGTAGCTGGGCACGACATTTTTCGCGAACAGCTCGCGGATGGACGCGTAGTCATTCCGCACAATGGCGGGCGGCACTGGCATAATTTCTTTCATTTACGATATTGGATTTACGATTTACGAGTTAGTTTGAACTACGATAATCGCGCGTAAATCGTAAATCGTAAATCGTAAATCACAAGACTACTTCCGTGCCCACGCCCTTGTCGGTGAAAATTTCGAGCATGACAGAATGCGGCACGCGGCCGTCCACGAACGAAACTTTTTCCACGCCGGATTTGATGGCGGCCACGGCGCTGTCCACTTTCGGAATCATGCCTTTGTCCACGATGCCGGCGGCTTTGAGGCCGGGAACCTCGCCGGTGTGCAGATGCGCGATGAGCGTGGCCGGATCTTTCGGGTCGCGCATCAAGCCGGGAACATCGCTCATAAAGACCAGCCGTTTCGCGTTGAGCGCGATGGCGCACATCGCGGCGGCGACATCGGCGTTGCAGTTGTAAATTTTCCCATCCTCGCCGCGCGCCGTCGGGCTGATGACCGGTGTAAAACCGCACCAGATGGATTCTTTCAGCGGCGCGACGTTGACCTCGATGACTTCGCCGACGTAGCCGATATCAATTTTCTGGCCGGGATGATCCTTGTCGTCGAGCCAGAGCTTGCGGCATTTGAAAATGTCCGGGCCGGCAAAGCTCACGGCCTGGCCGCCGAGCGCGTTGATGGTCTTCACGACTTCGGGATTGATTTCGCGCGAGAGCACGTCGTCCACGATTTGCACCGTGGCTTCGTCGGTGACGCGCTGGCCCTGGATGAAATTGGCCTTCAGCCCGGCTTTTTCCATCGCGCGGGTGATGGCCTTGCCGCCGCCGTGAACGACGACGGGATTGATTTCCACGGCTTCGAGAAACACGATGTCGCGCGCGACGCCGGCGCGCACGGCCGGATCGGGCGAATCCATGAAACTGCCGCCGTATTTCACGACGAAGGTTTCCCCGCTGAATTTCTGGATGTAAGGCAACGCTTCCATGAGCGTCGCGGCTTTGGCAATGAGGTCTTGCATTTTTGTCACCCAGATTTAGCCACAGATGAAACGCCGAGGAAACACCGATTTTTCAAAATCAAAGAAAGATTTGTTTCGTAACCGGTTTCGGTGATAATGCGTCCAACTCCAAATCAAATGAAAGCATTAAAATTCTCGCCGTTCGTTTCTTTGCTCGTCGCTCTGTTTCTCGCCATCGCGGTCACGGCCTCGGCCGCGCCCAAGAAGATTCTGTTTTTCACCAAATCCAGCGGCTTTGAGCATTCCGTCATCTCGTGGAAAAACGGCCAGCCCAGTTGGGCCGAAAAAATTCTGCTCGACCTCGGCGCGAAAAACGGCTGGGAGTTCACTTTCTCCAAGGACGGCTCGAAATTCAGCCCGGAATATCTCGCGCAATTTGACGCCGTGTTTTTCTACACCACCGGCGATTTGTGCAGCCCCGGCACCGACAAGCAGCCGCCGATGACGCCCGCCGGCAAGCAGGCGCTGTTTGATTATGTGCGCGGCGGCAAAGGTTTTATCGGCACGCACGCCGCGGACGACACGTTCCACACGGCCAATGAATCGCAGAAAGGGGAGGATCGCTACGCGAACCACGGCAAGAACGCCGATCCGTATGTGTGTTTCATCGGCGGCGAATTTATCATTCACGGCGCGCAGCAGGTCGCGACGAACAAGGTGATTGATCCGAGCTTTCCCGGTTTTGAAAACGTGGGCGACAGCTTCGCGTTCCAGGAGGAATGGTATTCGCTCAAGGATTTTGCGCCGGACGACCATGTGCTGACGGTGATTGACGCGCCGCACATGAAAGGCCCGATGTATGACCGTCCGCCGTATCCGAACACTTGGGCGCGCAAGGAGGGCAACGGCCGCGTCTGGTATACCGCGCTCGGCCATCGCGAGGACGTTTGGACGAATCCGACGTTCCAGCAAATCCTCGTCGGCGGCATCAAGTGGGCGCTCGGCGACGCGCCGGCGGACGTGACGCCGAACCTCCAAACCGCCGCGCCGGGTGCATACACCAATCCGCGTTACGTCGCGCCGAAGCCCGCTCCCGCCAAGAAACAACCGACCGCTGCTGCGGCTGCGCCGAACAATGCGAGCACCAAGTAAATGACTCTGATTTGAACATCCGTGGCCTAATTCAAAAGCATCTAAATTTATGAAATCAAAAATCTTCTTTGTTCCCGCCGTGGCGGGTTTGTTGTCACTGCTAAACGTTTCCTGCCCGGCCAGTTTTGGTCAGGAAGCCGCGCTGAACACTTTGACTGCGCAAGAAAAGGCGGCCGGCTGGAAATTATTGTGGGACGGTGCCACCACTGCCGGTTGGCACAAGCCGAACTCCGACGCATTTCCGGAGAAAAGCTGGAGCATCGCCGACGGCGTGCTGACCGTGGACAAAGGTTTTGACAAAGGCGAGGCCGAATCGCAGTCCGGCGGCGACATCATCAGCCAGAAACGTTACGCCAATTTTGAACTCGTCGCCGACTTCAAATGCACGCCCGGCTGCAACAGCGGCATCAAGATTTTCGTGCAGCCGAATATTTCGCCGATTGACAAAGTCACCGGCAAGCCGACCGGCAAAGGTTCGGCGATCGGCATGGAATTTCAGATTCTCGACGACGTCAAACATCCCGACGCCAAGCTCGGCCGCAACGGCGACCGGACCATTGGTTCGCTTTATGATTTGATGCCCGCCGCGAAGGGCAAAAAGGTAATGCCGATGGGCGAATGGAATCACGCGCGTATTTTGTCGCAAGGCAAGCACGTCGAGTTCTGGCTGAACGGCGAAAAGACGGTGGAATTTGAACGCGGCTCGGCGGAATTCCGTGACGCGGTGGCCAAGAGCAAATTCAAGAACATTCCCGATTTCGGCGAGTGGGCCGACGGCCACATTTTGTTGCAGGAACACGGCAGCGAAGTTTCCTTCCACGACGTCAAAATCCGCGAACTGCCGGCCAACTAAATTCACGCTTCACGCATCACGAATATGAAATCGAACAAAATTTCCAAATCCACCATCGCCCAAATGCAACGGCGTTCCTTTCTGAAAGGCGTTTTGGCCGCCGGCACCGCTTCTGTTTTCGCACCGCGCCTGTTGCTGGCGGCGAATGCCACCGGCAAGGTGAACGTCGCGTGCTGCGGCATCGGCAATCGCGGCGGGGAAGACGTCAATGCGCTTTACGCGACGGGCCTGGCAAATTTCGTAGCCTTCTGCGACACCGACATGGGCGCGCCGCACACGCAGGCGATCTTGAAAAAATTCCCGAACGTGCCGCGCTTCCAGGATTTCCGGCAGATGTTCGACAAGATGGGCAAGGACATTGAGGCCGTGAGCGTGGGCGTTCCTGATTTTTCGCATTTCCCGATTGCGATGCTGGCGATGTCGCTGGGCAAACATGTCTATTGCGAAAAGCCGATGGGCCACAGCTTCCGGCAAATTGAACTGATGATGGCGGCGGAAAAAAAATACAACGTCGCCGCGCAGATGGGCAACCAAGGCCATTCCGAGGCGAATTATTTTCAGTTCAAGGCGTGGACCGAGGCCGGCATCATCAAAAACGTCACCAAGATCACGGCGTTCATGAACGGCGCGCGGCGCTGGCACGGCATGAAAGTGGCGGGCCTGCTGCCGGAACAGCCCATCCCGGCCACGCTCGACTGGGAAACCTGGCTGACGACGGCCGAGGAACACAAATACAACGTCGGCTATGTGAACGGCGACTGGCGCTCGTGGTTTGATTTCGGCAACGGCGCGCTCGGCGACTGGGGCGCGCACATTTTTGATACCGCGCATGAATTTTTGCACCTCGGTCTGCCGACCGAAGTGGAAGCAGTGAAGCTGGACGGCTACAGCCCGTTTATTTTCCCACAGGCTTCGACGCTGGCGTTCCGCTTCCCGGCGCGCGGCACGATGCCGCCGTTGGAATTGACCTGGTATGACGGCCAGAAAAACCTGCCGCCGCTGCCGGATGATTTTGGAACCGCCGTGGTGGACGCAAACATTCCACCGCCGTCCAAAGGTTCGCTCGATACGAAAGTGACGCCGCCCGGCAAAGTCATTTACGGCGAAGGCCTGACCTTCAAAGGCGGCTCGCATGGCGCGACGCTGAAAATCATTCCCGAAGCAAAGGCGAAGGAAATGGCCGCCCAGCTTCCGCCGGTGCCGAAGAGTCCTTCCAATCACCACAAAAACTTTTTGCTGGCCTGCAAAGGGGAGGAAAAATGCCGGTCGCCGTTTGCGGTGGCCGGTCCGCTGTGTCAAACCATGGCGCTCGGCGTCCTCGCGCAGCGCGTGAACGCCAAGCTGGCCTTCGACCCGGTGGCCAAACAGATCACCAATCACAAGGTCGCCAACGGGCTGCTCGCCGGCGTGCCGCCGCGCAAAGACTGGGAACAATATTATAATTTGTAAATTTCCAACGGGCATTTCCGAGCACCCAACAATGAAGTCTCAATCACGTCGTTCGTTCATCAAAACCTCGCTCGGCGGAACCTTCGGTTTCGCCGTTTTGCCCAACCTCATTCCCGCGCGATTGCTGGGCGCCGATGCGCCGAGCAAGAAAATCGCCGTTGCTCAAATCGGCTGCGGTCGCATGGGGCGCAGCGACATGGGCAATATTTTGACCGAGCCGCTCGCCCGCGTGGTGGCGGTTTGCGATCTGGATTCCAAGCGCCTCGCCGCCGGCAAAAAAATGGCGGAGGATTTTTACGCGGAGCGCGGCGAGTCGGGTGTGAAGGTGAAAACCTTTCACGACTATCACGACGTGCTGGCATCGCCGGAAATTGATGCGGTCGTCGTCACCGTGCCGGATCATTCGCACGCACGGCTGGCGATTGCGGCGGCGATTGCGGGCAAACATGTTTATGTTCAGAAGCCCGTCACCTACAACATCGCGGAAGCCATCGGCCTGCGCCGCGCGGTCGAGGCGAAGAAAATTATTTTGCAGACCGGCTCGCAGCAGCGTTCGGAACGGCCGTGGGGCAGTTTTCGCAAAGCGAGCGAAGCCGTCCGCAACGGCCGCATCGGCCAGTTGAAGACGATCAAGATCGGCGTCGGCCTCGATAAAGCCAGCGGCCACGCGCCCGCGCCGATGCCGGTGCCGGAAAATCTGGATTACGAGCACTGGCTCGGTTCCGCGCCGGAGCAACCTTACATGGAACGCCGCGGTCATCCACAGAACAGCCTCGAAGGCCGGCCCGGCTGGATTACGACGGAAGATTTCGGCCTGGGCATGATTACGAACTGGGGCGCGCATCATGTGGACATCGCGCAGTGGGCGATGGGCCAGGAACTCGGCGGGCCGCTGACGATTGACGCGCAGGCCGATTTCATGACGAATGATGCCTGGACGGTTCACACCACTTATCACGTCGAAATGTTGTATCCCAAAAATGTGTCGGTGATTTTGGACAACACATTTGAAACCGGCATCCGCTTTGAAGGCGACGAAGGCTGGATTTTCTGCACGCGCGGCGAGGAGAAAGTCACCGCGAGTGATCCGAACACGCCGGCCGGCCGCGCGGCACTGCTGCCATTGCGCGCCAGCGACAAGAAAATTCTTGCGCCGCTTGGCGCCGACGCCGTGCGCTGGATGCCGAGCAAAACGCATCACGGCAACTGGCTGGAAAGCATCGTGGCCAACCGCCAGCCCATCGCGCCCATTCAACAGTCCGCGCGCAGCCTCGAAGCCTGCGCCGCCGCGTGGATCAGCATGAAATTAAAACGCAAGCTGACGTGGGACGCCGCAACGGAAAGGTTCGTCGGCGACGACGCGGCAAACGCGCTGCGCGGTCGCAAGGCGCGCAAACCGGAATACGATTTCGAGCTTGTGCTGAAAAACGCCGGCATCGCCTGAAATTTCGGCCGGCACTGGCGGTTGATTGCCCACCCGCGTTGAAACATTTACGCCAGTTTTCCGAAACGCCGGATTTCCGGCCAGATCCACGCCACGGCGAGCACCACCAGAATTGTCCCGATGCCGCCGGTGACGGTGGAAATAATCGCGCCGGTCGCGTGCGCGCTGCCCAAAATCGTTGGCGTCGTGAACAGAAACGCCACGATGCCGGAGCGGAAACCGCCCAGTTCGTTGGACGTGCCGATGAACAGGCTGTTGACCGCCGAGACGCGCCCGCGTTTTTCATCCGGCGTCAGGATTTGCACCAGCGTCTGCCGCACGACGACGCTGATGTTGTCCACGAAGCCGGCGAGCGCAAGCATCGCGAACGCAAACCAGAACCAAAATGAATTCGGCAGCGCGAGCCAGCGGCCAAAACAATTGGCGTTGGCGAGGCCGAAGAAGATGGTCGCCACGCCGAAAATGGCCACGGACCAGAGCATCGCGCGGCCGGCTTTTTGGAGCGGCCGCCGGTGCGCGATGATGAATGCACAGATGACCGCGCCGACGGCCATTGCGTTGCGCAGCCAGCCGAGGCCGCTGGGACCGGTGTGGAAAATGTCGTCCGCGAACATCGGCAGGATCGTCACCGCGCCGCCGAGCAGCACGGCGAACAAGTCCAGCGTGATGACGCCGAGAATGATTTTGTTTTGATAAACAAAGCGGAAACCTTCGATCAGGCTTTTGACCGACACCGGTTCGGTCGGTTTCGCCTTGTGTTCGTGCCGGATGGTCACGACGAGCGCGAAGCAGGCGAGCGAGGCGAGCGCGTTCAGCGCATAGACCGGCCACGCGGTGCTGTGTGCCACCGCGCCCGGCGTCAGCGCGATCACCGCACCAAACGCCGCCGGACCAACGACCGAAGAGAATTGAAACGCGCCGCTGTTGAACGTGACGGCGCGGGCGAATTGATCGCGCGGCACCAGGCCGGTCACAAACGCGGCGCTGGCCGGCCATAAAAATGTGCGGGCGGCGCCGAGAATGAACAGGAAAAAATAAATCCAGTTGACGTTGATCGAAAAGGCCGACGCCAGCGCCAGGCCCACGCTCACGGCCGTGAGCACGAGCGTGGTGGTCAGGATGATTTTTTTGCGGTTGAAGGTGTCCGCGAAATGGCCGGCGGGCACCGTGAAGAGAATCATCGGCACCATCAGCGACAGGCCGACGAAGGCCAGCGACAGCGCCGAGTGCGTGCGCCGGTAAAGTTCCCAATCAATCGCCACGACAAGCATCTGCTGGCCGAGCGACGCCACAAACCGCCCGATGAGGTAGCGCGTGAAATCCGCGTTCCGCAAAACGGCGTAATGACCGGCGGCGGCCGGCTTTGCCGCCGGCGCGTCGGGCAGATTTTCTGGTGATTCCTGATCGTGCATGAAACAACGGCGGTTAATCTAGCGCAAAATGCCGGCAGGTCGAGTTCTCCCGCGCTGGAAAAAGCGGGCGCGAAACGGCTTTGCGTTGCCGTAAAGTGTGCGACAATGAGTTCACATGCAAAAATCTGGCGCCCAGGCGCCCAAGCAAATTTACCGGTGGCCGTGGTTCGTGGGCGCGGCGGTGGTGTTGGGCCTCGCGCTGGCCATTGTGTGGGTGAGCATCGCCGTGAAAAAGGTTGAGAGCGAGCGCGACGGGAACGCACCGCTCCCCAGCAGCGCGCCGGTGCGTTAACGCAGCAAGTCGCGGGCTGGCAAAGCGGACGTGTTAGTTCCCGGCAGGCCGAACAGCGCGGGCAAAATGGAGCTGCCGCTGAAGCTGGCCACTGGTTTCGCGTAGGCAATTTGCAGGGCGGTTGGCGCAAAATCCAGCGCGCTCCACGGCCAGGGGCTGAGGCGGCCGGCGGGAATGTGCTCCGGCCAGCGCACCAGCATCGGCACCCGCACACCGGCTTCCGCTTTTTCGTCGCGCGCTTCGTTGCCCGGCTTCAGAAAACCCAGCACGTTGGGGTCCGCAAATTTTTCCGGGCCGACCGCGTCCGTGAAAAAAATGGCGACGCTGTTCGTCATCCTCAGTTTGTTCAACTGCTCAAACAGCCGGCCGATGCCGGCGTCGAGGCGCGTGATGAGCGCGGCGCGGTTTTTGGCGGCCTGCGGCCACGGCTCGCCGGTAAACGGCGCGTCGGTCGGCACGGGAAAATCCGCCTGGCCGTCGGTGGCGGTGCGCGGCGCGGGGAGGTTCACCAGCAGGAAAAACGGCCGGAAATGGTTGGCGGCGTCCGGCTGGTTGATGCGGACGAAATTCGCCAGCGCGCTCGTGAACAGGTCGGGCAGATATTGGCCATGGTGACCGCCGGTATTTGCGTAAATTTCCTCCTGCCCGACCCAGGCTTCTAAAGTGCCGTTGGTGGTGTCATAATGCCCGTTCGGCGCGTAACGCCAGAGGGAATCGGGAAAATAATTTTTCCCGGCCTGCGCATCCAGAAACCCGATGAACTCGTCGAAGCCTTGCGTCCACGGCTTGGCACCGAGCGTCCATTCGCCGATCAGCCCGGTGCGGTAGCCAGCCTGCTGAAGACGTTGCGCGAGGTTGATTTCGCCGGGCGCGAACACGCCGGTTTTTCCCGTCATCAACGCGGCCTGCGCCAGCGGCAATTCGTCGCTCGTGGCGCGATAGTTGGTGAACCGCGTGCCTTCGGCGGCGAGCTTGTCGAGGTTTGGCGTCTGGAAATTCGTCTGGCCATAGCAGCTCAAGTCGCCGAAGCCGAGTCCGTGGCACTCGATGAAGATAATGCTGGAGCGGCGCGGAATGGCTTTGCGGACGCCGGGCGCGGCGTTGGTGAAAATGGACGCCAGACTTTCGGCGCGCGCCGCCGCGGAAAATTCCAGCAGCGCGGCGGCCAGGAGAAAAAGACGATTCAGCTTCATGGTGAACTTTGATTCTGGGAGCCGCGCGGCGTTCAAAGCAATTCAATTTTTCAGTGCGGCGCGGATTTTTTGCCGAACTGCGGATCAATTTTCAGCCGCAGCGCGAGCATCAGGCCGGGAAGGGACGAGCAGCTCACCCACACGAAAAAATGTTTGTAACCAACAATGTCTGCCACCCAGCCGCTCCACATGCCCGGCAGCATCATGCCCAGCGCCATGAAACCGGTGCAGATGGCGTAGTGCGCCGTTTTGTGCGGGCCGTTCGCAAAATAAAGCATGTAAAGCATGAACGCCGTGAAGCCGAAGCCGTAGCCAAACTGCTCGACGGCCACCGCGCCGCAGGTGACGAGAAAATTATCCGGCTGCGTGAACGCGAGAAAGATGAACGCAAATTTCGGCAGATACATCGAGCACAGCATGATGGGGAGCATTTTTTTCAGGCCGTATTTTGCCGCCGAAAATCCGCCAAACAGCCCGCCGCACGTCAGCGCGAGAATGCCAAACGTGCCATAGACCAGACCGACCTGGCTCGTCGCGAGGCCGAGGCCGCCGGCGGAACGGCTGTCGAGCAGGAACGGCGAAATCACTTTCGACAACTGCGCCTCGTCGAAGCGGTAAAATAAAATGAAGGCCATCGCCATCAAAATTCCCGGCTTCTGAAAAAAAGAGCCGAGCGTGGCGAAAAATTCGCCGAACAAACTTTTGTGCGTGACGACCGGCCCGTCGCCCGGCGGATGCGGCAGCATGACGCTGTGCCAGCAACTGAAGCCGAGAAAAAGTCCGGCGACGACAAACAGCGTGATGCTCCACGCGAGCGGAATGTTGCCGGAGCTGGTTTCAAAAACGACCGCCGCGTCCTGCTTCAATTTGGGATCAAGCTGGATGACGGCCATCGCCGGCTGGTTCCAGTTGGTGGAATTGAAGGTGAAATGCTCGCCTTCCATCAGGCGAAAACCTTTGTCGCTTTTGCCGAAGCCGAGGTATTCGATGCCGCTGGGCTGGCGCGCAAAATTGACGGCGATTGCCTTTCCCGCCGGTGGCGGTTGCGATAGCGCAAAATAAATCACGCCCAAGTTTCCAGCGGTCGCGGCGGCTTGGGTTTTTTCCGGCTTGGGAAAATGTGCCGTCAGAAAATGCCGCAGCGGCCCGGAAACATTTTTGGTCCAACCGGAATCATTTTTGTCAGTGGCCGGATTCAAAACCGGTTTGTCATCGGCCACGAAACCGTGCCGCACGTTCCACGATTTCGCCTGTTCGACGACCGCTTTGGCTTCGGGCGCGCTGCGTTCCGCCAGCGCGATGTCGAGTGAGGCCGGTTGCGTGACGACGCGCAATTCGCCGGTTGGTTTGGAAAAGCTCACCGCCGCCGGATCATAATTTGAAACCACGGCGGCAGCGGTTTTCACCGCCACGGAAATTTTCACCGGCGGCAAACCGTTTTTACTTTCCAAAACGCCGGCCAGCACCACGAGCAAACCGCTGCCGACAATCATCGCCGTCCGGTAAAACGTGCTGCGGAGCCCGACCCACCACGCCTGTTCGTGCTGGGACATGCTCAACATGTAAAAGCCGTCCGCCGCGATGTCGTGCGTGGCCGACGCGAACGCCATGATCCAAAACAGGAACAGCGACCATTTGAAAAACGAACTGCCTTGCACGGAAAACGCCACCGACGCCAGGCCGAAGGAAACGAGAAATTGCATCAGCACCACCCAAAATCTTTTGGTGCGCGTGATGTCCACGAACGGGCTCCACAGCGGCTTGATGACCCACGGCAGATAGAGCCAGCTCGTGTAAAGCGCGATGTCCGTGTTTGAGATGCCGAGGCGTTTATACATCACCACCGACATCGTCATCACGATGACGTAAGGAATGCCCTGCGCAAAATACAGGCTCGGCACCCAGAGCCACGCGCTGCGAGATTTTTGCTCGGCCATAATTTTTTAACGGGCGGTCTGAACGCCGGCAAACTTCAAGCTCAAACCTGGTTTCGGCACGCCGGAAATTTAAGGCCCGCGCCGGCCAAAGGGAAACTTTTCTTCGTTTCCTTTGCCGGCCAGTCGCGCCACAATCGGCGCGTGACCATCGCTATCGGCGCCTTTCTCAACGCCCTCGGCATCCTGCTCGGCGCGCTCGCCGGCCTCGCGGCGCGCCACCCGGTCGCCGCCCGGACACAGCATTTTTTCAAGTCGGCGCTGGGCACGTTCACCGTTTTTTACGGCTTGCGGCTAGTTTATGACAATGTCCATGGCACGGTTTTCGCGACTTTGAAACAGCTTTTGCTCGCCGCCGTCGCCGTCGTTCTCGGCTATTGGATCGGAAAAATCCTGCGGCTGCAAACCGTTTCCAACCGCCTCGGCCACCACGCGGCGCAGTTGATTGCTGCCGCCCAAAAAAATCCGCCCGGCCAGTCCGCCGCCGGTTTTACGGCGGCGACTTTGCTGTTTTGCGCCGCGCCGCTGGGCATCCTCGGCGCGGTCGCCGACGGACTGGAAAATTATTTCTACCTGCTGCTGGTGAAGGCCGTCATGGACGGGCTGGCCATGTTGAGCTTTGTGAAAATGTTCCGCTGGCCGGTGGCGCTCGCCGCCGTCCCCGTTTTTTTGTTTCTCAACGGCCTGACGCTGGCCGTGCAACTTGGCGCGCAGCCGTGGCTTGAGGCTCATGCCGTCGCCAATTATGTCGGGCTCGCCGCCGGCATCGTCACCGGCATCGTGGCGCTGGTGATCTTCGAAATCCGCCGCGTCGAGTTGGCCAATTACCTGCCCGCGCTCGTCGTCGCACCGCTGCTGGCGCACTGGCTGGGCTGAAAATCGGCTTGCGATTTCGCGGGCTTGCCATAATTTAAAACAAATGGGCAAGCAACGGAAACCGACGCCACATCAAAAGCAAATCCGCTTCCTGATGATTTTTTTCGGCGCAATTATGGTGATCATTGTGGTTGCGCTGATGCTGCTGTTGAACCGCCCGGTCGGCGGTTATCACTGAATCAGCCCGCGCTTCCGCAACAGTGCTTCCATGGCCTTGTCCATCAGCAGATCCGCCAGCGGTTTCGTGGTCTCATCCAAGCCGGCAACCGCCGCCAGCAATTTTTTCAAATCGCCGACGCCGCTGGCATTTTCCGTGGCCAGCGCCGCCGCCACCGCGTGCGCAGCGGACTCAATCGTCGCGCGGTAATCGGTTTCAATTTCGCCGCCGAAATCCGCCACTGCCTTGCGCGTCGCCGTCAAAGTTTCGTTTGCCTTCAATTTCGCCTCGATCCAGCGCCGCGCCGCCAGATCATCAAACGCGTGGGCGACCGATTCCTCGACCATTTTTTGCACCGCCGCGTCGTCCACATCCACCGCGGACTTCATCTCCACGATTTTTTCCTGGCCGGTTTCCGTGTCGCGCGCGAGCACGCGCAAAATGCCGTTCGCATCAATCTCAAACTGCACACCCACGCGCGCCACGCCGCGCGGCGCGGCTTCGAAATCCAGCGTGAATTTGCCCAGGCTCCAATTGTCTTTCGCCCGCTCGCGCTCGCCCTGCAAAACATGGATCAGCATATTCTTCTGAAAATCCATCGCCGTCGTGAACAGCTCGCCCGCCTTCACCGGAATCGTCGAGTTGCGCGGAATCAACACATTCATCAGGCCGCCGAACGTTTCGAGGCCGAGCGACAGCGGCGTGACATCCAGCAGCAAAACATTTTTGAAACCGCCGCTTAAAATTTCCGCCTGGATCGCCGCGCCTAGCGCCACGGCTTCGTCGGGATTTTGCGACGTGTTCAATTGTGGGCCGCCGGCCTTGTGAAAATCCTGGCCAAGCCGCAGGCTCCCGCGTGTTTCTTCAAAATCCGCGCAGCCGAAAAGTTCGCCGACAAATTTTCTGACCAGCGGCATCCGCGTCTGGCCGCCGACCAGAATGACTTGATCCAAATCCTTCGCCGTCAATTTTGCATCCGCCAGCGCGCGCAGGCAGTGCGATCGCGTGCGGGCGATGATGTCGCGCGTCAGATTTTCCAGTTCGGCGCGCGTCAGTTTGTAGCTGAAAGAAAACTCCGGCGTGAGAAACGGCAGCGCAATTTCGACTTCCGACTCTGCCGAGAGCTTGATCTTAGCCTGCTCCGCCATTTCGCGCACGCGGGATAAAAACACCGGAGCATCGCACGCAAAGGCGCAAAGGCGCAAAGATTTTTCCGCTTCGCGGCTTTGCGGCTTTGCGTGAGCCATTTCGGCTTTGATTTTTTCGACCAGAAAATCCACGAGCCGCTTGTCCAGATCATCGCCGCCGAGCCGCGTGTTGCCGTTCGTGGCCAGCACTTGGAAAACGCCTTCGTTCAATTCCAAAATCGAAAGGTCAAACGTGCCGCCGCCCAGGTCATACACCGCAATTTTTGATTTCTCCTTCAGCTTGTCCAAGCCATAGGCGAGCGCGGCGGCGGTCGGCTCGTTGACGATGCGCTCGACGGTGAAGCCGGCCAGTTCGCCCGCGCGCTTGGTGGCGTGGCGCTGCGCGTCGTTGAAATACGCCGGCACCGTGATGACGGCGCGTGTGACGGCTTCGCCAAAATAATTTTCCGCGTCGCCCTTCAATTTTTTCAAAACCTCGGCGGAAATTTCTTCGGGCGAATAATTCTGGCCGTGAATCGGAATGGTGGCCGCACCCCCGCCGGCGCAGTTGAGCGGAAACGTGACGGATTTTTCCTCGTCCGAAATTTCCGCGCCGCGCCGGCCGATGAAGCGTTTCACCGAATAGGCCGTTTCCGCCGGCCGGACGAGCCGCACGCGGTTGGCCTCGTGGCCGACCACCGCCGCCGCGCCCGCCGCCGGAAAATGCACGACCGACGGCGTGAGCCGCTGGCCGTGGCCATCCGCGATGACGAGCGGGATGCCCGAATCCACCGTCGCCACGAGGGAATTCGTGGTGCCCAAATCTATGCCAACAATCTTGCTCATGCGCGAATCTCATTTTAACCATTAAAATAGCCCGACACCAAGTTTTGCTTTTTCTTTGTGCCTTGGTGGCTTGGTGGTTAATTTCCCCGCATGAACTGCATCGTCACCGCCGGGCCGACGTTTGAGCCGCTGGACGAGGTGCGCCGGCTCACGAATTTTTCCACGGGCCGGCTCGGCACGGAGCTGGCCAATTTTCTCACGGCGCGCGGCCATAAAGTGACCTTGCTCATCGGCGAATCGGCGACTTACGCCGGCGAACGCCGGGCGCACTCGGTGAAAGTTTTTTCCACCACGGCGGATTTGCGTTTGCTGCTAAAATCCTTTGCCGGCAAAAAAGTGGCTGCCATTTTTCAGGCGGCGGCGGTGAGCGATTTCGCCTTCGGCCAAATGTTCACGCGCGATGCGGCGGGAAATTTGAAATCTTTCACGCCGGCCAAAAAAATCAGCACGCGCGACGGCAGCTTGTTCGTCGAGCTGGTGCCCACGCGGAAGATCATCGCGGAGCTGCGCGGGTGGTTTCCCAAAGCGAACATCGTCGGCTGGAAATTCGCGGCGGACGGCGGGCGTGCGGATGCCCTGCGGGCGGCAAAAAGACAAATCGCCGATTGCGCCACGGATTTTTGCGTGGCGAACGGCCCAGCTTATGGCCAGGGATTTAATCTGGTTTCAGCGGCCGGGCAAAAGCATTTTGCATCGGCGGGGAAGCTGTTTGCGGCGCTGGAAAATATTTTCGAATGAGGCAGCAGGAATGACAGGATTTATTTCCTGGCTGCTCGGGTTCCTTACTTTGGATTTCCGTCACGACTCGAAATTTTTCAAGTGCCGCAGGCCGATTTGCAGCGGCAGCCAGCCGATGACGAAGGAGAGCACGACGAACGCGATGATGGCGATGGCCGCCCAGGTGGGGTTGCCATGCAGTCCGCCGCCGCCGAGCACCAGCAGCGCGAGCGCGGCGATGATATAAACGGAACTCAACACGAAACACAGCGTGCCGCCGAAGCCGCTGACAATCTTGTTCGGATTGGTTTCCTTGACGTTCGGGAACAGCACGCCGAGGCCGGTGGCGAGGCCGTTGAGCGTAAACGTCATCACCGTGATGACCGCGCCGAAAAAAACGACGTCGTCCCACGGCATTTTCAGCAGATAGCACGACAGCGTGACGAGGCCGAGGGTGACGGCGAGCGAGGCGGTGCTGGCAAGCCAATATTTGGTTTTGACGACGCGCGGCAGGCCGATGGGTGCCAGGCCGATGATCCACAGCCGCCGACCTTCGAGGGAAAACTGCGGGAACACAAACCGCGTGGTGACGGAGGCGAGGTTGAACGCGCACGCGCCCAAGTTGAGAAACGCGACGGCGTGAATCCAGAACGGGCTGGTGAGCTGGTGCGTGAAGTTGCGGAGGTTGATGATGTAGGCGCCAAGCAGGCCGAAAAACATCACGGACTGGCCCCATTGCGTGGTGTCGCGCCAGAACATGCGCAGGTCTTTCACGGCCAGCGCGCGGGTGTCCGGCAGCAGAAAGGGAATTTTGGCAAACACTTTTTCGAGAAAGCCCGGCGTGCGGGAATTTATTTGCGTGCGGGAAAAATTCAGCTTGAATCCGCCGCCGCCACGGCTCTGCACCGCCGAAGCGGTGTCGTAAAAGATTTTTCCAAACTGGGTGAAGGCGATGCTGCCGAAGAAAAGCGTGTGGCTCAACAGCACCGTCGCGAAAAAAATCGCGCTGCCGGCGATGCCCTCGGCCCATTGCAGCACGGCCGACGAGAGCCAGTAGCTCGGCAGAAACGGGAACATGGTGAAACGTGTTTTGGCGAGCAGGCGATCCAGCGCCTCCAGCGTGCGCTTGTCCAGCAGGTCGTCGTCCACCGGATTGGTCTTCCACCAAAACGCGACGAACGCCAGCACCACCAGCGCCACCACCAGCAGCACGACTTGAAAACTTTTCCGGTCCAGATGCCGCCCGATGCCGATGGCCAGCGCCGCGCCGAACACGCCCGGCAGAATGATGAACAGCCCGATGAGCAGCACCGTCAGCGGATAAAAATGCCACGGCACATCGCGCACCAGCCCGAAGGCGACGAGCAGCGGCGCGATCAAAAATAAAAACGCCCACGACGCCAGAATGGTGGACTCGATGAATTTCCAGTTGAAAATGGTCTGCGCCGGCACCGGCAGCGTCAGCAAAAACGCCGTTTCCCGGTTGCGGAAAAGATTGGTGTAGGCGATGACGAGATTGCTCAACAGCAGCAGCGCGAACAAAAAGGCGAACAGCGTGTAGAGCAGGCGTTCCGTCAGCACCGCGCCGAGGCCGGGAAATTTGGCGATGAATTTCATCCCGTGATAAAACAGCTCGAACGCCAGCACGAGATAGCCCGCCACAAAAAAGCCGATGATGCCGGTGAGCAGCCGCGATTGTTCGCGGACGGCCAGCAGTCGCCGCCAGCTATGCACGGTGTTGACGCGCAGCAGCGGGAGCAGCGGCGAGCTTCTCAACCGGCCGATCATTCCAGACATCCGGGGAAATTAACCGTCCGCGCCGCGCCGCGCAAATTTTCATTGAATTTTTTGGCCGCGCGCGTTATCGGAAGATCGCGGATGAAGCGCGCGTTTACCTTGATCGAACTGCTGGTGGTGATTGTCATCATCGCCATGCTCGCCGCGTTGCTGCTGCCAGCCTTGTTCAAGGCCAGGGCATCCGCCAAACGCGCCGTGTGCGCCAGCAACGTCCGGCAGATCGGCTTTGCCATTATCCTCTACACCGGCGACCACGGCGACACGCTGGACTATTTCACCAACGATATTTATTACGCCTACAAAGATTGCATCCTGCCGTATCTCGGCGTGCCGCCAAATGTTGAATCCAACATCGCCGTGTTCGACTGCCCGATGGAAACCGGTTTTTTTCAGTCCACGCTGGCGCATTTTTCCAGCTACGGTTTCAACGGCTTGGACCGCGGCAACGACGACTTCGGACTGGCGGCCCGGAAGTTTGCCACGGTGCGCGAGCCCAGCAAAACCGCAATGGACGGCGAGATCGCCGGCGGCATCGCGGTGAGCTGGCACAATCCCTGGCCGCAGGGCCAGCAGCACAATGACGCGCAAAACGAGGCGGCCTTTGTGGACGGCCACGTCGGCTACCTCAAACTCTATTGGAACGGCGCCGGCGGCTTTGCGAACTTTCCGTTCCGCTACGAACCGCCCGCCGGCTATGCCTATAAGTGGATCGCAAATTGACGGGCTTTCGTTTGATTCAACCGAAACAAGCGATTTCCGGTTAACATATCTAGCAGTTCAATGCATAGCGATGCCATGCTTGGCAAAGGCGAAAACTGCGGCTACGAGATCATCCACCAACTTGAAGAAAAAAATGGAGCCAGCCATCGGACTCGAACCGATGACCTGATCATTACGAATGACCTGCTCTACCAACTGAGCTAGGCTGGCAACGGTCGGTGATTCTGCCGGTTCAGACGTGTTCGGTCAAGCCTGCAAGCAAGACCGGTAATGTTCTAATTTGAAATCTAATGCCCGGCCGGTCAGCGGTGGGGGACCAGCCACCGTAAAAAATGGTGGGCACTGCAGGATTCGAACCTGCGACCTTCTCCGTGTAAAGGAGCAGCGCTACCACTGCGCCAAGCGCCCAACCCCGTTGCCAAACGGCTGCCTACTATGGAATAAAATTGTTTCCGGGCAAGCGCAAAGAATGGCCCCGCCAATCAATCAAACCTAAGCTCTCTTCGCACCTTCGTGCGACAGTCAATTTTGTCTTCACGCGCCGCCGGAAAAAATCGTGGCGACAAGGTTGGCGAAAGGCGATAGGCTCACCTTCACAAACAAAGCGATGATAACGAATCACACAGAATATTTGAAATACTACCATCTCAAGAAATATCTGTTTAGCGAGGTTTCACATCGGTTCCAAGCGGATGGGTTTCTCACAGCTTTCGACTTTTTTTGCATCGTCATCTGGAAAGCGAACCGGGCGAAATCAAAAGTGGCCAAACGTCTTCTGAAACAGGGAAAAGATTTAGATTCTGCGGTCAGAACTCTAACAAGCGCAATTCATTGTGAAAAAGAACCCAAAAGGCGGCTTGAAATAATAATGGATAAAGATAAATGGAAGTTCCGCCTTCCTATGGCTACTGCTGTCTTAACGGTGCTTTATCCCGAAGAGTTCACCATTTATGACGTGAGAGTGTGTGAAACATTAAAAGATTTCAAAAACCTTCAATACAAAACACGCTTTCAGGAGATTTGGAGCGGTTACGAGGAATTTATTAAGAGCGTAAAGAATGCAGCCAGTGAACATCTGATGTTAAGAGACAAAGATCGTGAGCTTTGGGGCAAGTCTTTCGCCCTGCAACTTATGAAAGACATTGAAAATCGATTTCCGCGCGGAGCTGACAATTCAAAATCAGAAGAATGACTTCCAAATTTCCAGACCGCTTTGAATTCGAGCGCGGGCTGTGGCAGCAAAACATCGCGCGCGTGGCGGGCGTGGACGAGGCCGGGCGCGGGCCGCTCGCCGGGCCGGTCGTCGCCGCCGCCGCCATCCTGCCGCCGCGCTGGGCGAAAACTGACTTGCCCACCGAACTCGCCGGCCTGAACGATTCCAAGCAGCTTACCGCAGCACAGCGCGAAAAGTTTTTCGCATTTATTTTGCAATGCGGCGAAATCGAATTTGGCATCGCCGAAGTCAGCGCGGCGGTGATTGATGAAATCAACATTTTGCAGGCAACGCATCGCGCGATGAATGAGGCGCTGGCAAAATTGAATCCGCTGCCGCCGCACGCGCTGGTGGACGGCCGCCCGGTGAAAACCCTGCGCGTGCCGCAGACGGCCATCGTCAAGGGCGATGCACGGAGCTATTCCATCGCCGCCGCGAGCGTGCTGGCCAAGGTCACGCGCGACCATCTGATGCTGGCGTATGCCGCGGAGTTTCCCGAATACGCTTTTGCCGAACATAAAGGCTATGGCACGGCGAAGCATCTGGCGGCGATTGCGAAATTTGGCGCGTGTCCCATCCACCGGAAAACTTTTGCGCCACTGAAAACAAAATTGTTTTAGCCGCCGATGCCATAGATGAATCACAGATCCTGAAAAACCGGACAGCAACCGTTTTGGCTTATCTGTATTTTATTTGTGAAAATCTGTGGCCAAGAAAATGAATCTTCTGGAAAAATTAAAGGCGAAGTTCGCCGGCCCGGCGAAGCCGGAGCATCTGCGACGCGGCGAACTGGGTGAGCGCGCGGCGAAAAAGTTTTTGCAGCGGGCCGGGCTGAAATTTCTCGCGGCCAATTTCCGCTCCGCGCGCGGCGAACTGGACCTGGTTTTCCGCGACGGCGACTGCCTCGTCTTCGTTGAGGTGAAAACCCGTTCGTCGGAAAATTGGACACGGCCGGCGGCGGCGGTGGATGCACGTAAACGAAAACTGCTTTCGCAAACGGCGCTGGATTACCTGGCGTTGCTGAAAAACCCGCCGGTAAAATTCCGCTTCGACATTGTGGAGGTGCTGCTGGCGGACGGCGACGTGCGCGAAATCCGGCATTTGCCCAACACATTTTCCTTGAGCCGGCCGTATCGCTACGCCTGACGCCGGCGGCCACCGGTCGCCGTCGGTGGGGAGCTGGTTTGCCGACATTATTAACACATTTTAATCATCTAAATCAGTAAAATAGATATGTTCTAAAGGAGTTGATTCTTATTGAAAACCGGTTATTTATCTGGCCGTAATTCACCCGCAGCCAACATTGATCACGCGCCCAACCGCGCCTTAATTTTATTTTATGGAAAACATTGCTGAAAACCGGGCCGCCACCGGCCTGACCACTTTGCCCTCCGACGACGTCCGCCAGCTCATGTGGCGGTTTGCCGACCGCTACGAACTGCACATGCTCGTGCAGTCGGCGCGCGGCGTGGCGCGCGGGCCGGTTGCCCGGCTCGTGGCCGCCGGCGGACGCAACTCGCACGAATGGACGACCGAAAAAAACAGCCTGCTCCAGCACTACGACGACAGCGGCATCACCGCTGCGTCGCTGGAACCGGAGCAAGGCGGTTACATCGCCGGGCCGAAAAATCTGGCGCTGGCGCTGCTCGCGTTCGAGCTTGCCTGGGTGGACGCCGGCGCGGCCACGGGCAGTCTCGCGGGCAATCTCGGCCTCGCGCCGATTCACGAACGCGGCACGCCGGAGCAACGCGAGAAATATGTCAGCGGCGCCGCGCCGCTCAAGCCGGGTGAAAATCGCAAACAGGTCCGCGCGGCCTTCGCGCTCACCGAGCCGATTCCGTTCGTCGGCGTCGAGACCGGAATGCTCGCCGGCAAAGTGCGCGTGGCGGACTGGAAAAATGGCGACGAACCACTTTTGCAAGTCGAGAAGCGTGGACGTTTTATCACAAACATGGGTTTCGCCAACGTCGTCACGGCGGCGGTGGATTCGGATGACGCGAGAATCAAAGGCAGTTGCATGGTCATTCTCGAAGAAGGCGATCCCGGCATTTGGGATCGCGGCACGCCGACGAAAAAACTCGTCCACCAGCTTTCCTCGACCAACGATCCGGTGTTCAATTTGAAAGTTCCCGCGCACCGCATCGTCGGCGGCTACACGGTCAAGGACGGCGTCATCATTCCAAATTATTCGCACGGCGAAATCATCGAGGCCGTTTTCCGCCGCACGCGTGTGACAGTCGGTTTGATGACGAGCGCAAAACTGCTTTCCGCCGTTGAGCCGGTGATTCTTTACCAGCGCCGCCGTTTTCGTGGCGGCGAAGGCGCGCCCGGCACGCCGCGTTACGAACTCGGCATTCAGCAAAAGGAAGATGCGTTGCACCGGCTTGTGGATGTTTGGGCGACCGGCGAAGCCAGTGCATCGCTCGGTTTCCATGCCGCGCGTTTGTTCGACGAACTCGATCCGCTGGAAAAGCTGAAAGACCAGTGGCTCGCCGATAAAAAACTGTCCGGCCGCGCCGCGCTCAAGGAAATGGCCAAGAAACAAGCTGACGCGATGGAG